>CBFHAJ010000086.1:0-15943 GCA_965653495.1 uncultured bacterium | reverse complement strand
CGCCGCGGCCACGGGGAAGCCACCGCTGTAGAGCGTGTCGAGACCGGCGCGCAGCTCGGGTCGTTCTCTTGGGAAACCCTGCAGGAGGAGCAGCGCGGCGAGGAGCCGCACGTCAGCGCGCGGCGGCGGCGAGCGCGTCGGCCACGCGGCGGGCCACGGCGCCGAGCGCCTGTGCGGCGGGCGAGGCCGGCTCGGCCACGACGATGGGGCGTCCGGCATCGGCGAGATCCGCCAGGTTTGCCTGGAGCGGCACCTGGCCGAGCAGCGGGACGCCGAGCTCGTCCGCGAGGCGCGTCCCGCCACCCGAGAGAAAGATCTCGCTCCGCTCGCCGCAATGCGGGCACACGTAGTAGCTCATGTTCTCCACCACGCCGAGGACCGGAACTCCCACTCGCTCGAACATTTTGGCGCCGCGCAGGCTGTCGCCCACGGCCACCTCTTGCGGCGTCGTGACGATCACCGCGCCCCGGATGTGCACCGTTTGCGCGAGCGACAGCTGCGCGTCGCCGGTGCCCGGCGGCAGGTCCACGAGAAAGTAGTCCAGCTCTCCCCAATCAACGTCGCGCAAGAATTGTTGGATCACCTTCATGATGATGGGCCCGCGCCAGATCGCGGGCGCGTCGCGCTCCACGATCAGGCCGAGCGACATGACTTTCACGCCGTGCGCGGCGCGGGGCTGGATGCGTCCAGCGCGCACCTCGGGCTTCTGATCCACGCCCATCATGCGCGGGATGTTGGGCCCGTAGATGTCCGCATCCATGAGACCCACGCGCTGGCCGGCGCGCGCCAGCGCGACCGCGACGTTGGCCGACACCGTCGACTTGCCCACCCCCCCCTTCCCCGATGAGACCGCCAGAACCCTGCCCAAATGAGGGAGCTCGACCGGTGTGGGCGGCGGGGGAACGTTGCCGGTGTCCGTGCGTGGTGCGCGCTGCGCGGTTTGTCCCGCAGGCGCACTCGCATCGGTGACGTTGACGCGAACGGCGGTGACACCCGGCACCGCCTGCACCGCCTTGCGGACGTCGCGCGCCAGCGAGCCGGGATCGTCCCGGCCCAGCAGGAAGGTAAAGGACACAGCCCCGGTGTCGTCGATGGCGAGGTCCTTGACCATGCCCGCCGCGAGGACGTCACTTCCCCGCCGGGGGTTCGTGAGCTGGGACAGGGCGCGCTCGACGCGCGCCTGCAGGGTGTCAGGAGCAGGCACAGGGGATAAAGGTAATGAGGCGATGGTGAGTGGGGCACGCAGATTGCACGCGCCCCTAGGTGGCCGCCTCACGCGTGGTGCGAGCATGCCGCAGCAACTGTCCAGCCCTGACGTCCTGGGAACGGCGCGCCGGGCGGAGCGATCGGTGGCGCGCTGGACCACTTACCTGCTGTGCGGGTGCCTCGCGCTCGAGGCCGGGACGATCGCGTCCGACCTGGCCCGACGCTCGTGGCTCGACCGCGTCGCCGCGGGCGCGCCACTCGTGGCAGCGGAGGCGGCCGCGCGCGACGCCCAGTACCAGACCATCGATCGACTGAAATGGGCGGCGTTTCTCGGCGCCGCGATCGTGTGGCTGGCGTGGCTGTACCGCGCGTACGGCAACCTCACGCTCGTGGGCTCGAAGCGGTCCCGCTTCCCCCGCGCCTGGGCGGTCGGCTACTGGCTCATTCCCTTCGTCAATCTGGTTCGGCCCTACGCGGTGATGCGCGACCTGTGGCTGCGCAGCGCATCGCTCAACGACCGCGATGGCTACGACAGCCTGCCCCCACCGCAGCTGCTCGCGTGGTGGTGGGGAATTTCAGTGACCTGGGTGGTGTCAGGATGGCTGCTCGCATTTCTCACCCGCGACGCCCGTACGCCCGCCGAGCTCGCCCAGGCGGCTGACCTCGGCATGGTCGTCAGTGCGGTGGGAATGATCGCCGTTGTGCTCGCGATCTTCGTCGTGCGCGGGATCGACCGCACTCAACAATGCTTCGAGTGATCGCTGGCGACGATCTCAGGACCCGCCGGGTCGCCGCGGGCGCATCTCGGCCACGTTCTTGTCGTACACCTTCTGTTGATCAGACGTGAGCACCGCGCGAATGTCGTCGCGCTCGCGCTGGAACAGGCCCCGGATCTTCTCCCGCGTCGCGGAATCGGGCGGGCTCCCCGGCGTAAACGAGGGCATCTGGTCCCGGTAATGACCCTGGATCGAATCGATCTTGGCGCGCTGGTCGGGGGTGAGGGTGATGTCTTTGAACAGCATCTCCATGCGCCGGCCGGGGCGCCGGCCCGCGGGCGCGTCCTGCGCGCGGGCGGCCGAAGCCGAGAGCGTCAAACCAGCGGCGACGACAAGGGCGAGGTACGGTCTCATGGCAGCTCCCGTTGCGTGATGACGTAAGGTATCACGAGAATACGGATGTGGAGCCCGGCCCGCTGAGCTAGGTTTTGCATCGTGGCACTCCAACTGTTGGTCCGCCGCATCGGGGCACCGGCGCTTTGGGGCCTGCGCGCGCACCGCGGCACCGGTCTGCTGCTCGCCACCACGGCCGCGCTCGCCTTCGCCGCCCTGCTGCCCATCACCTCGCTCGTTGGCCCCGGCCCGCCCAGTTTCGCTCCGCGCCTCGTCCTCGCACCCGTGCGGGGCGGCGACCTCGGCATGTCCTGGAGCAGTTTCGCCTGGACTCCTGGCGACATTCAGCACTCGGCGCTCGTCTGGCTCTTCCGCTTGCTGCTCGGCGTGGCCGCAGGCGTGCTTGGTATCGCGGGCCTCACGCTACTGTCGGTGTCAGCGGCGCGGGCCACAGAACGTGAGGTTGAGGTCAAGGTGCGCCGGGCGGTCGGAGCGTCGCGCCGGGACGTGCTCGCGGGCGGCCTGCTCGAGATCGGCCTCATCGCGGCGTCAGCCTTGTGCGTGGGCGGAGCCAGCGGCGCCATCGCGGCCCGGCTGGCGGTGTCCGCCTGGCCCGCACGCGTGGGAGCAGCCACCAGCTTCGTCAGCCTGGTCGCGATCGGCGCGACGCTCGGAGCGATGGTGCTCGGTACCCTGCTCCCGTTGGCGCTCCCACGTCGTACCTCTCCGCTCCCCGGGGCGAGCGGCAAGCCCCTTCAGTTATCCGTCCCGGCACTGCAGCTCGGCCTCAGCCTCACGGTGCTCGGCGCCGCGACCCTGCTCGAGCGAGAGGCCGCGCGTCTTACGGAGTCAGCTCCCGCGCGCGACCCGAGCGGTGAGGTCTATCAGCTGAGCGCGGCGGACTCGCATCCTCCAACCAGGGCCGCTCGTTACGCCGAGTTGCTACACCGTCTCGCCGCGCGCCGCACCGGCCCGGTGAGCCTGACCAGCCCCGGAACGCTGGTGGGGCTGGGGATGGTGGACTTCCTCACCACCGACTGCGGCTCTTGCTTCGAAGGCGGCATCTTTCTCCCGCTCCAACCGGTCCAGGCAGCGCATTATCTGGTGAGTCCTGACACCTTCCGCCTGCTGGGCCTGCCGGTCCTCTCCGGTCGCGGCATTGGACAGAGGGACGACTGGGCGGCGCCGCGAGTGGCCGTCGTGAGCCATTGGCTCGCGGCGCACCATTTCCAACACGGCGAGGCGGTGGGCCGGCAGATTCTCATCGGGGCGGCGGACCCTCAGTGGTATCGCGTCGTCGGGGTCGTGGACGATCAGCGCGCTGCCGCCTTCGGTGGCGGCGTCATGCCGCGCGACGCAGTGTATGTGAGTGTGCTCCAACATCCTGCTGCTGCGCTCGACTTATACGTGCGCGGAGTGACCGACTCCGCTGTCACCGCTGCGGTGGGTGCCATGCAGGTGAATCGCATGCCGGCCGGGCGAGTGTTCACCCAGCAGTCCGGCCCCCTGCGATGGTTCGAGCGCATGCTGAGCTTTGAGGGCTGGGTCATCTTCGCAATCGCGACGCTCGGAGCGCTCGTCGTCATGCGGTTGTGGATCGCTTCGTTGCTTTACGAGGTGGGGCTGCGACGCTCAGTCGGAGCGCGACGCCGCCATATTTGGAGCTACGTGGTGCGGCGGGCCGCCGGCGTCGCGATCGCGGGGACCGCCATCGGGTTGTGGGGCGGGCTGTTCGTCTGGGGAGCCATCGCATCCATCGCCGCCGGAGTCCCTCTCTGGGACCCGGCGGCGGCGCTGCAGTTCGCGCCGCTCCTTGCAGCCGCGGCACTCGCCGGCGCCCTATGGCCCACGGGGCGCGCCCTGCGGGTGGCGCCGGCCCGGCTCGTCGCTACAGGGCTGCGTTCCTGAGCAGCTGGATGTAGATCCGCACAGCATCGGCGTACGACTGGACGCCCACCCGCTCGTCGATGCCGTGCACCCGCCGCAGGTCGTCCTTGCCGAGCGTGGCTCCCACGAATCGCAGCACGTTGGGCGTGAGGCGGGCGTAGTAGCGCGAGTCGGTCCCGCCGACCACCAGCCACGGCGCCACTACCGTGCCGGGCACCACCTGGCGGATGGTGCGCGCCAGCAGCCGAAACGGCTCGCCATTGACACTGGTCACGCCGGACGGATTGACCAAGGCTCCCTGGAGGGCGCTCACGCTGATGCGCGAGTCCGCCACGGTGCGCCGCACGTGCTCGAGCACGCCGTCGATGCTGTCGCCCGGCAGGATCCGGAAATTCACGAGCGCGCGCGCCGTCGAGGGCAGCACGTTTTCCTTCACACCTGCCTGCAGCACGGTGGGCGCCGTGGTCGTGCGCTCCATCGCGTTGCCCTGGGGGCTCCTGCCGAATTGCGCCGCGAGGATCCCGCCTAGCAGCCAGCGGTTGGCCATCACCAGGCGGGGGACGAACGGCATTTCAGGGCCGACGTAGTCGAACAGATCCGCCGTGGGCCCGCGAATCGCCCGCGGCATCTGGCGCCGCTCGAGCCGGACGAGCCCCTCGGCGAGAATTCCCACGGCCGTCTCGCCCGCGGGCATCGATGAGTGTCCCCCCTCGGCATGCGCGACCAGCTCCACGGTCACATAGCCCTTCTCCGCGATGCCGACGAGCGCGACCGGTGCGGCCACGCCCGTCATGAGACCCGTGGTGAGCGCACCGCCCTCGTCGAGTACGAACTCGGGATGCACGTTGCGCGTCGCCAGCAGCTCGGAGATGCGCCCGGCCCCGCGGCGACCGCCGACCTCCTCATCGTAGCCGGACGCGATCAACACCGTGCGCCGGGGCTTCGCCCCCCCCCCGGCCGCGAGGAGGTGCTCGACGGCCTCGAAGAGTCCCACGAGGCTGCCCTTGTCGTCGAGCGCTCCGCGCCCCCACACGTAACCGCCCGAGATGCGGCCCGCGAACGGCGGCTCGGTCCAGCGTCCCTCTGTCCCCGGCTCGATCGGGACGACGTCCTGGTGCGCCAGCAGCAGCACCGGCGCCAGCGTCGAGTCCGACCCGTGCCAGGTGTACAGCAGCCCATAGCCGTTCACCTTCTCGAGGGCGAGCGTCGCGTGAACCTTGGGGAACGTCGTCCGCAGGTAGCGCTGCAGGCCGTCGAACTCCCGTGGGTCGAACTGGCTCGAATCCTGGAACGAGACCGTCTTGAAGCGCAGCGCACCCGCGAGACGCTCGGCCAGGGCCGTCGTGTCGAGCGGCTCCGCCGCCACCGGCGTCACTTCGGGCTGGAGCGAATGAGAGCTCAGCGTACGGAGGATGGCCACGACAGCGAGGACGAGCACGATCACCACCAGCGCCTGCAGGACGCGCTTCATGTTGCTCCGGAAGTGGGAAGGTCGGACAACGCTGTCGCCCGCGCGGGCGGGCGGCAAGGGGTCAAACGACCGGTCGCCACAAGAAGAAACCCACGGCGAGCAGCGCCTGGCACGCGGCGAACGCTGCCGCCAACCGGGCGACGCGGGGGCGCGGGACCACCAACGCGAGCCAGAAGAACAGGGGGAACAGAACCGCCGTAAACCTGCCGAGTGAAATGAAGAGATGCGCGGCCACCGGTGGGAAGATGTTGATGGCGATCCACAGCGCGTACGCCACGCCGATGCGTCGGGCGACGGGCAGGATCGACCACGTGGCCCAGAAGAAAGCCGCGATGTCGCCGGTGTAGACCAGCACTTCGCTCAGCTTGACGCGCAGATCCTCGGCGGTTCGTGCCGGGTCGGGCGCGGGACCGCGGCCCAGCAGCGGCATGCCCCAGGCGGCCTGGCCGTGCATCCACGCCAAGGCGTCGCCGAACTGCAGGTACAGATACGCCGAGAAGATCACGACGCCGGCGAGCGGTGCCAGGGCAGCAAGGACAGGCGCGACACGCCACTTCCGCCGCCACCACGAGCCTGCGGGGGGAGGCGCTGCCATCCATAACAGCGGGAGCGCCAGCCAGAAACCATTCGGACGGGTGAGCCCCGCCGCGACGCCGGCGAGCGCTGCAGGGAGCAGGTGGCCGCGTCGCATGGCGTAGAACGCGGCGACCGTGAGGAACAGGAACAAGGACTCGGTATAGACGGCGGAATAGAACACCGCGTACGGGTACGTCGACGCGAGCAGAATCACCGGCCATGCTTTCTCTTCACCCAGCTCGAGTGCCGCGAGTCGATACAAGAGCGCGATCGCGCCGCTGAATGCCGCCAGCGAAATGATCGTTCCCGCGAGCAGTGGATGGCCGCCCAGCACCGCTCCGCCCCAGCGCATCAACAGTGGATAGAGCGGGAAGAACACGACGTTCTGGTGGAGAAACACCGACCGGTCCCAGCGATAGCCGGTGGTGGCAATCTGATGGTAGAAGTCCGTGTCCCAGCGCGCCTGAAGATTCGCCAACTCGTTCGGCGACACGCGCCACAGCGCCTCCGCCGTGGGCGCGGGGATCGTTCCGACGATGGTGACGGCGATGGCGCCGAGCAGCAGGATCGGCAACCGGGTGCCGATCAGGGCCGTGAGGGCAGACGACCCCGCGCCCGTAGGGCGAGCGGTGAGCGCGCGCACTCGCGCCGGGCTAGCGACCGAGGTACTCGCGCGCGGCCGCGAGCACCTTCCCCTGTGCCTCAGGGAGCGAGCCGTCGAGCGAGGCGCCAGCCGCCTTGCGATGTCCCCCTCCACCAAACCGGTGCGCCAGCTCGGCCACGTCCACGTCGCCCAGCGAGCGGAAGCTCACTTTGACCTTCCCGTTGGCCAGCTGGCGGAACAGCAGCGCGAGCCGCACGCCGGCGATGGAGCGGGGGTATTCCACGATGCCGTCCAGATCGTCGGCGGTGGCATGGTGGCGCTGCATCGCGTCCGGAGGGACGGTCACCCAGGCCAGGCCGCGCTCCGGCTCGACCACGAGCGTCTCCAATACCTCGGCCATGAGGCGCACCCGGCCTTCGGGAGCGCTGGCGTACACGGACTCGTAGATGGACTCGGGATCCACGCCGCGCTCGAGCAACGCGCCCGCCACCCGCAGCACGCGGGGGGTGGTGTTGGCGAACCGGAATGCGCCGGTGTCGGTCAGGATCCCGACGTACAGCGCCCGCGCCGCCGCCGGCGGGAGCGGCCACTCGAGCGCGGTCGCCAGGTCGAACACCAGCTCCGCAGTGGCGGCGGCCTCAGGCGCCACCAGCCGCGGGCCGCCAGGGAGCGATCCGCCGCTCACGTGGTGATCGATGCAGGCGACTGCGTGCGAGTGCGTGATGGCGCGCGCCAGATCGCCCAGGCGGCTCAGATCCGAGATGTCGAGCACGATCACGACGTCGGCGGCTTCGATCTCGCGCGTGGCGCGGTCCGAGTGATCCGCCCCGTTCGGGACCAGGAAATGGAACCGCTCAGGAATGGGGGTCGGGTTGGCGATGCTCGCCTTGAGCCCGCGCGCGGTGAGGAGGTGCCACAGCGCCACCTCGCTCCCCACGCCGTCGCCATCGGCGTTGACATGGGTGGTGAGTGCGACGCGCTTGCCGGACGCGAGCACCGCCGCGACGTCTCCCGCGGCGCGCACCCGCTCGGCGGGAATGGATACTCCGTTGCTGGACACTGCCGGGTCGCGAAGGGCTATGGCGTGCGGGTCCCGCTGAAGGACAACAACCTTCCCGCCAGGTTCCCGCTCACCGACAGCGTGTTCTGCTGCAGCTTGAACCTGCCGAACAACTCTACTGCGGCCGCCAGGCCCGACACCTTGACCACGCCGATCACGTGGAGCGAGTCCGGCAGCGGGTCCGTGTACGTACCCAGGATGCTCTCGGGCGGCTGACCCTGAGTCGCCAGCACGGCCACGAAAGAGTTCGCCGAGGTCCCGCGGCTGAGGGTGACGTGCCCGGTGTCGGAGGGAGGGCCATGCTCGGGCAGCGTGTCCAGACAGTACGAGACCAGATGGAACAACCCGTACAGGCTGTCGGTCTGCGCCAGCCCGCCGAAGTACGTAGGACACGGCGGCTGATGCACGGTGGTGCTGCTGCTGCCGCCGCAGGCCCCTGTTGCCGCGGCTGCCGCACCGAGCAGCCAGATCGTCCGCCACCGCGCGCGTCGCGCCATGGCGCAAACTAACGGAGCCCGCCGGAGAGCGTCTAGGCCTGCAGCCTGCTGTGCTTCCTGCTGTAGCTGAAGTAGACGATGAGCCCGATCACCAGCCACACGGCCAGCCGGATCCAGGTATCCAACGGAAGGGTCAGCATGAGCCCCAGGCAGGAGACGATGCCGAGCAGCGGGACGAGCGGCACGAGGGGCGCGCGGAACGGTCGCTCCAGGTCCGGCCGCGTGTGCCGCAGCACCCACACGCCGGCGCACACCAACACGAACGCGAGCAACGTGCCGATGTTGACCCACGTCCCGAGCACCTGCAGCGGCAGCAGGCCGGTCGCGAAGCAGACGGCGATCCCGGTGTAGATCGTGGAGAGGTACGGGGTGCGAAACCGCGGATGCACCTTGCCGGCCCACGCGCCGAGCAGCCCGTCGCGTGACATCGAGTAGAACACGCGCGACTGTCCCAGCAGCATCACGAGGATCACAGATCCAATCCCCAGGACCGCCCCGAGGTCGATCGACACCCGAATCCACCACGGCGCACCGATCCGCTCGATCGCGTAGGCCACCGGGGCCGGCAGGTTCAGCTCCTTGTACGGCACCATCCCCACCAGCACGGCCGACATCACGACGTAGAGCACCGTGCACACCACGAGTGAGCCAAGGATGCCGATCGGCATGTCGCGCTGGGGGTTCTTCGATTCCTGGGCCGCGGTCGACACCGTGTCGAAGCCGATGTAAGCAAAGAACACCAGGCCCGCCCCGCGCAGCACACCCGACCAGCCGTACGTGCCCCACTCACCGGCGTTGGGGGGGATGAAGGGCCTCCAGTTGGCCGGATCCACGTGTGGCAGGCTCACCAGCACCACGAGCAGGACGATGGCGACCTTGAGGATGACGATGAGCGTGTTGACGCGCGCCGACTCGCGGATGCCGATCACGAGCACGGCGGACATGACGATCACGATGGCGATGGCCGGGAGATTCATGATCGCGCCGGTCGCGTTCAGGCCGGCGTGCGCGCACCCCGCAATCTGGGCGGCCACCTGGCCGGCGGTGCACCACTGGGTCGGCGGCGCGGTGAGGTTCGCGGGAATGTGCACGCCGAACAGCGCCAGGAGGGACACGAAGTGTCCCGACCACCCCACACCCACCGTCGCCGCGCCCGCCGCGTACTCGAGCACCAGGTCCCACCCGATGACCCAGGCCGCGAACTCGCCCATGGTGGCGTAGGCGTACGTGTAGGCACTGCCCGCCACCGGCACGGCGCTCGCCATCTCGGCGTAACACAGCCCCGCGAACGAGCAGGCGATGCCCACGACGATCATGGAGAGGGGAACGGCGGGGCCGGCGTACAGCGCGCCGACCGGCCCGGAGATCTCGCACAGGCCGGCGCCGTTGCCGGCGCCGATGCCGACCGTGACGAGATTGAGCGCGCCCAGGGCCCGCGTGAGCGCATGCTCTCCCGCCGCCGCGGCCTCGGCGCGAAGCGCGGCGATCGGCTTGGTGGCAAACAACGTCATGATGGAAATTGCGGGCGCGGGCCACGGTGCCCAATGACCCCGGGACGAGCGGGACTGCGGGCGGGACGAGAGGGGCTAGGGCGCTGCCGGAGTGAGCAGGTTGCGGCGGTAGCGGCGGCTCAGGCTGACCCGGGCTCCACTCTCGAGGATGACGATCGCATCGCCGTGGAACCAAGGCTGCAACTCGCGCACACGGTCCAGGTTCACGAGCGCCGACCGGCTCACTCGACGAAACCGCTCCGGGTCGAGCCGCTGCTCGAGGGCGCTGAGGGTGGACCGCATGACGTGCGTGCGGTCGCCCGCGTGCAGCCGCACGTAATTCCTCGCCGCCTCTATCCAGTCGACGTCACTCGCCCGCACAAAGAAGCTGCGGCCGCCATTCTCGACCAGGAGCCGCTCCGCCACTGGGCGCGCGGCGAGCCTGGTCTCTAGGTCCGCCAGCGCCGCGCGGCGCTCCTCCAGATCGCGGTGATAGTCGATGGCGTGCACCACCGCGAGGATGGTCCAGTACAGCAGAACGTTCCAGTGATAGAACTGCGTGAAGTTGTCGACCAGCTTCTGCCCGAACGCGAACGGCTCTCCGACGGCGAGATGCACCAGGTCCTGGGTGCCGACCGCGGCCAACAGCTGCACAAGGGCGAGGTCGAGGCTCGCGCCGAGATGGATGAAGAAATGGCGGCCGAAGGTGGCGCGGTCGACGCGGAAGCGGCGGCCCAGCCACGCGACGACGAGCGCGAGGGCTCCCCACACGTACCACGCCGGTAACGTGGTGGCGAACACCTGCCACCAAGCTCGGGGATGCAGCGCGAGCCTCTGCTCGGCGAAGAAGAGCTGGGCACCGGAAACCAGCCCCAAGAACGTCCAGAGACCAAGCCACGCGAAACGACGGCGCGTCATCAACCCTTACTCGCCAGCTTCGAGTGGTTCTTGCCGTAGCTCCAGTACACGGCCATGCCGAACAGGAACCAGATCAGGAGCCGAAGCCACGTGGCGTTGGAGAGACGCCACATCAGCAGGAGCGCAAAAAGGGCGCCTAGCGGTGCAACGATGTACACCGCCGGTGTCTTGAACGCCCGCGGTAGGTTGGGCTCGCGCCGCCGCAACACCAAGACACCGATGGAGACGATCACAAACGCGAGCAACGTACCGATGGACACGAGGCTCGCGGCATCGTAAATGGGCAGGATGGCGGCGAAGAACGCCACTATGACCCCAGTGACGATCGAGGTGATGTAGGGTGTCTGGAACTTGGGGTGGACCTTGTTGACGAATTCCCATAGCAACCCGTCTCGAGCCATCGAATAGAACACGCGCGACTGGCCGAGCAACATCACCAGGATCACCGACGACAGTCCTGCAATCGCGCCGAGCTTGATCAGCGAGGCCATCCATCCGAGGCCGGCCCGGTCTGCCGCGACAGCGATCGGATCCGGCACATTCAGGTCCTTGTAGCTCATGACGCCGGTCGCGATGGCCGACACGAGGATGTACAGCACGGTGCAGATCAGCAGCGAGCCGATGATGCCGATCGGCATGTCGCGCTGAGGGTTTTTCGCCTCCTGGGCGGCGGTGGAGACCGCGTCGAAGCCGATGTATGCGAAGAACACGACACCCGCCCCTGACAATACGCCGTCCAAGCCAAACTTGTGGGGACCCTCATTCGGGGGAATGAAGGGATGCCAGTTGGCCGTATTGATCGCGCGAGCCGCGAGTAGAATGAAGAGGATCACTACTGCGACCTTGATGAACACGATCACGTTGTTGACGTTTGCAGATTCCTTGATGCCGATCACGAGCAGCGTGGTGACGATGGCGATGATGATCACGGCAGGCAGGTTGAAAACGGCCGGTTCCGTACACTGCGGCGCCACGACGCCCCGCGCCGCGGCGAGCGAGCAGGGCACGGTGATCCCGATGTCTTTCAGGAAGCTCACCACGTAGCCGGACCAACCGATCGCCACTGTCACCGCGCCGAGGGCATACTCGAGGATCAAGTCCCAGCCGATGATCCAGGCGAAGAGCTCCCCCAAGGTCGCATAGCCATAGGTGTAGGCACTCCCGGCCATCGGAACGAGGGACGCGAACTCCGAGTAGCACAGCGCCGCGAAGATCGACGCGACGCCCGCGAGCACGAACGACAGCACCACGGCGGGGCCGGCGTTCTGCGCGGCGACGGTCCCCGTGAGCACGAAGATACCGGTGCCGATGATGGCGCCGATCCCCAGCATCGTGAGGTTCAGGGCGCCCAGCGCTCGCTTCAGGCTATGGTCGGTTTGCGCTTCGGTCTGCAGGTCGGTGACGCTCTTGCGGCGGAGCAGATTCATGCGCACCTCGAGCGAGGGGGAGCCGGCCAGTGGGGAGTCGGGCGCTAGAGTAGGCCGCGCCCGAAAGCCTGTCAAGACAGCGCGGGTGATTCCTTCCTAAAGACTGTAGTTGGGCGCTTCGCGGGTGATGACGACGTCGTGCGGATGTGACTCGCGCAGGCCCGCGCTCGTGACCTGAATGAATTCCGTTTCGGTGCGCAGCGCTTTGATGTCGCACACCCCGCAGTAGCCCATCCCGCTGCGCAAGCCGCCGGCCATCTGGAAAATGACGTCGGTCACGGGACCCTTGTAGGGCACCCGCCCCTCGATGCCTTCCGGGACGAGCTTGGCGGGCGAGACCTCCCCCTCCTGGAAGTAGCGATCGGCGGAGCCCTCCTCCATGGCGCCCAGGCTGCCCATGCCGCGGATCACCTTGAAGCGCCGGCCCTCGAGCAGGAACGACTCTCCAGGGCTCTCCTCGGTCCCGGCGAGCATCGAGCCCATCATCACGCTCTCGGCGCCGGCGGCGAGCGCCTTCACCACGTCGCCCGAGTACTTGATGCCCCCGTCGGCGATCACCGGGACGTCCCCCGCCCCGCGCACCGCATCGATGATCGCGGTGATCTGCGGCACTCCGACCCCCGTCACGACGCGCGTGGTGCAGATGGACCCGGGCCCCACCCCGACCTTGACCGCGTCGACGCCGCGCTCGACCAGCGCCTGCGCCCCGCCCTCCGTCGCCACGTTGCCGCCCACGAGCTGCGCGTCGGGGAACGACTCGCGCAGGCACTCGACCGTCTTGAGCACGCCCTCCGAGTGGCCGTGCGCCGAATCGACCACGATTACGTCGCAGCCCGCGTCCAGCAGGGCCCGGGCGCGCCCCAGCGCGTCCGGCGTCCCGCCGACCGCCGCGGCCACGCGCAGGCGGCCGTGCTCATCCTTGTTGGCGTTGGGAAACTGGCGGCGCTTGAAGATGTCCTTGATGGTGATGAGGCCCTTCAGCACGCCGCGCTCGTCCACCACGGGGAGCTTCTCGATGCGGTGCTTCGCGAGCGTGCGCTCGGCCTCCTCCAGCGTCGTTCCCACCGGTGCCGTCACCAGTCGATCCTTCGTCATCGCGTCGCGGATCGGGCGGTCGAGCTGGCGCTCGAACTGCAGATCGCGGTTGGTGATGATGCCGACCAGCCGGCCGGCAGCGTCCACGATGGGGACGCCGGAGATGCGGAACCGCTCCATCAAATGGATCGCCTCGCGCAACGGGCGGTCCGGGCCGAGCGTGATCGGGTGCAGGATCATCCCCGACTCGCTGCGCTTGACCTTGTCCACCTCGGCGGCCTGGCGGTCCACCGGCATGTTCTTATGGATCACGCCGATCCCGCCCTCGCGCGCCATGGCGATCGCCATCTCCGCCTCGGTGACCGTGTCCATGGCCGCGGCTACGAGCGGCAGGCGCAGCGGCAAACGGCGGGTAAAGCGGGATTGGATGTCGACGTTGCGCGGATGCACCGTGGAGTGCCGCGGCACCAGCAAGACGTCGTCGAAGGTGAGTGCGACGGTCGGACGGAAGGTTCCCATGGCGAAAGTTACTGGCCCGAGGGCGTTTCCTCAACCTTCTGGCGCGGCGCCTCCGGCTCGGACGCCTTCTTCGACGCTTCTTCTACCGCGGCCTTTCCGGCCGCGGCCAGGCCCTCGAGGAACTTCCCCGCTTTGCTCACGGCGTCCATGGTGCCCTTGATCACCGTCACCGGGACGCGGCCCGCGCGCATCGTGTCTTCGAGCGTCTCCGCCACTTTCTGGAATGCGGGCGCGCCCGCCTTACGGGTCGCAAAGCGCGACTCGAGGAACTCGATGTAGTCGAGCACCTGGTAGGCCTTGTCGTCGGGGAGGACTTCGAGCTTCCGCAGCAACCGGTCGCGCAGGATCTCATTCATGGAAGTGTCTCGAGGCTGATCAGGTCGAGCACCGGATTCCCGAGGAACCGCGTGCGCCCGGTGCGCACACGCGCCGTGACCTGGATGGTGGCGAGGGGCGCAAGGCTCTCGAGCTGGGCACGCTTCGAGTCGGGCACGAGCACGTAGACGAACCCGTGCTCGGGCAGCGGTCCTCGCGCGAGAAAGTAGCGCGCCCCGTTGGGAATCTCCGGACGCAGCTCGTCCGCCTGCTGCTCGGAGATGTACTGCAGGGTCCAGCGGAGTACCTGGCCCACGTAGCGCTGCGGCTCGGCGCGCAGCTCCGCCGCTGTGATGCCCATCAGCACTCCGGGCGGCGCGATCTCGAGATCGCCGCTCTTCACCCAGCCCTCGAGCTCCACGCGCGTCCAGTCGCCCGAGCGGCCGAGCACGCGCAGAGGCGCCGACGGAGCGAGCGTGCCCGAAGGCGCGCCCTCGGGCGCGCGGTACAGGACCGTGCGCCGCGCCGACTCGACCCGGCTTGGGTCGAGGGCGCCGGTGGCCGTATCGGCTCGGATGACCCCGGGCCGACGGCCCGGGGCCTCGGAGGTGTCTACTCCGGGGCTTCGCCCCGGGGTCAGCCGCGCCTGCGCGGCACGCGAGGATGTGTCGCTGTCCTGAGTCGCCCGCACACTCGCCACCTGTGTGACCGATTCGACCGCGGATTTCTCGACCCAGCCGGCACGCAGCACGTGCACCCAGTTTCCCGACGTGCCCTCGGCCACCTTGTTGAGGAGAAAGCCCTGGGGCAGCTTGCCGATCAGGGCGCCCGCCGGCGCGGAGCGCAGGTTCTCCTCGGGTGCGCGCGTGACGGCCAGGTCGAAGCCGGCGCGCGGCGTGGGGCCGACCGACGTCGCGAAAATCCAGCCCTCGAGCGTGACGCCCTGCCAGTCGTCCTGGGTATCGCCGCCCACCAGGATCGCGCCGCGCGCCACCCGCGCGAGGCGCTTGCCCCCTGCCTCCTGGTAGAACCACGCACCGTCGGTGGTCACACGAAAGCGTGCTTGGGCGGCGAGGGAGGGCGGGAGCGCGAACAACAGGACAGCTGGAAGGGCGCGGAGGGCCCGGCTAGATTGCATTCCCTCCAATATGGCAAAGAGGCATGGGCCGCGCACCCCGGTCGTCCTGATCGTGCTCGACGGCTGGGGCTTTCGTCCCGGCCGCGAAGGCAACGCCGTGGAGCTCGGGCGCACGCCCGTGTGGCATCGACTGTGGGAGCGGGCGCCGCGCACGCTCCTCCATGCCTCCGGCCTCGCCGTCGGACTCCCCGAAGGCCAGATGGGCAACAGCGAGGTGGGTCACCTGAACCTGGGCGCCGGCCGAGTCGTGCCGCAGGACATCGTGCGCATTTCGCAGGCAATCGCGTCGGGAGAGTTTTTCCGCCTGCCACCACTGGTGCAGCTGTGCGAGCAGGTCAAGAAGCGGAACGGCACCCTCCACCTCATAGGGCTGATCGGCACCGGCGGGGTGCATGCGCTGGACAAACATCTCCTGGCGGCCGTCGCACTCGGGCGCCGGCACGAGCTGCCGGTGGCGATCCATGCGTGGCTCGACGGGCGCGATGCGCCGCCGCAGTCGGCGTTGGGATTCATGGAGGAGTTGATGGAGGGGCTCGGGGGTCGGGGCTCGGGGCTGGGGCCCCCAACCCCGGTGATCTCCACCCTCGGCGGGCGGTATTACGCCAAGGATCGTGACAAGCGCTGGGCCCGCACCAGGCGGGGAAGGGCTGCCTGTACCTAAAGCGCCTCGACGACGTCGATACCGACGCGC
>CBFHAJ010000085.1:0-15962 GCA_965653495.1 uncultured bacterium | reverse complement strand
TGTCGGGGTTCTCGACCAGTTCCAGCGGCGGCGGGTCGGGAACTTCGGCGAGCAACGGCGGAAACAGCGGGTCGTCCGCGAGCATCGCCACGGCGCCGAGCCTGTCGAGCTGCGCCAGAACGGCGAGTCCCGCGCGCGACGACACCGCGCGAACCGCGGTCGCGGCGGCGCGCGTGAAGCCGGGCAGCGCGGCGATGGCGCCGTGGGGCGCGCGCGCCGCGCCCGCCGCGCTGCCGAACGCCACGAGCAAGGTGCGCAGCCGTGCCGCGCCGATCCCCGGAATCGCCGCGATTCCGAGGTACGCCGCTAGCTCGTCGGGACTGCGGACTGGAGCGTCTGCCATAGGGTCTCGAGCAGCTCTCGTACCCCTTCACCCGCTACCGCAGAGATGCCGACGGTCGGCGCGCCTCCCTGCGTGCGGATGACGGGGAGAGCGGCGCGCGGAGCGGAGGGGAGCAGGTCGAGCTTGGTGAGCACGGCCACGTGCGGCTTTGCGGCCAGCTCCGTGGAGTAAAGCGCGGCCTCTTGCAGCAACAGCTCATAGGTCGCTTGCGGGTCCGGGCTGTCCACCGGGACCAACACGGCCATGACGCGGGTGCGCTCCACGTGCTGCAAGAACTTGAGCCCGAGGCCCTTGCCGGCGTGCGCTCCCGCGATGATCCCTGGAATGTCGGCCATCACGAAGGAGCGGTTGTCCGAGAGTCCGACCACGCCCAGGTGCGGCTCGAGGGTAGTGAACGGATAGTCGGCGATCTTGGGACGCGCGGCCGATACCGTCGACAGGAGCGTGCTTTTCCCGGCGTTGGGCTCGCCCAGGAGCCCCACGTCGGCGATGAGCTTGAGCACCAGCTCGAGCTCGCGCTCCTGGCCATACTCGCCGGGCTCCCACTCGCGCGGGCTCTGGTGGGTGGGCGTCGCGAAGCGGGTGTTCCCTCGCCCGCCCCGCCCGCCCCGCGCGACGAGCACGGCGTCGCCGGCACTCAGCACTGCCCCGATGCGCTCGCCGGTGCCGGCATCGCGGATGTCCGTGCCCGCAGGCACGGGGAGGTACAGGTCGGCCCCCGACTTTCCCGTCATGTTCTTGCCCTTGCCGTGCTGCCCGCGCTCGGCGCGCCATTGCGTGCGATAGCGATAATCGAGCAGCGTGGCGAGGTTCGGGTCGGCGCGCACGTACACGCTTCCCCCTGAGCCGCCGTCGCCGCCGTCGGGGCCGCCTTTGGGGACGAATTTCTCTCTCCGAAAGGAGGACGCTCCCGCCCCGCCGGCACCTCCCGTCACACGGACGACCGCGCGGTCTATGAACACAATTCCGAACGCCGGTGCGGAGTGCGGAGTGCGGAGTGCGGAGTAGAACGGGAAGCCTGGCGCGCAGTCCTTATCGATGACACGGTCATCGCCAAAATCTGCCCGGCTTCGTGACGCAGGGCCGACAGTTGGGTCTTCTCCGCGAGCCCGCGCTCGAGCATTAACCCGAGCCAGAACTGCGACTCGTCTGCCTCTTCCTCAACGATTCCCAACTTGGCGATGAACTCTCTCCGCGAACGCGCGCGAGATGCAGCCCGGTAGTTCGCCCCGACTGACGTACCCGCCCGCAGCAACCGGACGCCGAGCACGTCTGCGGTGCGGCCCCGTGGCAGTTTCTCGACGAGCGCCACGATCGCTGACGCGAACGCCCGTGTGCGATCCGCCAGACGCAACTGCGTCACGAACTCCCCATTCTACTCCGCACTCCGCACTCCGCGTTCCGCACTTGACCGCTCCGCGTTCCGCGTTCCCACTTCCGCGTTCACAAGCGTCTTCCCTTCACATCTTCCCACTGCTCCCAAGCGGTCCTCCGCTTCTCCGAGTCCAGATCGCCATCAACCAGCTCGAGGACGCTTTCCACCTCCGCCCGCGACGCCCCCGTGTTGAGCGCGCCCCGTAAGTGCGAGTGCAGTTGCTGTCCCGTGCCCAGCACCGCGATCGCCGCGACCGTGGCGAGCTCGCGCCGCCGCATGTCGAGCCCCGGGCGACCGATCACCTTACCATAGGCGTCCACCAGCACCAGGTCTTCGAGGGCAGGATGCAGAGCGCGCAGCTGCACGAGGAGCTTGTGGTAGGCGCGCCCGTACACCTCGCGACACGCCGCCGCGCCCCGGGTCGCCCACAGCTGCCAGTCCTCGTGCGCCAGCTGCTCCGCCGCGGCGGGACCGCCCCCGCCCCCCACCTCACGCCACGCTCCGAACGCCACCAAGGCGAGCGGGTAACCGACCACCAGCATGCTCTGCAGCAGCAGCTCGTCGATCCACAGAGCCGGAACGCCCGCGCTCTGCGCGGCCGCCAGCCGCGTCTTCAGCTCGAGCACGTTCCCCTCCGCGACCGCCGCAGCCACGCGGACCAGGGCCGCCGTCGCGGCGTCGAGCGCGCCGCGCTCGCTCATTGTAGTGCCCACCCCGCTCCCGTCCGGCATCGTTTCATTGCTCCAGCCCGCCATTTACGCGCAGCTCGCCCACGGTCTCCCCGCGTGTGTTCACAACCGGGCGGGCCTGAAGCGCAGCGGGCTGCGGACGCAAACCCAGCTGCTCGAGCACGGCCGCGAGCGCCAGCGCCGAAGCCACGGTGTGCCCATCCGTGACCTTGAGCGCTACGCCCAACACGTCGGGAAGCACGAGGGCGCAATACACCCCTTCCGCTCCCACCTTCACGACGACGCGCCCCGGATGCGCGCGCATCAGCTCCGTGCAGGGACGGCCTTCACCGGCGACGAGGTCGGGGTGGTGCAGCATCGCCTCTACAACGCGGAGTGCGGAGTGCGGAGTGCGGAATTGCAGTGAAGACTCCGCACTCCGCACTCCCCGCTCCGCACTCCCAAGCCTCGCATACGCCAGTGCCATGTTCGTGAGCGGCATCCCGAAACACACCACCCCGCATCCATCCACGCCAGTCCGAATCTCCGGCTGGGGAACGTCGGTCCAGCGGCTCACCTCGGCGAGGCAACGCTGCTGTACGGGATGCTCCGGTCGCGTGTAGAACTCGATCGGCCAGCCGTGATGGCGCGCGAGGGCGAGCATGCCGGCGTGTTTCCCCGAGCAATTGGAATAGACGGCGGTGAGCCGCAGGCCGCGCGCCTCGTAGTCCTGCGCGACGCGCTCCGATAAGGGCCGGTGCGGGCCGCACAGCAGATCGCGCTCGGTGCAGCCCAGCTTGGTCAGGAGCTCGCGCACCAGCGCCACCTGACCCGGCTCGCTCGAGTGCGACGCGCACACCAGGGCGAGCTCCTCACTCGTGAACCCGAACCGCTCCGTCACGCCATCGGCCACCAGCGGAATGGCTTGGAACGGCTTGGCCGAGGAGCGCCAGAAGGTGACGAGACCGGGATCGCCGGCGTGCCGCACGAGCCGCCCGCGCGCGTCGACCACGGCCACGTGCACGTCGTGCGTTGCCTCGACCAGGCCGCCGCGCAGCTGCTCAACGCGCATCGTCGCGCCTTTCCGCCGCAGCTCCCAGCGATAACGCGATCCCCAGGATCACCAGGACTCCACCGATTACGACGGTCGGGCGGGGAACCTCATGTATCGCCGGCACGGCCCACGCGATCAGACTCGCGCCCACGGGCTCGCCCAGCGCCGCGACGTTGACCGTCGTCGCGCGGAAATGGCGCAGCGCATAGTTCATTCCCGTATGCCCGATCAGCATCGGCCCGGCGGCCATGGCGCCGAACACCCCCCAATCGCGTACGCTGTATCCTACCAGCGGGACGCTGCCACCGAACGCCACCAGGGCCAGCACGACGGCGGCGACACCGTAGACGACGGTGGCATAGCGCCAGATGCCCACGGTCTGCCGCACGCGCCGGCCGATCACGTAGTACCCGGCGCCCGTCACCGCCCCGACGAGCGCGAGCGCATCGCCCCCCAAGGCGCCGAGCGACAGCGCCGCATCCCCGACCCCGATGAGGCTCGCGCCGACGACCGCGAGGACGATCCCCACCCGCTCGCTGCGCGACGGATGCTCGCGCAGCCACACGGCCGCGATGCCCCAGGCGAATACCGGTTTGAGCGACACCAGGACGACCGAGCTCGCGACGGTGGTGAAGCGGAGCGAGGTGATCCAGGACCAGAAGTGGAAGGCGAGAAGAATTCCGGCGAGGGCCATGAGCGGGAGCAGGGAGCGGGGAGCGGTTCCCTCCGAGGCAGCTGCGTGAACCGCTCCTCGATCCCTGCTTCCCCGAAGAGCGAGGATGCCCGTTACGGGAAGCGCGAGCATCAAGCGCCAGAACGCAATCGCCAGGGCCGGTGCGGCCGCAAACCGCACGATGGGGCCCGCGTAGGTCGTGGCGAGAACGGCGACGAGGAGAACCAGCACCGGAGACATTGGCGCGTCAAGATAACGGAAAGGCCGCCGGTTGCTCTCGCTCTCCCCCACCCCCAAATTGCGCGCTCCATGAGCACGCACGTCTCCGAGCGACTCACCCGCGATCACCTGGAGCGCTTGTTCGCGCGCATGGCGGGCCGGCGCATCGTAGTGGTGG
The DNA here is from genome assembly GCA_965653495.1 of uncultured bacterium. Classification (GTDB taxonomy): domain Bacteria; phylum Gemmatimonadota; class Gemmatimonadetes; order Gemmatimonadales; family GWC2-71-9; genus AG41. The sequence goes on along the minus strand of CBFHAJ010000085.1, from coordinate 11,452 downwards.
GCGACGCGATGCTCGATATCTATCTCGCCGGGGACGCGGACCGCATCTCACCGGAGGCCCCGGTGCCCGTAGTCACCGTGCACACGCGGCGCCACGCGCTCGGCGGCGCGGCGAATGTGGCGGCGAACGTGGCGACGATCGGCGCGGAGTGCCTGCTCGTGGCCGTGATCGGCGACGACGCGCGCGGCGATTCGTTTCGCGCTGAACTGGCGCAGTTTCATCTGCCCGATCGGCACATCGTTGTGGCCGCGGCGCGGCCCACCACTTCGAAGACGCGCGTCACGGCGCGTGGCCAGCAGGTGGTGCGGATCGACGAGGAGACCGAAGACTCGATCCCGGCCCGCACGGAGAATCAGCTCCTCGGCCAGCTCGACGCCGTCATGGCCGATGCCGATGCGATCCTCATCGAGGACTACAACAAGGGGACGCTCACTCCCGCCGTGATCGAACGCTCCATGGCCCTGGCGCGCAAGCGCGGCATCCCCGTGGTCGTGGACCCGAAGTTCAAGTACTTCTTCGCCTACCGCGGCGCGACGCTGTTCAAGCCGAACCGCCGCGAGCTGGAGCAGGCGATGGGCGCCACGCTCGATCTCGCGCACCCCGATGCCCTCCCCACCACACTCGACAAGCTGGGCGTCGACAACCTGCTGCTTACGCTCGGACCGGAGGGGATGGTGCTGGTCACCAAGGACAAGCAGATCAGTCGCATCCCCACGATGGCCCGCGAAGTGTTCGACGTGTCGGGCGCGGGCGACACCGTGACCGCGTGGGTCGGCACGGCGCTCGCGGCCGGTGCCTCGGTGCGCGAGGCGGCGCAGGTCGCGAACTATGCCGCCGGCGTGGAAGTCGGAAAGTCGGGGGTGGCGACGGTCTCACCCACCGAAGTGCTGGCGATGCACGAGGCCCATCACGACCAGTTGGGAAAGCTGCGGCGCGGAGGCCTGCTCTAGCGCCCGACCCCCGACAGGCCGACCGCCACCACCACACCGTCGACCGTCTCCAGCCGCGATCCGCCCCCCAAGACGGCGTGATCGATCCGATACGCGAGCCGCAGGTCGAGGGGCGCACGCGCCAGATGGACCACCATCCCCGCTTCCCCACCCTGGGCATGGTCGAGCGGCTCCGGCACGTTCACTGAGGTGGACAGCGCGCGCCATAGCTCGACATAGCCGCGCGCGGCGGACCCGATGAACGCGCCGGCGGCGCGCGCCCGCAGCTCCCAGAACACCCAGCGCTGCGTTCCGCCGGTGAGCTGGTAGGCGCGCGCGTGCGGGCCAACCGCGAGCCGGAGCCAAGAGGCGGGGTGGATACCGGCGAGTATGGAGCCTTCGACCAGGTCGTGGCCCGCGCCGCTCGCCGCCACGGGATCGATCTTTCCTTGCACGTAGCTCAAGCTGAAGTCGAGGCGGCCGAGACTGACGCTGCCCTGGCCGCCCACCGCAGCACCGCTGAACTCGGTCGTCCCAGTGGGCAGCTCGCTCTTGACGCGGGTCTGCACGATGGAGATCGCCCCTGTGGGCGCGAGTCCCCCCCCCTGAGCAGCGAGCCGCCCCACGCCGGCGCTGAGGACCAGACACAGATAGAAGGGACGAGAGACGCTCATCGACGGCCCGTGCGGATGGCGGTGGCGGCGCCGGCGTGCACGGCGAGGTGCGGATCGTCGCGCCGCCGCGTGTTCTCCGCCTTCGTCGTCTCGACCTGCTGCTGCCATTTGGTCCGGAGCGTTTGGTTCGCCTGAATGTTGGCCGCGAGGGGGCGGCCGGGCCGGTGCAGCAGGTATCCCAGCGCGCCGGCGAGCCCGATGGTGGCGCCCACGGCGATGCGCGGCCCTTTGGGCGTATCGCCCCCCACCACGGAAGGGAGCGCCGCGACGCTGGTCGCGAGCAGCATGCCGCCGAACAACGCGCGCAACCCCGGCCGGCTGCCCGCGCGTTCCGGCAGAAACAACGAATCGGCGGGCGCCGCCGGCCACGGCAGGGTGTCGGGACGCACGACGCGGAGGTCGAGCGGCAGCTGAATGATGCCGGCCAGCTCGCCGGTGGGCGCGCGCGAGGTCACCCGCAACAGGACGGTGCTGACGGGGGGCAACTCCCCGGCGGCGTCGAGGCCATCCCATTGCACCTGCAGACTGTCACTCATGGGGCCGGCGTACAGGGCGCGGAACGGCGCGCCGTCCTGGTAGCGGAGTGTGACCTCCGCGGTGAGAAATCCGCTGCTCACCACCCAGAAGGAGAGGGAGCCCGTGCCCACCGAGAACTGGGTGTCGGGCGGCGTGACGACGATGACCGCCCGCGTGTCGACGCGCACGCTGTCGAACAGACTGGTCACCTGCGGCGGAAACACCAGGCGATCGGGCCGGAAGCGTGGATCGAGGCCGACGAGCCGGCGGAACACGGCGACGGCGGAGTCGCGCCGTCCGCGGAACAGGTCGGACGCGCCCAGATACACCAGCCCTTGCGCCTGCTCGGCCCCCGAGACCGACGTCGCGGCCCGCGCGAGGTCACGCCGCAGCAGCGACGCCGCGCGATCGAACTCGAGGCTGCGATACGCGCTGATGCCTTCGGCGAAGGGGCTCGGCGCGATCTGCGCGGATCCCTGCGCCGCAGCCACGCTCCAGCCGCACACCAGCAAGGCGATCCAGGCGAGGTGAGATCTCATCTACTCGACGTCGGCCCGACTACGTTGACTTGATGCACCCACTGACTGGAACTGCTCCCGGAGAAGTTCGCATCTCCAGAATAGGTCGCAATCAGGTTCTGGCTTCCCGGCAACACCGGCAGGAAGCTGCAACTACCGTCAGCCACGGCGGCACTGCACCCTCCTCCCAGATCGTCGGTCACCGTCACGGTCCCTGTCGGCGTGCCGGCGCCGGTCGGAATGACGCTAAACGCCACGGTCACCAAGTCGGTCGGAGTCGAAGGCTCCGGCGTCACGCTCGTAATAGTCGTCGTCGTGGAAGCCGGGTTGACGGTCTGCGCGAAACCAGACGACGTGCTGGCGGCAAAGTTGCCATCGCCGGCGTAGCTGGCGGTCACGATTCGTGAACCGGCCGTGCTGAACGTGATGGTGCAACTGCCCGCCGCAACGCTCGCGCCGCAGCTCTGGACCCCGTCAGTCACCGTGACGGTCCCCGTCGGGGTGCCGCCTCCCGGGGCATCGACCGCTACTGTAAAGCTGAACGTCACAACGTCGCCCACTGTGGACGGATTGGGCGTCCCAGTAAGCGTCGTGCTCGTGGTGGCGGCATTCACGTTGTGTGACACGCCGCTCGCGCTGCTGCTGAAGTTGCCATCGCCCGCGTAGGTCGCCGTGAGCGTCTTAGCGCCAGCCGTGGTGGGTGTGAGGTTGCACGTGCCGGCGGCAACGGTCCCAGTGCACGTCGCCGCTCCGTCGCTCACCGTCACAGTCCCGGTAGGTGTCCCACCACTCGACGTCACCGCGTAGCTCGCCGCCAGTGACTGGCCCACGACGGAGGGATCCGGGCTGGGGTCTGTGATGGCTGTCGTCGTGCTGGCCGCCGTCACGGTTACGGTGGCGGTCTGCGCGACCGTGAGCGTGCCGTTCACCGTAGCTGTGATCGTCTTCGTGCCGGCGTCGGTGGAGCTCAACGTTCCCGAGCTCTCCCCATTCGCGTCTGTCGCACCCACGGGCTGGGTAACGGTGTTACCCGTCCCCGACGCGGCGAGCGTCACAGTCGCGCCGCTCACCGGATTGCCGCCCGCGTCCTTCACCGTCACCGTGATGGTGCTGGCACTCGCGCCGCTGCTCACACTGATCGTTCCCGGCGCCGCCGCCACGGTGGACTGTGCCGCATTCGGCGCCCCCGCCGTGCCCGTCGCCGTGAACGTCACCGGACTTCCTGACAGCGTTCCCGAGGTCGCTGTCAGAGTGTTGGGCCCCGCCGTGGTGCTGAGCGTCCAGCTCCCCACCGTCGCGATGCCACTGGCGTCGGTCGTCTGGCTCCCGCCGGTCACCGTCCCGCTGCCGGCCGCTGGCGCGAACGTCACTGCCACCCCGGCGACGGGATTCCCGTTCGCATCCTTCACGATCACCGAGGGTGCGGGGCTCACCGCGGTCCCCGCCGGTGTCGTGAAGCTCGTCTGTCCGTTCGCCGCAATCGTCGCCGCCGCCCCAGCGCTGCCGGTCGCGGTGAACGTCACCGGACTCCCCGAGAGTGAGCCCGAGGACGCCGTGAGCGTATTCGGTCCCGTCGTCGGGCTCAGTGTCCAGCTCCCCACTGTCGCGATGCCACTCGCGTTGGTGGTCTGACTCCCAGCCGTCACGCTGCCACTGCCTGCCGCCGGGGTGAACGTCACCGCCACGCCCTCTACCGGATTGCCGTTCGCATCCTTCACGATCACCGAGGGCGCCGGACTCACCGCCGTCCCCGCGGCTGCCGTGAAGCTCGTCTGCCCGTTCGCCGCGATCGTGGCCGCGGCGCCCGCCGTGCCCGTCGCCGTAAAGGTCACGGGGCTCCCGGAGAGCGTACCGGAGGTCGCGGTGAGGCTGTTGGTGCCCACCGTCGTGCCGAGAGTCCAGCCGCCCACCGTCGCGATGCCCTGGCCGTTCGTGCTCCGGTTGGGCATCGTGACACTCCCGCCCCCCAGCCCCACGGCAAACCTCACACTCTCGCCACTCACCGGGTTCCCGAACGCATCGGTCACGATCACCGATGGGTCGATGGCGACGGCAGTGCCTGCTGTGGCGGTCTGGTTGTCACCGGCGTTGACGGCGATCGCGGCGGCGGAAGCGACCGTCACCGTAACGGTCGCCGTCTGGGTGACGGTGGTGCTGCCGTTCACGGTCGCGATGATCGTCTTTGTCTCGGCCTTGGTCGAGCTCAAAGTCCCGGTGACCTGCCCGCTCGCGTTGGTGCCGCTGACGGGCTGCGTGAGCGTGTTGCCCGACCCATTCACCGCCAGCGTCACTGCGGCGCCGCTGATGGGATTGCCGAACTGATCATTCGCCGTGACGGTGATAGTCGACGCGCTCGAGCCGGAACTCGCCGCGATCGAGGTCGGGGCGGCGCTCACCTGCGACTGGCCGGCGCTCACGACATCAGCGGTCACCGTGACCGTCGCGGTCTGCGTGACGGTGACGCTACCGTTCACTGTAGCGGTCACCGTCTTCGTGCCTGCGGCCGTCGAGCTCAGCGTCCCGGTGATCTGTCCGCTGCCGTTCGTCGTCCCCACCGGCTGCGTCAGCGCATTCCCGGTCGTAGGCGTCGCGGCCAGCGTCACGGTAGCCCCGCTCACGGGATTCCCGTTCGCGTCTTTCACCGTCACCGTGATCGTGCTCTGGCTCGCCCCGCTACTCGCTACGATCGTCCCCGGCGCGGCCACCACCTGCGACTGACTCGCATTCGCCCCGCCGGCGGTGCCAGTCGCCGTGAAGGTCACCGGGCTCCCTGACAACGCGCCGGACGTCGCCGTCAGCGTGTTGGCGCCCGCCGTCGTGCTCAGCGTCCAGCTCCCCACCGTCGCGATCCCGCTCGCGTTCGTCGTCTGGCTCCCGCCCGTCACCGTCCCGCTCCCGGCCGCCGGGGTAAACGTCACCGCCACCCCTGCGACGGGATTCCCATTGGCGTCCTTCACGATCACCGAGGGCGCGGGACTCACTGCCGTCCCCGCCGCGGCCGTGAAGCTCGTCTGCCCGTTCGCGGCGATCGTCGCCGCCGCGCCCGCGGTACCGGTCGCGGTGAAGGTCACGGGACTCCCCGAGAGCGAACCCGACGTCGCCGTCAGCGTGTTGGCGCCCGCCGTCGTGCTCAGCGTCCAGCTCCCTACTGTCGCGATGCCGCTCGCGTTCGTCGTCTGGCTGCCCCCCGTCACGCTCCCACTGCCCGCTGCTGGAGCGAACGTGACTGCCACCCCCGCCACGGGATTGCCGTTCGCATCCTTCACGATCACCGACGGCGCGGGGCTGACTGCCGTCCCCGCCGCTGTCGTGTAGCTCGTTTGACCATTCGCCGCAATCGTCGCCGCCGCCCCGGCGCTCAGCGTCACGCCGGCCGTCGCCGCGGTGACTGTCCCACTCCCGAAGCTCACCGTGTAGCTCCCAGCGGCCCCGCTCAGCGTCAGCCCGCTGAACGTCGCCGCGCCATTCGCGCCCGTCGTCGCTGTGGCATTACTGGCCGTCGCCCCGGCGGGCGTCACACTCGCGGTGACCACGACGCCGCTCTGGCTCACCGGGTTGCTGTTGGCGTCCTGGAGCTGCGCCACCGGCTGCTGAGCGAGCGGCACGCCGCTCTGCGCCGTGGCCGAAGGTGGCGTCGTCAGGACGAGCTTCGTCGCGGTTCCCGCCGTGCCCGTCGCCGTGAACGTCACCGGGCTCCCCGAGAGGGTCCCCGACGTCGCCGTCAGCGTGTTCTGGCCAGCGGTCGGGCTGAGCGTCCAGCTGCCAACAGTGGCGCTGCCGCTCGCGTCGGTCGTCTGGCTGCCACCCGTCACGCTCCCACTGCCCGCCGCTGGAGCGAACGCGACCGCTACTCCCGCCACTGGGTTCCCGTTCGCGTCCTTCACGATTACCGACGGCGGGGACCCAACCGCGGTCCCCGCGGTAGCGGACTGGGTGGTAGGACTGCTCGGGGCGATCGTGGCCGCGGCGCCCGCCGTGCCCGTCGCCGTGAATGAGACCGGGCTCCCCGACAACGTCCCCGACGTCGCCGTCAGCGTGTTCTGGCCGGCGGTCGCGCTGAGCGTCCAGCTGCCCACCGTGGCGATGCCGCTCGCATCGGTCGTCTGGCTGCCACCCGTCACGCTCCCACTTCCCGCCGCAGGAGCGAACGTCACCGCCACCCCCGCCACAGGGTTGCCGTTGGCATCCTTCACGATCACCGAGGGCGGTGCGCTGACCGGGCTCCCTGCCGTGGCCGTCTGGGTGGTCGCACTGTTCGGGGCGATCGTCGCCGCCGTCCCCGGGCTCAACGTGACGCCAGCAGTCGCCGCGGTGAGTGTCCCGCTCCCGAAGCTCAAGGTGTAGCTGCCTGCCGTACCGCTGAGCGTCAGGCCGCTGAACGCCGCCGCGCCATTCGCGCCCGTCGTCGCCGTGGCATTACTCGCCGTCGCTCCGGCGGGCGTCACGCTCGCCGTGACGACCACACCGCTCTGGCTCACCGAGTTGCTGTTGGCGTCCTGGAGCTGCGCCACCGGCTGCTGGGCGAGCGGCACGCCGCTCTGCGCCGTGGCCGAGGGTGGCGTCGTCACGACGAGCTTCGTCGCTGTTCCCGCTGTGCCGGTCGCCGTGAACGTCACCGGGCTCCCCGACAACGTTCCCGACGTCGCGGTCAGCGTATTCTGGCCGGCCGTCGGGCTCAGGCTCCAGCTCCCCACCGTGGCGACGCCGTTCGCGCCCGTGGTCTGACTTCCACCCGTGACACTGCCACTGCCGGCCGCTGGCGTGAACGTCACCGCCACGCCGGCCACCGGATTGCCGCTCGCGTCCTTGACGATCACCGACGGCGGTGTCGAGACGGCGGTCCCCGCCGTGGCTGTCTGGCCATTCCCCCCGTTGACCGCTATGCTCGCTGCCGCGCCCGCGCTCAGTGTCACACCGGCGCTCGCCGCAGTGAGCGTCCCGCTCCCGAAGCTCACCGTATAGCTCCCAGCGGCCCCGCTCAACGTCAGCCCGCTGAACGTCGCCGCGCCATTCGCGCCCGTCGTCGCCGTGGCATTACTCGCCGTCGCTCCGGCGGGCGTCACGCTCGCCGTGACGACCACACCGCTCTGGCTCACCGGGTTGCTATTGGCGTCCTGGAGCTGCGCCACCGGCTGCTGGGCGAGCGACACGCCGCTCTGCGCCGTGGCCGCAGGTGGCGTCGTCAGGACGAGCTTGGTGGCCGGTCCAGCGGTAGCGGTCGCCGTGAAGGTCACCGGCGAGCCCGCACCGGTTGCCTGCACGGTTTGCGCCCCCGCCGTGGTGCCGAGGGTCCATGACGTCGTCGCGATGCCGCTCCCGTTACTCGTGGAGGTGGTCGGGCTCGCCGATCCGCTGCCGGCCGCCGGAGTCCAGGTGACCGTCACACCGGAGACGGGGTTGTTGAACTGATCGGCCACACGGACCGAGAGCGCCGTCGGCAGGACGGCGCCGGCCGTGCCGGTCTGGCCGTCGCCGCCCGCCGCTGTCATCTGCGACGCCCCAGCCGCGCTCGCGTTGATGCTGAAGGTCACGGTCGTTGCCGTGCCGCCGATCGTGGCCGTGGCCGTCGTGGTCTGGGTGCCGATCAGGATGCCGAGGGTTCGGAACGTCTGGGCGTGTCCGTTCGCATCCGTCGTGGACGTCGCGGGATCGACCGACCCGCCGCCCGACGCGGCGGCCCACGTGACGGTCACCCCCGATACGGGGTTGCCGTTCGCGTCACTCACCAGTACGACGTGCGGCGTCTGGAGCTTGGTGCCCACCTGCCCGGTGAGGTTGTCGCCGGAGCTCTTGGCGAGGGTCGCGGCCGCTCCGGCCGTGGCCGTAGCCGTGAACGTCACCGGATTGCCGTTGATCCCGCCGCCCGAGGCGGTGGCGGTGAGATGATTCGTCCCCGCCGTCGCACCGAGGGTCCAGGAGGTCACCGCCGCGACACCGTTCACGTCGGTCGACACCGGTGTGGTTGGCGCGACGCTGCCGCTTCCCGCCGCTGGCGCGAAGGTGACGGTCACGCCCGCCACTGGATTGGTGAACTGATCCCGCACCATCACCGAGGGCGGTGTCGTTACGGCTGTGCCCGCGACGGCGCTCTGATTGTCGCCCGCGTTGACCGCGATGGTCGCGGCGGCGGCCGGACTCACCGTAATGGTGGCCGTCTGTGTGACAGTCACCGACCCGTTGACGGTCGCCGTGACCGTCTTCGTCTCCGCCTTGGTCGAGCTCAGCGCGCCTGTGACCTGCCCGCTGCCGTTGGTCGTGCCGGTGGGCTGGGTGAGGGTGTTCCCCGTCCCGGTGGCCGCGAGTGTGACGGTCGCCCCACTCACCGGATTGCCGCTCGCATCCTTCACCGTCACGGTGATCGTGCTCTGGCTCGCGCCACTCGACGCGGTGATCGGCGTGGTTGCCGCGACCGTCGACTGTCCAGCCGACACGCTACCCGCTTCCACGACGACGGTGGCAGTCTGCGTGATCGCCACTCCGCCGATCGTCGCCGACACCGTCTTCGACTCCGCCACCGTCGAGCTCAGGGTCCCCGTCGCGACTCCCGCCGCATTGGTCGCGCCTGCGGGCTGCGTCAGCGTGTTCCCGGTCCCGGTCGCGGCGAGCACAACCGTGGCTCCTGAAACGGCGTTGCCGAACGCGTCATTGGCCGTCGCCGTGATCGTGGACGTCCCGCCCGCAGCCTGGATCGGCGAGGTGGCGCTCAGGGTGGAAGCCGCCCCCGAGACGGCCGCCGGATTGACGGTGACTGTCGCGGTCTGCGTCACGGCGATGCTGCCGTTCACGGTGGCACTGACCGTCTTCGTGTCCGCCTTGGTCGAGCTGAGGGTTCCGGTGATCTGACCGCTGCCGTTCGTCGTGCCCGCCGGCTGCGTGATGGTGTTCCCGGTCCCCGTGGCGGCGAGCGACACCGTCGCGCCGCTCACCGGATTGCCGTTGCCATCCTTGACCGTCACCGTGATGGTGCTCTGGCTCGCGCCGCTCGATGCCGTGATCGGTGACGTCGCCGCCACGGTCGACAGGGCCGCACTCGGCCCACCGGCCGTCGCCGTGGCGGTGAAGAGCACCGGACTTCCCGTCAGGCCGCTCGAGGTCGCCCGCATCGTGTCGGTCTTGGCCGCGGCACCGAGGGTCCACGAGCTCACCGCCGCGATCCCGTTCACGTCGCTCGTGACCGCCGTCGTGGGATCGACGGCGCCGTTCCCCGCGGTCGTCGCGAAGGTCACCGCCACGCCCGCAACCGGATTGTTAGACTTGTCGCGGATCACCACGGACGGCGGGACTGCCACCGCCGTGCCGACCGGTGCCGTCTGGTTGTTCCCCGCGTTGACTGCGATTTGCGTGGCTGCGCCCGCGACGCCGGTGGCCGTGAAAGTCACGGGGCTACCGGCCAGGGCATCGGCGGTCGCGGTGAGTGTGTTGGTCCCCGCGGTGGGTCCCAGCGTCCAGCTACCGACGGTAGCGATGCCGTTGACGTTGGTGGTGCGATTCGGGAGCGTGATGCTCCCACCGCCCGACGCGACGGCAAACACGACCGACCGTCCGGACACCGGGTTGCCGAACGCATCGGTCACGATCACCGACGGCCGGATGGCCACGGCCGTACCGACGGTTGCGGTCTGGCCGTCGCCCGCGTTGACGGCGACGGTCGCAGCCGGCGCGCTCGTCACGGTGACGGTCGCCGTCTGGGTGACAGCGACGCTGCCGTTCACGGTAGCGGACACCGTCTTGCTGCCCGTCTTGGTCGAGCTCAGGGTCCCGGTGGCTTGCCCGTTGCCGTCAGTGGAGGCCGCCGGCTGCGTGAGCGCGTTGCCCGTCCCCGTCGCGGCGAGCATCACGCCCGCGCCGCTGATCGGGTTGCCGAACTGATCCTTGACCGTGACGGTGATGGTCGAGGTGTTCGCACCCGCGCTCGCGACGATGCTGGTGGGCGCCGCGCTCACCAGAGATTGACCGGCGCTCACCGCGTCAGCGTTCACGGTCACGGTCGCGGTCTGCGTCACCGTGATGGTGCCGTTCACGGTGGCAGTGACAGTCTTGGTCTCCGCCTTGGTCGAGCTGAGCGTCCCGGTGATCTGGCCGCTGGCGTTCGTCGTTCCCACCGGCTGCGTGAGCGTGTTCCCCGTCCCAGTCACCGCCAGCGCCACCGTCGCCCCGCTCACCGGATTGTTGTTCGCATCGAGCACGGTGACGGTGATGGTGCTCTGGCTCGCCCCGCTCGACGCCGTGATCGTGGCCGGTGCCGCTGCCACCTGCGACTGGCTGGCGCTCACGGCCCCCGCGGTCCCGGTCGCCGTGAACGTCACCGGGCTCCCCGACAAGGTGCCCGACGTCGCCGTAAGGGTGTTCTGGCCCGCGGTCGCGCTGAGCGTCCAGCTCCCCACGGTGGCGATGCCGCTCGCGTTGGTCGTCTGGCTCCCGCCCGTTACGCTCCCACTACCAGCCGCGGGAGCGAACGTGACCGCAACGCCCGCCACCGCGTTCCCCGCCTGATCCGTCACGATCACCGAGGGGGGCGTGCCGACCGCCGTGCCCGCCGGCGCGGTCTGGCCGTTGCCCGCGTTCACCGCGATGGTCGCGGCCGGCCCCGCACTGAGCGTGATCGCCGGCGAGGTCACCCCGGTGAACGAGGGCGCGGTAAAGCCGAGGGTGTAGCTGCCGACGTGCCCCGCGATCCCCAGGGTCGTGAACGTCGCCGTGCCGCTCCCGTTCGTGCTCGCCGTGGCCGTCCCGACCAGGGTGGCGCCGGTCGGGCCCGACGCGATTGCGGCCGTCACCACCGTCCCGCTCTGGCTCACCGGGTTGCCGTTGGCGT
>CBFHAJ010000084.1:0-16159 GCA_965653495.1 uncultured bacterium | reverse complement strand
CACGATGTGGCGACGCTCGACAACACGACGTCGTACGACCGCGACGAGCATGGTTTCACGACGGCGATCCCGCAAGATGCGCCGACCGAGGCTCTGCCGCCGGTCGACGAGACGCCGGCGCTGCATCACTGCGCTGTATCCTTTCACGTAAAGTCCGGTTAGCTCCGGTCCCGCTGGGTCCCGTCGTCGCGCCTTGCAAACGGCGTGCTCCAGTGTGCCATCGTTCACGTCGCCGCAGGTCGCCTCAATGGCGCGACTCCGCAACAGTTTTCGGTCGCCGGCCACAGCCACCGCGGCTGCAGTCCGCTGCACAGGCCCTGCGTCCCTGCTACGATTGAGGGCACCATGCCCCTGGCCGGCCTGCTGCTCGCGGCGTCCGCCCTCGTCGCGCCCGCGCAAACGCCGCGCATCGGCCTCGCGCTGAGCGGCGGGGCGGCGCGCGGGCTCGCGCATATCGGCGTGCTGCGGGTGCTCGAGCAGGCGGGCCTCCCGGTCGACGTCATCGCCGGGACGAGCATGGGGAGCGTGGTCGGCGGCTTGTACGCCGTCGGGTACGACGCGTCGCAGCTCGAGACGATCGTGAAGGCGCAACCCTGGCCCCGCCTCCTCACCGATCCCGTCGACCGTCGCGACCTGAGCGTCGAGCGCAAGATCAGCGAGGACCGCTACCTCCTGACCCTGCCGATCGAGCATGGCGGCATCCATCTGCCGCGCGGCGTTGTGGCGGGACAGCGCATCTGGGAGCTGTTGACGCGGCTCACCTGGCCGGCGCACGGCGTGCGCGACTTCCGCCGGCTCCCGATCGCGTTCGCTGCCGTTGCCACCGACCTGGAAACGGGCCGCGCCGTGGTGCTCGATCACGGATTTCTCCCCGACGCGATCCGCGCCAGCATGGCGTTGCCGAGCGTGTTCGCCCCGGTCGAGGTGGAGGGCCGCGTGTTGATCGACGGCGGGGTGGTGCGCAACCTGCCGGCTCAGGACGCGCGCGCCCTGGGCGCCGACCTGCTGATCTGCAGTGACGTGACCGACCCGCTCGAGCCACGCGATTCGATCGTCTCGCTCGTGGATGTGCTGGTGCAGTCGATGTCGTTTCGCATCTGGGACTCTGAGGCCGCCGAGCGCGCGCGGTGCGACGTGCTCATCACGCCCGACGTGCGCGGCTTTGCGGCGTTCGGGTTCGACCGGGCCGACGAGCTGATCGCGCGCGGCGAGGCAGCCGCGCGCGCCGCGCTTCCCCAAATCGAGCAACTGGCCAAGACGGCGGGCGCCCGGCGCCGCACGGCACCGCGGACGCCCCTGGCGCAGCCAGACTCGGTTCGGCTCGTGGCGGTGCGGTTCGACCCGCCCTTGCCCGGCCAGACCATCGGGGTGACGCCCCCGGTGTGGATCTCCCCGGAGGAGCTGGGAGAGCGTGTCGAGCGGCTCTACGCCACCGGGCGCTTTACCAGCGTGCGCTATCGGCTGGATGCCGCGGAGGGCGAGGGGAGGGGACGCGCGCTGACCGTCCTGACGAGCCCGCGGCCCGCCGGACGGTTCGGTCTGGGGCTGCGCTATGACAGCCGGTATAAGGCTTCGGTGCTGCTCGCGCGCACGCTCGGCAACGACCTCGAGCTGCACGCGCGCCTGGGACAACAGATCGACGCCGGGATCGAGCGGCTGGGTACTCCAGCCGTGGGTCTGGCGTTCACGCACGTGCCCTTTGATGTGTTCGCCGCCGGGCGTCGCGTCTCGGAGGGGCGCGTGGATCTGGGGGCGTTGACCGGGTCGGTGGGCCATGGCTTCGGCACCATCGCGGCTGTCGGGCTGCGGATGAAGGCCGAGCACGCACGCTGGGCGGAGGAGGTGGCGGCCGTCGATTCAGCGCCCATCAACCGCACCTTCGCCACGGTCGCCGGTGCGGCGCGGCTGGATACATACGACTACGGTCTGTTCCCCACGCGCGGCGTCGCGCTCGAGGCCGTGTCCGAGTGGGGGGAGGATTTCTCGCATCACCTGGTGCGGGGTCGGGGCTACCTGCCGCTCGCGTGGCGCGTCTCGCTCTGGGCCGGCGCCACCGTCGGCGCCTCGGGGGGCCTCCCGCCGCCGCACTATCTGTTCACACTGGGGGGGGCGAACACCTACTACATCTTCGACGACCGAGCCATTCCGTTCGCCGGGCTGCACGTGCAGGAACGGCGCGGCCGTCATGTCCAGACCGTCGAGCTGGGTGCGCAGTGGCAGGTGTCGGCGGCGCCGGACCTGTTCGCGCGCGTGCGCTGGAATGCCGGCACCGTACTCGACCGCTGGACGTTCCAGCCGTCCGGGTACACGAACGGCGGCGGTGTCGAGCTCGGGGCCCGTACCGTCGCCGGTCGTGTCGGTCTCAGCGTATCGGGGAGCGGCAATGCACCGCCACTCCTCGAGCTCGATCTCGGCTACCCTTTTTGAACCAGCTCCGCGGGCACCACCCGGGTCGCGGCGTCGACCGTCACGTGGATGCTGCCGTTCACTGAAAGGCTCGCGTTGAAAACGTCATAGATCCCCACCTGGGGGACGCTGAGGCCCTCCAGCGTGACCTCGGTGGCCAGGGGCCGCTCATCGCCGGGGACCACGCGCTCGCGCACCCGAACGGGGCCCATGTTACAGAACATCAGCTGCGCTTCGCCGGTGGCCGCGAGCACGGCCACGCGGACATTGGGCAGGTCGACGCGCAGCTCCTCGCCGTGGGAGACCTTCGCTTCTTCCAGCCGCTCCCGCAGCCGGAAGGATTGGGACTGTGCTGTGATGCGGGCGTCCATATGGCACCTCCACCTCCAGGGTGATGCCCGGTCCTACGCCGGCCGGGACCCGTGGTTCCGTGGGGAATCCGGGGCCCTGGCAGGCGCAACTGTGCCACCGTGGCGGGGTACCTGTTAGGTTGCTCTAGTTGCCCCCGATGCCGATCCGGCCACGGCTCACCCGTCCACCGCGCGTCCTCGTCGCCAGTGATCAGCGCCAAGCCCTGTGGGATCTGGAGGGCGCGCTCGGGCGACAGGGGTTTTCCGTGCTGCGCGTATTCGCCGGTGCGGCCGTGCTGGAGCGTGCCCGCAGCGCATGCCCCGACGTCATTCTGCTGGACGCGACGCTCGCCGATTGCGAGGGCCTCGACCTGAGCCGCCAGCTGCGCGCCGACCGTCTGATCGGCGCGAGCACGCCGATCCTGCTGCTCGTCACCGCCCGCCCCAGTCGCCAGGAGCACCTGGGCGCCCTGCGCGCCGGCGTGTGGGAGCTCATCCGCCAGCCAGTGGATCCGGGAGCGCTGATCGCCAAGCTGGACGCGTACGTCACCGCCAAAGCCGGTACGGAACGGGCGCCCGACCGCAGTCTGGTGGACGAGCTGACGGGCCTGTACACGCGGCGCGGCCTGGCGCGCCGGGCGGGGGAGCTGATGGTGCAGGCGCTGCATCACAACACGTCGATCGCGTGCGTGGTGGTCGCCCCCGAGGGGCGCGGTGAGGAGCAGGGCGGCATCAATCTGCTGCGGGACGTGGCGCGCCAGCTGCACGGGGCGGCGCGCCGCTCCGACGCGGTCGGCCGGGTGGGCATGACCGAGTTCGCCGTCGTCGCGCCCGGAGCCAATCGCCTGGGCGCGCGGCGGCTGGCGCAGCGGCTGCAGCTCGCGCTGCGCCAGAGCGCCAACGGCGACGACACGGGATTGGTGCTCGAGCTGCGGGCGGGCTACGAGTCCGTACGCCACCGCGGCCCGGAGGCGCTCGAGCCCCGCAAGCTGCTGGCCGACGCGACGCGCGCGCTGGAGCTGGCGCGCGCCGAGGGGAAGTGGCTGCGCGAGGCGAAGGCCGCTAAGGTTCCACAACAATGAGCGAGAACGTTCCCGGCACGAGCGCCGGCCGGGGTCGGGGCTGTGCCGCGGTGGCCGCGGGCGTGGGACCGAACTCGGCGGTCACGAGATAGATCCGGTGGGTCCGCGGGTCGAGCGCCATGGTACGGGCGCCGCGCTGCGTCGCGACCGTACCGACCACGTGGAACCGATCGGGCGCGTCCTCGTGCACCACGGTGAGCGTGCCGTCGCCGTTGGAGGCGAAGGCGAGCCCGGTCGCCGGATCGAACGCCGCGGCGTCCACGAAGCCACCGATCGGCAGCGTAGTGATCAGCTTGCCGGCCTTCCCGTCTGAAATCGCCATCACTTTGCTGCGGCAGCCGCTGAACAGCACGCGATGTACGCGGTCGATCGCCAGCCCGGTGGGTCCCTCGCACGGTGCGATCGACCAGTGGCGCGTGACCTTCTGCGTCCGCGCGTCGACCTCGGCGACGGCGGCCTGATCCTCGAGGTTCACGAACAGCGTGCCGTCCCCCGCCGACACAGCGAACTCCGGCCCGCCGCCCAGGTCGATCGTGCCCACGCGCTGTCCCGACTGCGGGTCGATCACGCTCGACGAGTGTGAGTCGCCGTTGAAGGTGTAGATGCGCTGGGTGGCCGGATCGTACAGCACGGCATCGGCGTCGGGGGCGGCGGTGGCACGCCCCAGTACTTTGAGCGTCTTCAGGTCGAACATCTCCACTGCGCTGTCGCGGCCCGAAGTGGCGAACGCGTGCCCGGTCTCGTACGAGAACGCCACGCCGTGCGCGCCCTGCAACCCAGGGATTTCGGCCAGGACGTGGCCGCTCGCCGGGTCCACGACCATCACGCGGTCCTGACGGGCGATGAACAGCCGCTGGTCCACCGTGTCGAACGCGACGTAGTCCCACCCGCCGTCGCCTCCCAGGGTGGTGTGCCGCGTGACGTGGTAGGATGGCTGCTGCGCAATCGCAGAGGTCGTGAAACCGAGGAGCCAGGCACCGCACGTGGCGGCGCGGGACAACGTGGTCATGGATCCGCTCTTTCCCGGTTGCGGTGGTCCAGCACTTCCTGCAGTACCCGGCCGTCGAGCCGCTCCAGCGGCCGCACGCCGAGCAGCGCCGCCAGCGTCGGCGCGATGTCCACGGTGCTGACGGGGCGCGCCACGTGCCGCGCGGGAATGCCCGGTCCCAAGAACGCGATCGGGACCTGGACGTCGGCCAGGTTGCCCGCGCTATGCTCCGCCCCCAGCTGGCCAGCGGACCAAACGTAGCCCTCCCTGGTCGCAGCGCAGAAGAGCCAGCCGTAGTCGGCCGGCAGCAGATGGCGCCACAGCTCCGCGTTCCAATCCGAAGCCGGTGCCGCGGCGAGCGTACGCGGGGTGTAGACACGGGCGACGCCAGGGAGGTGTGCGGCCGCGGACGCGAGCGCCTGCGCGAGGCTATCGACGTCGGCGCCGCTCGCGCGCAGCGCCGCGGTGTCGGCGGAGAGCAGGCCGCCGTCCAGATCCAAGCCAAAGTCACGGTGGAAGCGGCGCGAGAGCTCGACACTGGCGCCCCGCGCAATGGGAGCCAGGGAGATCCTGCCTCCCGGTTGGCGGCGGAGGGTCACGCTGTATTCCGGCAGGGGTGTGACGCCGTGATCTGCGGTGAGCACCACCACGACACGATCGGTGGCGATCAGCTGCGAGAGCGAGTCGAGAAACTGGCCGAGCCACCGGTCCACGTGCAGCAGGTGGTCGTGGATTTCACGGGAATCGGGCCCGAAGGCGTGACCGATCGCGTCGGTGGTGGAAAGCGAGACGGCGAGCAGATCGGGCCGGCCGCGGCGCCCCAGACCCAGCGCTCGAGTCCCATCGAGCGCGAACGCGAGTGTGAGCGAGTCCATCCAGGGCGACGCGGCCGCCGTCGCGATACGGTGCGGGAAGACGTAGTCGCTCCCGCCGTTCTCGAACGGCTCCGTGTCGGGCTCGGCGTACGCGGACTCGGGCAGCAACAGGTTCCAGGTCGTGCCCGCCAGGCGCTCCGCGCCGCCGCGCCGGTTGAACGCCTGCACCCAGTCCGGAAGCGAGTCGGCGTAATAGCGGCTGGTGGTGAACGAGCCGGCGTGAAACCAGTAGACGGCACCGCGCGCGCGTCCCACCGGAAAGATCGCCGCGCGGTCCTTGCGCGACACCGATAACACGCGCGCCGCGGGATCGCCGGCCGCCATCCAGTCGTACAGCGTGGTGCCGCGGAACCGCCGCGGCGACGCGCCCGTCTCGCCCGGCGCGCCCAGCAAGGGGGCCGCCGAATCCTGCACACCGCGACTGTTGAGCACGATTCCGGTGTGCGCCGGATAGCGGCCCGAGAGCAGGGTCGAGTGGCCCGGCGCCGTCTCAGTCGCCGCGTGGTCCTGCTCGCCGTGCTCGAATACGGTGCCTTCACGGGAGATGCGCGCGAAGCCCCCGGTCCACTGGGAGGCGAACCGGGCCAGGTAGTCCGCCCGCATCTGATCGACGGTGATCAGCACGACCAGCGCGACGGGCCGAGGTGCGGGTCGGGGGAGGGTGGGTCGAGCCAGCGGCAAAAGCGCCGCGAGCGTCAGAGCCCACCACTCACCACGTACCACGCACCGCCTTTCAGAACCCGTACTTCATCCCCAGATAGAACGTCCGTCCGTAGTACTCGCGCTGCACGTTGAACTGGCGATCCGGCGTCCCCTGGAAGAAGCCGAACTCGGCGTTGTTGAGGCTCAGCGCCTGCAGCTGCATCTGGACCGCCGGCGTCACGTTGTAAATGATGGACGCGTCGATCTGCGAGTGACGCTCGAAGTAATTGTCGCCGTTCGCGGTCGCGGTCCCGTCGCCATAGGCGCCGATGTAGGGACCGTTGTAGGTCCAGGCGAAGCGCGCCGACACCGGGCCGTGGTCGTACAGCAGTGCGGCGTTGCCGATGTCGGGCGCCTGGCGGAGCAGCGGTGCCTCGCGCCCGCTCGCGGGGTCGACCAGGACCTTGGAGTCGGTGTGCGTCCAGTTCAGGTCCAGGCCGAGCCCAGCCCAGGCGCCGGGCAGGAAGGAGAGGTGCTGCACCCAGTCGGCCTCGACGCCCACCAGGTGCCCCGAGCCGCCGTTCTCCGGCTCGGTCCCGTAGAACCCGTCGAACGGCGCATACGGGCCCTGATACGTGAAGTTGCGCGTGAGGATGACGTTGGACAGCGCCTTGTAGAACACGCCACCCGAGATCACGCCGCCCAGCGACGGCAGAAAGCGCTCGATCAGGAGATCGTAGCTCCAGGCACGCTCCGGCCGCAGGTTGGGATTGCCGGCGCTCAGATTCGAGTAGTCGTGCTGATAGATCGCGTTGACGTTCCCCTGGAGGCTGGGCGCCAGGTCGGAGTAATTCGGCCGCGCGATCCCGCGCGTCACCGCGATGCGAACGTTGGTATTCTGATCCGCCGCAATCCGCAGCTGCGCGCTGGGGAACACGTCCGCGTAGTTCTGCGCCCCGCTGAGCGGGCTGACGGTCGTATTGCCTGTGGCGCTGTCGCTCGCCGCCACGTTGCCGGTGTACGTCGAGTGGGTGGCTTCCACGCGCACGCCCAGGTTCAAGCGCAGCCGGCCCAGCTCGACCGTGTTCATCGCGTAGCCGGCGACGACCCGCTCCGATCCGGAAAACGTCGCCAGCTGGTTACGCAGCGTGTTCGACTGATTGGCGAAGGCCCCGGGGTTGGCGTTCTCGAACGCCTGCGTGGCGCTCAGGTCCGGCAGCGGACCGAGCGAGAAGCCGGACGCGAGATCGCTGTAATAGCTCGGGTCGGCAAATCCGCTCAAGAAATTGGTGAGCGAATCGTTCTGGTTGGCGGCAAAGGACACGTTGCCGCGCGTAAACGCTTTGTGCTCATCGCGCAGCCGAACGCCGAACTTGAAGGTGCTGGAGTGCGTGCCCAGCACGAACGCGCGGGTGGCGTTGAATTCCCCGCCCACGTCGCGCCCGGTCGTGAGCCCGTTGCTCGCATCGTAGCCCGCCAGCAGAAAGTTGGCGGGGTTCACCGCCGCCTGGGCCTGCGCCGCGTTCAGGTACCCGTACATCGGCATCCGGCTGTTGGATGCGTCGTACCGCAGGCTGTCGGCGAGATTGTACACGAAGTCCGTGGAGCGATAATCCACCACCGACTGCCGGGTGCCGGAATAATGCGCGGTGTACTCGAGCGTCCAGCTGCCGCGATCCTGCCGGCCGCCCCCCGTCACGCCCCACAGCTGCTCCACCGGCGTGCGGTGTTGCACCTCGCGGGTGAGCGTGGCGGCGGTGTCGAACCCGAACGTCGCCGCGGGACTCGCCGAGATGTCGTACACGTAGCGGGTCCCGTGATTCTTGAAGAGGCTCCACAGGCCGCGCAGGAACACGCTGGAGTGATCGTTGAAGCGGTAGTCCAGGTCGCCACCGACGCCGATGCGCGTGCGATAGTAGGTGTAATCCCGCTGGCTCCACTCGATGGGAATCGAGCGGCCCGATCCGTCCACCGTCCAGCTCGGCTCGACGTCGTTGATGCCGCGGTTGTTGCGATCGAGGCTGCCGCCGATCATGTAGCCCAGCTTGCTGCCGGGTCCGACCCGGCCGCCGTAGGTGAGGCTTCCCTGGGTCACGTCCCGGTCGAGGAGCGACATGCGGCCATACTGCGCCGCCACGTAACCCTGTGGGCGGCCCTCCGGGATCTTGGTCACGAGGTTGAGCGAGCCGCCGATCGCGTCGGCGTCCATGTCCGCGCTGAGCGTCTTGGACACCTCGATCGCGCCGAGGATGTCGGAGGGCACGTCGTCGAGCTTCACGACGCGATCGCCCTTTTCGGTGCCCGGGACGTGCACGCCGTCCACGGTCACGTTCGACAGCCGCGGCTCGGTGCCGCGGATCTGGACGAACTTGCCTTCGCCCTCGTCACGCTCGAGCGAGACGTCGGGCATGCGGCCGGCCGCCTCGGCGGCATTGCCGTTGGGGAGCGCGCGAATCTCGTCGCCCGATAGCACGGTGACGAGGTTGTCGGCCGCTTCCTGGCGGTCGAGCGCCACCGCTTTGGTCTCACCGAGGCGATGCGCCGTGACGAGCACCGCCGGGAGGTCCACTGCGGCGGGGTGCAGCCGCACGGTTATGGCAGTCGTCGCGCCATCGCTCACCCGGGCGGTTTGGGTATCGGCCAGGAAGCCGATGATACTGGTCTGCACCCGATAACTGCCCGTCGCGACGTTGTCGATGCGGAACGACCCATCGTCACGCGCCCGCGCGCTCCAGCGCGTGCCGAGCACGCGCACCGTCGCACCGGGGATTGGCTTGGCGGCCGCGGCGGCGTCGGTGATGCGGCCGGTGATCGAGCCGGTCGGGGTTGGGGCGGTGCTGGTGAGGGGAGACAACAGAGTGAAGCTGCAGAGGACTGCGACCTGTAGCGCGGAAGCCATTGCACCCTCCATCGCTCGAGCGGGACGTGTTGCTTGGTCCCAGACACGATGCGCCCGGACGACGGTGGTGCGGCGAAGAATCAGTAACAATCAGGTCAAGCGAGCAGTGCAGGGCGGAACGTGTGAGTGGGGCGCTTCGGCCGCTGTCGGTAGAGGGGGGAGGTTAGACGCAATCTGTCAGCAATCTGCAACAGACTGGTCCGTGAGCCGGCGCGCGCGGCGGCAGGCTCAACGAGTTAGGAGGGCCCGAAAACTGCCACTTGGGGCCCCTCGGCCCAGCCATGGCCCCTCACCCGGCGTTCCGTCCTTGCGGCAACCACCGCGTCGGGCGCATCATGCTCGCGCTCGCTGCCGCCGTCAGCGTCGCCACGTGCACGCGCGATGTCGCGGGTCCGCGAGCGACGCAACTGCTGTTCACCATCGATCCCCGCGACGCCGTCGCGGGCCAGCCGTTGAGCCCCGCGGTGGAGGTGCGCGCCGTGGATGCGCGCGGCGACCCCGTTGCGGGCTACCGAGAGAACGTGACCGTCGCGCTGGGGGCCAACCCCGGGGGTAGTACCCTGGCCGGTACGGTGACCGTCGCGGCGATCGACGGCCGGGCCACCTTCGCAGATCTGAGCCTCAACCGGACGGGCACCGGGTACACGCTCACCGCTGCGGCGCCCGGGCTCGCCGGCGTCACGAGCCAGTCGTTCACCATCAGTCCTGGTCCCGCGACCCAGTTGGCCTTCACCGGCCAGCCCCCGGCGACCGTCGCGGGGCAGCCGATCACTCCAGCGGTCCAGGTCACGGCATTCGATCCGGAAGGGAACGCCGTGCCGGGCTTCAGCGACAGCGTGACCATCGCGTTCGGCGGGAACCCCGGCGGCAGCACGCTCGGCGGCACCACGAAGGTCGCGGCGGTGGGCGGCGTGGCGGCCTTTCGAGATCTGACCCTCAACAAGGCGGCGACGGGCTACTGGCTGAAGGCCACGGCGAGCGGGTTGAGCCAGGCGACGAGCGGCGATTTCATCATCACACCGGCCGCCCCGACGCAGCTCGCGTTCGGTGTCCAGCCGGGCACCGCAGTCGCGGATCACCAGATCGCACCGGCGGTGAGGATACAGGCGGTCGACGCCTTCGGGAACTTGGCGTCGACCTTTACAGGGAACGTCGCCGTCGCCCTGGGCAACAATTCTGCTGGCGCGGCGCTCGACGGCACGAGCCCCGTCGCCGCGGTCGCAGGGATCGCCACCTTTTTCGACCTGAGCATCCGGAAGGCGGGCACCGGCTACACGCTCACGGCGAGCAGCGCCGGGTTCAGCCCGGTCACGAGCACGGCGTTCGACGTCAGCCCCGGCGTTGCGACGCAGCTCGCCTTTACGATGCAGCCGGCTACGGCCGTCGCGGGCCAGGCCATGGCGCCCGCCGTCCAGGTCACGGCGCTCGATCCGGCGGGGAACCCCGTGCCGAGCTTCACCGGGACGGTGACCGTGGCCTTCGGGAACAATCCGGGAGGTGGACCGCTGGGCGGGACCACGAGCGTCGCCGCGGCCGGTGGCGTGGCGAGCTTCGGCGATCTGACCGTGATCAAGGCGAGCACGGGCTACTGGTTGACGGCGACGGCGAGCGGGCTGAGCAAGGCCACCAGCGGCGACTTCGCCGTCACACCGGCGGCGGCGACGCAGCTCGTGTTCAGCGTCCAGCCGCGGACCGCGCTCGCCGATCACCAGATAGCGCCAGCCGTCAGGGTACAAGCCCTCGATGCGTTCGGGACCGTGGCCACGAGCTTCGCCGGGACCGTGGGTGTCGCGCTCGCGAGCACTCCGGGCGGCGGCAAGCTGGCCGGTACCACTCCGGTCGCGGCGGTGGGTGGTGCGGCGGCGTTCTTCGATCTCAGCATCGACCGGACCGGCACCGGCTATACAATCGTCGCCAGTGCGAGCGGTGTCGGCTCGGTGACGAGCACGCCGTTCGATATCACGCCCGGGAGCGCGACGCAGCTGGCGTTCACGGTCCAACCGTCCAGCCCGATCGCCGGGACGGCGATCGCGCCCGCCGTCCAGGTCACGGCGCTCGATCCGGCGGGGAACCCCGTGCCGAGCTTCACCGGGACCGTGACCGTGGCATTCGGGAATAATCCGGGGGGTGGCACGCTGGGCGGGACCACGAGCGTCGCGGCGGTCGGGGGCGTGGCGAGCTTCGCCGATCTATCCGTCGACCAGGCGAGCACGGGCTATTGGTTGACGGCCACGGCGAGCGGGCTGAGCAAGGCAACGAGCAGCGAGTTCAGCGTTACGGCGGCGGCGGCGACGCAGCTCGCGTTCGGCGTCCAGCCGGGGACGACGGTGGCGGATCACCACATCGCGCCGGCGGTGAAAGTCCGCGCCTTCGATGCGTTCGGGAATCTGGCGACTGGGTTCACGGGGAACGTGAGTGTGGCACTCGGCAGCAATCCCGGCGGCGGGACGCTGAGCGGGACCGTCCCGGTGGCGGCGGTTGCAGGCGTGGCGACGTTTTTTGATCTGAGCATCAACAAGACCGGCGTCGGCTACACGCTCACCGCGAGTGCCGCCGGGTTCAGCGCCATCACCAGTGCGGCGTTCGACATCACTCCCGGTAGCGCGACGCAGCTGGTGTTCATCGCTCAGCCCACCCCCACGGTCGCCGGCCACACGATCACGCCGGCGCTGCAGGTGCAAGCCCTCGATCCCGCCGGAAACCCGGTGCCGGCCTTCACGGCGACAGTCACGCTGGCGTTCGGGGGTACGCCCGGAGGGGCGACACTCAGCGGCACCACGAGCGTGGCGGCGGTGAACGGGGTGGCGACCTTCGGTGATCTGAGTATCGACAAGACGGGCCCGAGCTACTGGTTGACGGCGAATGCGACCGGGCTGAGCAGGGCGGCGAGCAACAACTTCCCCATCGTACCGGGGCCGGCGACTCAGCTCGTGTTCGGCGTGCAGCCGAGCACGATCACGGGAGGGACCATCTTCAGCCCGACGGTGAAGGTGCGGGCGCTCGACGCGCTGGGGAACCTGGCGACGGATTTCTCCGGCGACGTGCACATGGAGCTGGGCGTGAGCCCGACCGGTCAGGTGCTCCAGGGAACGACGACCGCGACGGCGGTGAGCGGCACGGCCAACTTCCCCTTACTCAGTGTGAACGCGGCCGCGTTCGGCTACACGCTCGTCGCCACGGCGCAAGGGCTCCCCGCGGTCTCGAGCGTCCCGTTCGACGTGGCTATAGGGCCGGCGAGTCACCTCGACTTCCAGGTGCGTCCCAAGAATGAGATCGCGGGTACGCCGATCGGCGACCCGTACGTCCAGCTCCGGGGCGAAGACGCGGGCGGGAATCTGGACACCACGTTCACCGGGGTGGTGACCGTGGCGCTCGGTGACAATCCGGGAGGAGGGACCCTCTCCGGAACCATGGCCGCTGTGGCGGTCGGCGGCCTGGCGAAGTTTGCGGACCTGAGCATCGACAAGGCCGGCACCGGCTATACGCTGAACTTCGCCTCCACCGGCCTGCTCGGCGTCACGAGCCTGCCGTTCAACATCACCAGCGCAGCGGCGACGAGGTTGGTCTTCACCGTGCAACCGACCAATACCACTGTCGGGGCGAGCATCACGCCCGCCGTGCAGGTCACTGCGCTCGACGCCTTCGGCAACGTCGCCAGCGGGTTCACCGGCAATGTCACGATCGCCATCGGCACGAATCCCAGCGGTGGCACGTTGCATGGGACCGTGACCGTCGCGGCGGCGAGCGGCGTGGCGACCTTCGCGGACTTGAGTATCGACACTGCGGGCATCGGGTACACGCTCACGGCGGCCGCGGGCGTGTTGACCGGTGCCACGAGCGGCGCGTTTCCCGTCAACTGACGGCGGGCGTCAGAGCACGTTGAGCGTCGGTTATGCCGGTAGCGCAACGCCCGCAGGGACGGGGATCACTTCGCCGGCGCGCATCACGAAGGCGTCGGCGAGGTCGTCCTTGTGGCCCAAGATGAAATCGACGTCGCCGAGCCTTCCACGACGGCTCCGCAGCCAGACGTCGGGCGTCGCGTCGCGCCAGCGCCGCACCATCGTCGCGGTATCGGGGTCTTCGGCGGCGTAGCCGGCATCGAGCAGCTCGCCCGCGACCTGGGCGCAGCACACGCGGTCTTCCTCGCTGAACTCGCCCCGGCTGGCGGCGGCGACGACCGCCACGCGCTCATGCCGGCCGGTGAGCCACGCCCCCAGATGACGGGCGTTGCGGAGCGAGGCGAGGTAGACGGCGCCGGTCAGCGTCGCGGCGTGGATCAGCGGCGTGCCCGCCGAGGTGACCAGGACCAACGGCCGCTCCACGTCGGAGCGGGCCGCGAGGTCCGCGGCGCTGTTGCTCAGATCGAAGCCGGCGGGCATGACGCCCGCGATCTCGCCGGCGAGCAGGGGTCGCTCGAGCCGGGCCGCGCGGCGGCGCGCGGCGGCGATGGTGGGGGCGGTGAAGCAGCGGCGTCCCTGTGCCACCGCGGTCACGGCCATGGTCGTGGTGCGCACCACGTCCACGGCGACGATCGCCTCGCCGGCGACGAGCGCCCCGCCCTCCGGGGCACCGCGGAAACACCCGACCACCACACTTCCCTCGTGGTAGACCGAAAACGCTCGCTCGCTGGCTTCCCTGTTTCCGGGGCGGCGCCACGCGAAGGCGGGCGGCCGCTGCCTGGCGCGCGCTCAGCGTGGACCAGGTTCAGCAAGTCGGAGGCCAGGAACATCGTGTCACGCGTCACGCGAGCGTGTCGCGTGCATGCGACAATCGGCTTGGGAGGAGTCTAATTCTCGGTCAAAAACACGTCTTCCCAGCCGACGTCGGAGACTTCGTTGCAGCGCGTACAGCGCAAGAAGGTGGGATGCTGGTTCAGCGGGACGCGCTCCCGGCAGTTGGGACACACGCCGTACTTCTCCACTCCGGGGAAGGGGAAGCGCGTCAAGTTCTTGGGGCGCGGCACCACCGACCAGCGGCGCGGCGGCGAGCTCATGATTTCGAGGTCGGAGCGGGGCACGCCGATGCGCTCACCGACGACGTCGATGACGGCCTCGCGGGGCCCTAATTTCTTCACGTGGTACCAGGCGCCGCGCCGCAGCGGGTAATCGGCCTCCGCACGTAGCCGCGCCCAAAAGCGCTTGGGCGTCACGACAGTCCCCCCCTCTTCGTCCGCGTCACCGCAACGCCTGCCTTAGGGCTTTTTCCCCCCCCACATGCACCGCAATATTAGCGCGCGCGGGTCCAGCGTGTGGCCAGCCTCGTTTCCGCTAGCGGCCCGCCGGGGTCGCGGCATCGGTGCTGCGGTCATCCACCAGGCGCAGTTGCTGCTCTGCCATGTCGCGACCGATCCACACGACGTGGTCGCCACACATGATGGCGTCTACGGGATACGATTGTCGCGTGAACGACACCGCGTCGGAGCTGGGTACGACGGTGCTCGGGAAGAAGTACCAGCACCGCTGGCCCTCGGGGTGGCTGTGGATGACGCCCACCGTGCCTGACCATCCCGCCTCCTCACAGCTCTGCTTCGGGATCACTTCCGTCGTCGTGGAACGCGCCGGCTCCACGTCCGCCGGGGCGATGCGGCTCACGCGCACCGCACCGTGCTCCACGGCGCCGATCATGCAGCCCATGAATTCCGTGGGATAGGAGCGGTACTGCAGCTCGAGATAGCGCCGCGCCTGGCCCGACAGCTCGAGCGCCCGGATCGCCGGCGTTTTGGTGCGGCCGGCAAGTGGTGCCCCCGTAGCGACTGGCTCCGGACGGATCACCAACGCGATCATCATTCCCACGGCTGCGAGGCCGGTCCGCACGGCCCGCGCGCGGAGGGTGCTCCGCTGCGACACTGCTCCTCCGAACTCGGGCGCGAGTCTGGACTAGCGATGACTTCGGCAGGGTTTAACGCAAGAGCGGTGCCAATCTGCCGCGCAGTGCGGGTTTTGGAGGTTGTGGACGTTTGGGGGGTTGTGCAGGCGGCCCGAGGGCCTCACGCCACGGTTACCGTGACCGTCTTGGACGCCGAATTACTGGCGCCGTGCGCGTCAGTCACAGTCACCGTAAGCTGGTAGGTCGCGCCGAGCAGACTGACTGGGTACGTGTGCGAACCGGTGATCGACCCCTCGCCTTGGGTAAAGGTGTCGTGGGTGCCGTCGCCCCAGTCGATCCTCACCGTCCACGGGCCGTCATGGTCTTGGTCGCTGAACGACGCCCCGTTCAACATCATGCTGAACACACTGAGCACGATGTTCTGGTCTGGCCCGGCGGTCACGACGGGCGCGTGGTTCTGGGGGGCGACGCAGTTAATGGCGAAATCGGCGTGCCCGATGCCACCTGCGGGCACACTCGCGCTCACGGGGTTGGCCCCGTTAACGGTACAGTTTGACGCGACTCCCGAGAGGGCCACGTTCTGGGAGCCGGCGGGCACATTGGAGAACGTGACGCTGCCGTTCGTGGGGATCGACTGGCTGTTACCGGCTACGCTCACCATGTAGCCGTCGGGATCCAGGTTCGAGCCGCCAGTGGTCGTTGTCACGACGAGGTCGCCCGTCGTGGCTGTACAGGTGACGGTGAAGCTTGCCGCGGTCGCGCTGTTCGCGGTGACGGACACCGTCTGCGGGTTGACGCCGCTCACACTGCAGTTAGACGGGATCGGACTCAAGCCGACCGAGTGGCTCGCAACGCTGAGGCCGTCGAATCTCACGCTGCCGTTCGCCCCGACCGACTGACCCGGCCCGCCATCGACGGTGACGGTGTACCCTGACGGCGGATTGGGTCCGTTGGTCGTGACCGTGACGGCGATACTCCCGCTGGGTGGCGCGGCACAGGCCACGGAGAAGGCCGTGGATGCGCCAGTCCCGGCCGCCACGTTCAAAGTGCGCGGGTTATTTCCGCTCACCGTGCAATTCGACGCCACCCCG
>CBFHAJ010000083.1:0-16173 GCA_965653495.1 uncultured bacterium | reverse complement strand
GCGGCCCCGTCGTCCCATCCGTGAAGTTCGTCCGGTAGTACGTCACCTGCCCCGGCTGGCTCGTGGTCACGCTGAGCGGCGTCGTGCCACTCATTCCCTCGCTCGTCGCCGTGATCGTCGCGGATCCCGCAGTCACGCCCGCCACCAGCCCGGAACCGCTGACCGTAGCGGTACCGACGTTGTCGCTCGCCCACGTGATCGTGCGGCCCGTGAGGACGTTACCGCTCGCATCCTTGAGCGTGGCCGTCAGCTGGAGTGTGCCGCTCACCTGAACGCTCGCAGGCGATGGGCTAATGGTTACGGCCGCGACTGGAGCAGTGGAGGCGATCGTTGTGCCGGTGGCGATGTTGGACAACGCGCCAAAGACAGCATTCACACTTAGCGTACCCCGGAACGCCACAAGCTCGAAGCTGTACGTGGTGCCTGCAGCGAGGCCCAACACCGTGCAGGTTCGGCTCGCGCCAACCGTGGTTCCTGCGAGGGGCGTCGCACACGTTCCCTTGCTCACGCTCGTTGTGTTCGCTCCCCAGGAGAGCGCGCTGCCGGTCGCGTACCGGATATCGTAGCTCGCGGGCGCACCCGCGCCGTTGTCGACCTCGGTGAACCGCAGCGTCACGGAGCTGTCCGTGGTTGCAGTCACCGCCAGGTCACTCACCGTCCCCGGCGCCGTAACGGGCACGGTGACGGTGAGAGACGCGGACCCGCTCTGCCCCTCGCTCGTCGCCGTGATCGTCGTCGATCCCGCCGCCGCACCGGTCACCAGGCCGCTCCCACTCACCGTGGCGACGGTCGCGTTGCTGCTCACCCACGTCACCGTGCGACCGCTCAAGGCGTTCCCGCTCGCATCCCTCGGCGTCGCGGTGAGCTGTACGGTCTGCCCCGCTTGGACGCCCGCGGTCGTAGGGCTGACACTGACCGACGCTACGGGTATCGTCGTCACGGACACAGTGGCGGAGCCACTCTGTCCCTCGGCCGTTGCCGTAATCGTCGCGGAGCCGGCAGCGGCTGCCATCACGGTCCCGGTCGGACCGACGGTCGCGACAGCCGCGTTACCGCTCGTCCACGTGATCGCTCGGCCGGCGAGCAGATTGCCGCTCGCGTCCTTGAGAATCGCGCTGAGTTGCAATGTGCCACCGACCGTGATCGTCGCCGAACTCGGCGTGACGGCGACCGACGCGACAGGCGCCGGGGCCGGATTCACCACCGTAACTGCGGCAGAGTCCTTCCTTCCCCCGCTGGTCGCGCGCACGTACAGTGCTCCGACGGCGACACCGCGTACCACCCCAGCCACGTTGACAATGGCGATGCTCGGGTTGCTGCTCCCCCACGTGACGGCGCTGGCGGGACGACCGTTGGACATGACGACGCTCGCGCTGAGGAACAGGCTGTCCCCCACGAGCACCGTGGCGGTCTTTGGCTGGATAGCAACGGACACGACGCCGAAATCCGGATTCGTCGCGTCAGTGGCGACCGGCATTTCGCAGGCGGTACCGAGCAAGACGGCAGCGAGCGCCGCGGACCTCCGAACGAACATGACCCTCCCTCAAGTGAGGTTCGGTAGCTCGACTGGCGTGGCACGCGCAGCGTGCGGTAGCCTCGTGGCTTTGCGTCACCGGCTTTCGCCGGGTTTGCCCTTATCGCGCTCCCCCTCGAGAGGGCCGCGCTGTGCCGAACGACTACGTCCACTCCCAAAACGAAAAGGCCGCCAAGGTCTCGACATCGTGTCGAGTCGCTGGCGGCTCGGCGGACATAGCGACCTCGGTCGCCTTAGTCCCGTAGCTCTGCGCCACCGCCTTTCGGCGGCTTCGCTCTGAGCAGCGTGTGCATCAGCTTGTCAGCGGGGATTCACTGCGATTGTTGCGCCCCCGCGGCGTGGCAGGGTAGCAACGGGGAGGGTCCGGCGCAAGTGGTGCAAGCTAGTGGAACATGAAAACTTACAGTTGACGGTTGAATAGCCTTAAGGGGGCTGCATTCTTGTGCACTGCCGCCCGTTTCGAGCTTAAACTGTTCGCGACGGCGGTCACCTCGGGCTGGCCGTCCCAGCCCCGACCGGGTAGTTGGTCGCCTGCGCGAACAGGTTGTAGACCGCGAACGGGGCCAGCCCGTTCTGCAGGTAGGTCGCCCCATCCCAAAACAACAGGCCCTGTCCCGATCCGTTCTTGGTCCCCATGTAGGTCCAGCAGGGGCTATCCATCACCTTCGTCCCGTTGACCCACACCGCGATCGTTCCGCACCCCTGACTGCTGTATCGATGATAGCGGTACACGACGTCGTACACCGTGCCCTCGCCGAGCGAAGGGAACGTTCCAGGCCAGACGAATCGTTGTCCGTTGATGTTCCACATCTCGGGCTCGCTGAACAGCCCAACGTTACCGTCCGAGCAAGGACCGATGTCGGACATCACCCACCCGTTCCACGCGCTGCCCGCCTGCCCGTATACCGACTTGTGAAGCTTGAATTGGGAGAGGGGGTTGGCGGCGGTGCACGACGTGCCGCCGATGGCCGCTGCCGCGCCGGGCGCCAGCACGAGCCGCACTTCCTCGAACAGGTCTTGATCCAATGAAGGGTCGGCCGGCGCGCTGGCGAGCTTGCCGTTGCCGAACCATGCTTGCAAGGCCGCGGCTCCGGTACCCGGCGGGATGGAGCACTTGATGGAGTACGCGCTGCCAGGGTCGTGGTAATCGGTGCTCTTGGCACAGCTGCCGCCGCCGTAAGCGTAAACGTCCAGCGGCCCGGTCGTCCCATCGTTGAAGTTGGTGCTGTAGTAGGTAACCGGCGGCGGGGCCGCCACGACCTGGATCAACGCCGAATCACTGCGTCCCTCGCTCACAGCAGTGACAGTCGCATTGCCGAGCGCCACGGCGGTGACGAGTCCCTTGGAGCTCACCGTAGCGACGCTGGGCGGGCTCGACGTCCACGCGACCGAGCGACCGCCGAGCACATTGCCCTTCGCGTCCTTGAGCGTCACCTGCAGCTGGAGGGTCTGCCCCTGAACGACGGCCGCGGTCGCCGGCGTCACGACCACCGTCGCCACGGGCGCGGTGGACGTCCCCGTAGTAGCCGTCGCGGTATTGGACAGGTCGCCGAAGACGGCGGTCTGCCTCAGGGCGCCGCGGAAGGCCACGAGCTGAAAATCGTATTGGGTGCCCGCCGCCAACCCGAGCACCGTGCACGTCCGGTTCGTCCCGATCGCTGTTCCCTTGAGAGGAGTCGCACAGGTACCGCGCGTGACGCTAGGAGCTGACCCCCACGCGATGGGCGTCGGAGCGTACCGGACATCGTACTGTGCGGGTCGGCCGCTCCCGTCGGTGACCTCGGTGAACGCCAGGACGACCTAACTGTCGGTGACCGAATCCACGGCAAGATCGTCAACGGTTCCGGGCGGATGTTCCAGGACGACGATGGCGGCGGTACCCTCGCCGCCGTCACTCGTCGCGGTGATCGTCGCTGAGCCCGGCCCCACCGCTGTAACGAGACCGGCGGGCGTGACACGAGCCACGTTCGTATCGCTGCTGGTCCAGCTGATGGTCGCAGCCGCGGGAGGTGTGTTCCCTTCATCAGCTGGGGTAGCGGTGAGCTGCACGACGTCACCGACCGTGAGATTCGCGGACGGGGGCGTCACGGCGAGCGGACCACTGCGCGTCGCCACTGGGACGGGAGCGAGGCACGCTTCGCCAAGACCACAAAGGCCGGCAAAGACGATGGGCCGGAGCGCGAACAGTCTCACTGTCTGACCCTCAGGTTCGCCCAATCTAGTTCTCGAGTACTACACATGGCGAGAGATTGCGGAGCCGAATCAATCAGTCTGGACGCCCCCGCGCTGTGACAAAAGTTGTTGCGAGCCCGCCACACGGCCACGGTCGCGGGAGCAAGGCACGCCGCTTGCGCACGCACGCCCGCATGCCGCTGGAGGGCATCGCGTCTCGCATCCTCGCTCCTGATACTGCCGCCGGATCGGCTCGACCGATCCCCGGCGATGTGCGCGCGCGGGCGCTCTCGGTCTGCAAGGTCTGGCAGGTCGAGTACCCGTGGGATGTGCGTGCTGAGAAGGTCGCGTTGGCGCTGACGCAGGCGGGACATCGGGTGAACCTGGTCGCCCGCAACGTCACCGGGCTGGCCGAAGTCGAAACGTTGCCCGAGGCGACGGTGCACCGCATGACCTCGTGGCGCTGGGCGCCACGCTGGCTGAATGCCGGCTCGATGGTGGCTGCATTCTTCAACCCTCGTTGGTTCTGGCACATCCTCCGAGTCGCGCGTCGCTCGCGCGCCGACGTCATTCTCTGTCGTGATCTTCCGCTCGCCGTGACGAGCGTTCTTGTCGCGAAGCGCCTCGGCATTCCGGTCGTGCTGGACATGGCGGAGAACTATCCAGCGATGCTCCGTTCGCGGCGCTCCACCGGACGGGCGAAGCCTTGGGACATCGTGATGCGAAATCCGGGTCTCGCCCGGCTGATCGAGCGGTGGGTGGTGGCGCGCGTCGACGGGATACTCGTGGTCGTGGAGGAATCACGGGATCGCCTCACCCGCATGGGTGTGCCTCCAGAGCGTATCGCGCTCGTGTCCAACACGCCGCCACTCGCGCGGCTCGACGCCGGACCAGCCAGGCATCAGCGACGGGACGCGCTGCGCGTCGTGTATCTGGGGCGCGTGGAGGAACAGCGGGGGATCGGCACGTTGCTCGACGCAGCGGCGCGACTCTGCGCCGATGGCTTTCCGGTCGCCGTGACGATCTACGGCGACGGAAAGGACTTCGCCACCTATCGGGCGCGCGCGCATGCCCTTGGCCTCGAGCCCCCCACGGTAGTGTTCCGTGGGCAGGTCCCGAACGAGGTGGCGCTCGGCGAGCTGCTGGACGCGGATGTGGGAGTCATCCCGCATTGGCGTGATGAGCAGTTCGATACGACGCTGCCCAACAAGATCTTCGATTACATGGCCGCCGGTCTCCCGGTGGCGACGTCGGACGCTACGCCGTTACGGCGCATCGTAGACACGTGTGACTGCGGACGCGCCTTTCGAGAGCGCGACCACGTCGCCCTGGCTCGCGCCCTTCGGGAGCTCGGCGACGTGACCGTACGGCGGGCCGCGGGAGAGCGCGGACGTGCTGCAGTCCGTGCCACCTATCACTGGGAGCGAGACGTCGAGCGAATGCTCGCGTTCCTGACCACGGTCGTGGCGGGTCGCCGACCGGTCTGAAGCACGAATGGCGGTACCCGCTTCGCGCGAGTACCGCCATCCGCTCTCCCCAAGCTTAGCGTCGGGCTGAAACGGCAGCAGCCGTCGCTGCAGCTCCGATCGGGAAGTTCGCCGCCTCGACGTTGTCCACGTAGACCGTGAACGGTCCCACCGTGTTGGCGGTGTACGCGGCGCCGATCTCGAGCTCCTGCTGATCAGCGGCGATGTCCGTTCCCAAGCAGCTGTAGCCTCCGGGACTGGGGGTGTTCACCCAATCGGGCAGCGACGCATCCGTATCGGTCATCAGCACGCCGTTCACCCACATCTTCGCATGGCCCGTGTGCGTCGTGCTATCGCGCTTGAACCAGGTGGTGATGTCGTACCAGACGCCTTCCTGGAGACCATATGGCCACGTCCAGGTGACGGTGCCACAGTTGTCCCCGTTGTTCTTCAGAACGGGGGGCGTGGGGCCGTACTGCGCGCCCCAAGAGGTCATGAACCAGGCGCCTGTGTAGCCGTAATGCCAGTCGGAACGGTTCAGCAGGACCTTGAACTGCGAGCTGCTGCCGCCATTGTACACGTTCGCGAATGCACCGGGGGCGAACATCACCGAGAACTTCTGGTAGTACCCGTTCGCTTCAGCCAGCGCGGGGTTGGCCGGCTCACCCGGCTTGTTGCCCCACGTGTAGAAGAGCGCGGCCTCGGCAGCGTTACTGCTGGTCGTGACGCACTTGGCGCTCCGCGTGCCACTCCTCGCTACGTCGGTCGAGACGGTGCAGCCACCGTTGCTCCCCGGGAAGACCGAGAGATCACCCAGCGTTCCGTCCTCGAAGTCACTGTTGAAATAGACGGTGCCTGACGTGGGCCCTGAGCTGGGCCGCGCCGCCGTGGTGCCGGTGACGACGTTCGACAGCCCACCGAACACCGCGTTGACGCTGAGCGTGCCGCGGAAGCTAATCAGCTCAAAGCTGTACACCGTGGACGCCGCCAGGCCGAGCACGGTGCAGCTGCGCTTGCCACCCACCGCGGTCCCGACTACGGGCGACGCGCACGTGCCCTGACTCACCGAAGGCACGCCGCCGCCCCAGGTCAACGAACTCCCCGTAGCAACGCGAATGTCATAGCTCGCGGGCTGTCCGGTGCCGTCGCCGACCTCTGTGAACGCCAGAGTGACGGAACTGTCGCTTACCGCCGAGACCACGAGATCCGTAACCGTGCCCGGCGGGGCGGTCGGAGGAGGAGTCGGTGCGGTGACCGTCACGGTCGCCGTCCCGCTCTGCCCCTCGCTCGTCGCCGCGATCGTCGCGGACCCCGCCGCGACCGCCGTCACCAGGCCAGTCGCACTCACGGTCGCCGCCTGCGTATTGCCACTCACCCAGCTGATGGCACGCCCCGCGAGTGCGTTACCGCTGGCGTCTTTGAGCGTCGCGGCGAGCTGAGACGTGCCACCGACCGCGAGTGTCAGCGACGCCGGGGCGACCGTCACCGATGCGACCGGCAGCGGCGATGGAGTTGCTACCGTGACCGCGGCGGAGTCCCCCTGCGGGCCACTTCGCGCCCGCACGAAGAGCGATCCCGGCGCGCGGCCGCGCACGACACCGGAACCGCTCACGGTTGCCACTGTCGTGTCCGAGCTCGTCCACGTGACGGCCTTGGCGGCTTGACTGTTGGACATGGTGACGCTGGCGCTCAGCTGCAAGCTGTCGCCCACAAGCACGGTCACGCTCTTCGGTTGAATCGCAACGGAAACCACGCGTAACTCAACGGCGGTGCTACCAGCATCGACGGGCACCTGACAGGCCGTGCCGAGCAGCACGGCGCCGAGCGCCAAGAACCTCCGGACGTACATAACCCTCTCCAGCGTGAGGTTCGGCAACCCGACTGGCCTGGCACGCGGGCAGCGTGCGGTAGCCTCGTGGCTTTGCGTCCCTGGCTTTCGCCAGGTTTGCCTTTATCGCGCTCCCCTCTAGAGAGGGCGGCGCTACAGCCGAACAGCGGTTGTTGAACTTCTGACAACGAATCCACTAGACACAAAACGGCCGCCAAGCACTCGCCTAACTACGCGAGTCGCTGGCGGCCCGGCGGACCTAGCGATGTTTCGCGGTAGTCCCGTAGCTCTGCGTCACCGTCTTTCGACGGGTTTGCTCTGAGCAGCGTCTTGATGTCTGCCGCGAGGGGCGTGTTGCCGTCTCGCGACGCGGCACGGTAGCGACAGGTACCTGGCCGCGCAAGTGGTGCAGCTCAGATGTGCAGGACGCTAAGCACTTGTGTGGTTGCGACGGGCCAGCGGGCCACATTCTGGTGCACGGTCCGCGTTGCCCGAATGAACAGTCGTCAGCTGGTCAGGACTCCCGGGCCCGACGGAGCCAACGGGGCGCGCTCCGGCGCCCAGTCCGTCGTGCGTCGGTGGGTTCCACGCATCCTGTGCGCAACCAGGTCCACGATCCGCTCGCCCGCGCGCCCGTCTCCATATGGATTAGCGGTCTTGGCGAAAACCGTGCGGGCCTGCGGATCGGAGAGCAGGCGATCCGCTTCGTGAAACACCCGGTCTTCCTCGGTGCCGACCAGGCGTGCGACGCCGGCTGCGACGCCCTCGGGCCGCTCGGTGACCTCGCGTAGCACGAGCACGGGCACACCAAACGATGGCGCCTCCTCCTGGATACCGCCCGAATCCGTCAACACGAGGATGCTGCGCTGCATCAGGGCGACGAGATCCGGATAGCTCACGGGGTCGACGAGAACGACGTTCGCACGTCCATCCAGCAGCTCGTGCGCGGGACGACGGACGTTGGGGTTGGGATGAACAGGATACACGAACGACACGTTCGGATGGCGATCGGCCAATCGACCGATCGCCCGGAACACGCCGCGGATCGCGTCCCCGAAGCTTTCGCGCCGGTGCACCGTGATCAGCACCGTCTGGCGACCGGCCTCGAGCAGCGCGCTCAGATGAGACGAGTGAAATTGGCCGTTACCGCGCGCGATCCCGAGCACCGCATCCACCACCGTGTTTCCCGTCACATGGATCTGTTCGGGCGAGAACCCCTCCCGCATGAGGTTCGCCCGAGCGCCTGCGGTCGGCACAAAGAACAGGTCGCCCAAAACGTCGGTGAGTCGCCGGAAAATCTCTTCCGGATAGGGCGCCCACTTGCTGCCCGACCGCAGCCCCGCCTCGACGTGCCCGACCACCGCATGCGCGAAGAAGCCCGCCAAGGCGCCGAAGAAAGCGCTGGCGGTGTCGCCCTGTACGAGCACGACCTCTGGCCGATAGTCGAGCACCTCGGCCCGGAGTTTCTGCAGTGTGGCGCTCCCGACGTGAAACAGGTCCTGGTTGGCTTGCATGATCGCCAGGTCGACATCGACCTGAACACCCAACGCCGCAGCGGCGGTGTCGAAGAGCTCGTCGTGTTGGCCCGTGTTGACGACGCGGGTGGTGAACTCCGCGGCGCGATCCTGGAGCGCGCGGATGACGGGAGCCAGCTTGATGACCTCAGGCCGGGTGCCGAGGATGAGCATGGTACGCGTGGGCGGTCGGCGATCCGATGTCATGCGGAGACCCTGCCCGCAATGCCCGTGCCTTGTCTGGCCCAAGCGGCGGTGTGGCGCGCCCGCAACGGGGCAGACGCTCCGACAGCTGTCGCCACCGCTCGGCAGCGGACGGCCGGCCGACGCTGCGGATCGTGCCTGCCGAAGCGGTGCAGTGATTGCAGGCGCGTCGGCGCGATGAGGATCGCTCGCTGCCTCTCGCTGGTGTTCCTGGTCGTGAGCTGCCACCTGGACAAGCTGTTGCAGGGTGGCGGGGGCGGGGCGTCTCCGGCCTCCAACGGCACCGCCGTTCGCCTGGCATTCTCGCGGTTGTCGAGCACTCCTCGCGCCGGCCGGCCGATTGGCCCCGTGCAGGTCAGTGTCGTCGACTCAGCCGGACTGCCGGTCGCCGCCGCCGAAACCCTGACCGTCACTGTCGCCCTCGGCTCGAACCCGCTGGGCGACACGCTGCGGGGCGCGACCAGCACGCACCCCCAGCGCGGCGTGGCCACGTTCTCCGATCTGTCACTCGATCGAGCCACGTCGGGGTACACGCTCACGGCAGCGACGAGCGGGCTCCCCGCGGTCACAAGCGACACGTTCACCGTCGTCCCGGGCGCCGCTACGCAGCTGAACTTCACGGGCGAACCGAGTGGGGCCACTCAAGGGGGCGTCGTCACTCCGCCCGTTGTGGTGACCGCCTTCGACTCGCTCGGCAATAAGGCGACCAACTTCAGTGGCGCCGTCGACCTCGCGCTGCGACACGGCGGAACCGCCGTCACCGGCGTACTCTCGGGGACGACCACGACCAACGCGGTCGCGGGAGTGGCAACATTCGGCGACTTGCGGATCAGCAATGCCGGGTCGGGCTACACCCTCACGGCGTCCTTCGGTGCCGCCGCGCCTGTAGCGGAGAGTGCCCCGTTCGACGTCTCGCCTCCCGGACCGCCACCTCCGCAGCCCGGGCAAATCACGATCACCACCTCGACGACGGGTACGAACCTCCCGAGTAGTTACGCGGTCGGTGTCGACGGCAGCCAGGCCGGCACGATTGCGGCAAACGCAAGCGTCACCGTGAACGCGGTCGCCGCTGGTTCGCACGCGGTGCAACTGGGCAACGTCCCGAGCAGCTGTACGGTGGCCGGGGACAATCCGGTGACGGTGAACGTCCCATCGGGCGGCACCGCCACCGCTGCCTTCGCGATCACTTGCGGGGCCCCACCGCCGCCCCCGCCGCCCGCCTCAGGTCCTTACTTGCTGTTCACCGACCAGCCCGCGATCGCGCAGGCGGGCCAGCCGATCCGCATCGTCCGGGTGACCATCTACGATGCCTCCGGCAACCAGGACAAGTCGTTCCTCGGCGACGTAACGCTCTCGATCGGATACAACGCGGGCGGCGGCTCCCTCAAGGGCGGCGGCACGATCCACATGCAGCCTGGACTGGGAGGGGTCGTCCAGTGGGATCAGCCGAGCATCGATCAGCCCGGTATTGGGTACACCCTGCACGCTTCGTGTCCGGGGTTGCGCGACGCGTTCAGCGACCCGTTCGACATCACAGCTGGGCCGCCACCGCAGCCGAACGGCGCCAACGGCCTGGGGTTCTTCTCGCAACCGACCACCACGCGTGCGGGCGCCATCATTACACCGACGCTCCGCGTCGGAGCCCTGGGAGCTGGCGGCGCTGTGATTGCGGCCTATACGGGTCCGATCTGGATCAGCCTCGGCGCGAACCCGACCGGTGCGACCCTGACCGGCACACGCCATCTGTACGCGGTAAATGGCTTCGTGAACTTTTCAGACCTGAGCATCGACAAGCCGGGGAGCGGCTACACCCTGCGCGCTACAGCTTGGCCCCTGAATTACACGGAGAGTGTGTCGTTCGACGTCACGCCGTGACTCACGTGCGCCTTAGAGGACCCTCCTCCTAGCAACCATCTGCGGGAGCTGCGAAGAGACTGGCACTGGCGTTGGGCTCGAATTTCGTGGTCCCGTTGCCGAGCGGGCCGGGGCAGCGTTGCAATGCTGGTGCCTAGTGCGTGGCTGCGATCGCACAACCGTGTGGTTTTGACCGGAACAAATGGCGGCACCCGCGAGCGGGTGCCGCCATCCGAAGACACGCGCGCTGCGAAAGCGGGGTTAGACCGTCTCAGCCTCCCCAGCCTGGATCGGTGTTCCAGACGCGAATACGTCCCCACCACATCGAGATGACCTGCCCGGCGGCACCGGATGGCCCGACGTTGTTGTTATTGCCCGGCCACAGCTCCCCCCGGGTGAGCGTCCCATAGCTGATGTTCACATCGTTCTCGTAGACGACCCCGTCCATCCACACGCGCCACAGCCCGTCGTTACTCGATGTCGTCGTCGAAATTTTCGCGTGTGCTCGGTAGACGTGCCATTGCCCGTCCCACACGCTCGCTGGTGTGTTGAACCCGTGTGAGTCCTGGGTAACGGTGTTGATGTCCCAGGTGGTAGAAAACGTGCTGCCGGTTCCCCAGGTAATGGGCGCGGCACCGAACTCAGTCCCCGACTTGAGTTCCGTACGAGAACCGCCACCCAGCGGTTCAAGAAACATGAACTTGTAGTCGCCAGAGTGTCCGGCGAAACCCGCTCCAACGTTTGTATTGAACGTCGGCGAGAACTTGACGACCCATTCATACCAGACATCTTGGCCAGCGCCGATCGCAGTCGGAAACTGCAAGCCGCCGAGCCGGATCGTGTAATCGAACTCCGGCGTGTAAACGCCGTTCACGCGGTCTGTCATTGACGGGAAATCATATCGCATCGATTGAGTCAAGCCGCCTGCCGCATAGCCTACGGCCTGGTCGAGGAAGATGCGCTGGAACGTATTCTGATTGAATGGCGCCTGAGGTGTGCAACCTGGTTGGAGGCACCCGGGGTACTGATATCCGCCTGTGACCCACGACCCCACGCCATTCGATGTCCGGGGAGTCGAAATCAGATCGGTTTGAGACGTGTACTGCGAAAAGTTCTCCTCGATCCACGGCGCTGCCGAGGTGATGTACGTAACGCTGAGGTAGGGCCAAAGAGCAGAGTTGGCGTTTCTAGTGCTGTAGAAGAAACGCCAATGGTCTCTTGCCTTCGATCGATCGGAGTTGAGGAGCAGGCCGAGATTGCTTGCTGAATTCGCGAACCAGCCTTGGACAATGGAGGTGACGTTCCACTGCTTCCATCCCAGCGTCCTGTTGACATGGGGGCTATCTACAGGTGCAAGGATGTCTGCCTGCGCCAAGTACCCGGGGAACCTGCAGCACGTGTTAGGCGTCCACGTGTGAACACCATCGTACCGGTAGCCAGAGGCTTGCGTTAGATCCGGATTGAAGTGCACGATCTGTTGAACTGGCATCGTATAGGTTGAATCGACAGGGAAGGTATCGACCGAGAACAAATTGAGATTCAACGTAGCACTGGAGATGGTCGCGCCTGCCGGGATGCTGGACAAGTCGAACTTCATGACGATCGCATTCGCGATTGTGTCGTCAGGCCACGTGTAGACGTTCAGTGAGTCCAGATTCCCGTGCCACACTGAATCGATTCCGAGATAGATGTCACCGGTGGGAACGATCGTGATTGTTTGTGGGGCGGCCGTCACCGCGCCCCGAATACCCCCGCGTAGGCTTGTGACGGATCCCTCCGGTTGACATGCGGCTGTCAGCGTGACCGCCACAACCAACAGCCGGACAAGGCCACCCGCGTTTCGGAACGGGCCGCGAGCAATAACGAGGTGGTTACCATGCACCCGATTCATTGACGCCTCCTTGCGTGAGAAAACGACGCGAGGCATCGCGATAGCGCGCGGCCCGCGACGCCGCACGCATCGTTAGGTCTGCGATTCAGACAACGAGCCGTTGTAATCGGACAACGTTGCCCCTGACCAGCGCGGCGCGAGTGCAAACATCGTGCTGCATTTCGTGACGGTGATTCGCGCTGCAAGAACCCTTGACCCTCAGTTCAGCTGCCTCCCATCAGGGTCAATGAGCTAGTGGTCGCGTGCAGGGTGTGCGTCGCCCGCCGATTGCACGCAGCGCAAATGCAGATCGTGCTCCGTTGTCTGAGGAGTTGGCCAATCGGTGCCTAACGCCTTATGACGCTTGGTGCGCTACTCGACGTATCACGGCAACACGTGTGGCAGCAAGTCCGTCGGCCGGGGGCAACCACAGACTTTTGGGTCACGTGTAACCAACTGTACGTCTCGCGCCTGGCCAAGCGCGGGCTATTTCGTTCCAGACGGATGAGATTGCGGACCATCGTGCGCCGTTGCCTTCGCGCGCACAACGTTTGCATGACGCCCGGGACACATCGCAGCGATGCACGAGGCCACCATGAGGATCAGCGCATCGTTGCTGGAAAATGACAACGCCGCTCCGTGCGGGGGACGGGCTCCTCCACCGGAGGTGCATCATGGACCACGCACATCGCGCCCGGTCGCTCGTGTTGGTCTCAACCGCTGTCGCCGTGCTCGCGGGCTGCAGCGATTCCGCCAATCCCCCCGGTCACTTTGGACCATACCGTCCGTCCTTTGCCCCTCTCGCGCCTTCAACCGCGACCTTGACTCCAACTGGGGACACGTGGCTTGGTCTGGACTCTACGAGCCACGGGACGGACACGATTGTCAACCTGTACACGTGGCCGACCAACCAGATAGCAAACGCGATCTTGATGAGGTTCGACCTCTCGAGCATCCCGGCGGGGGCTGCGATCTCCAGCGCCACACTGAACGTCGACCTTGTTGGATACGACTCCACGGCGGATTCAACGTACACGGTGCGCGTGCAGCCAGTCATCCACTTCAATCCGGTCTTGAGCAGCGCTACAGGCACCACATACGACGGGGTTAATCGTTGGACCGCCAACAGTTGTTGCTTCGGGAACGTTCCGTTGGCCCAAGCCGACATCGGCGCAGCGGTCGATAGCCCGCACGTCAATCGGACAGCCGGCTTCAAACAATGGAATGTGACTCCGCTCGTGCAAGGCTGGTTCAGCAACCCAGCGACTAATTTTGGTCTGCTGTTGAACTCTGATCCATCGAAGGCCGCGGACCACTGGCGCTACTTCGCGAGCACCCGCTACGCCAACACCGCCGCACGCCCGTACCTGTCCGTCGTGTACTCAACTCCTTCAGCCTCGTGGCCGAACGATCCCTACCTGCAGGGACAGGCGGGCTGGTCGTTAATCGACGATTACGGAATGAGTGCGTTCAACGATAGTGGGTGGTTCAACTCTAACCAATGGCAGATCGACTCGGGCTACATCAGTGTCGCCAGCGATCCCAGCGCCCCACGGTCACCGTCTTCCGTGTGGCAGTTCTATTACAAGGCAGGCACGGCGTGGCTGTGCGGCTCGTCTCCAGGCCGGGAGTACTTCCCGTTCGCACCGGTCAAGCAACTGTACTTCGGTCAGTGGATCAAGTTCTCGAATCCGTTCCCTTTCCCAACCGGGGACCCGGAAGTGCACACGTCGTACGCGTTTTCGAAAGACACCATAGCTCAAGGGATCGTGCTGGACATGACCGCGGATGGAAGTCTCAGACTCGTCTCGGAATACAACAACGTCCTGACGAACTTTCTCCCTAGTCAGTCGCCTCACTGGACGCTGGGGACGTGGCATCAAGTCGAGCACCTTTATGATTACAACGCTCGCACCGCCAAGATTTGGATCGATGGAACGTTGTCGATCGATGCTACTAGCGTGCCATACCCGGCGGATACCGGCTTTTACATAGTCGAGGGTTCTCTCGATTGGGGTGGGTGCGCCCCACCGGACAACCCGCCGTATGACGCGTGGATCTGGCTCGACCACGCGCACGTCACGGGGCATCAATAAGCCGTTCCTAATTCCGCTGGAAGCCCAGATGAACTGAGTGACGGGGATGGAGCGATGCCGCTCAATCCCCTCAACTCGTGACTGATCAACCTGCAAAGCGGGAGCCACAATGCGTGCACGAACGCAGCATAGCAAGACAGCGCGGGTAGGCGCGAGACACCAATTCTCCCTCGTCCTGACTGCAGCTCTGATTGCCGCCTGCCAGGACTCCCCACAGGCGTCCGGCCCCATCGCGCGCATCAGCGCGGCCGCGGACCCGGCCGCCCCATCTAGCTACCAGCGCGTCGACCTGCCGCATCCCGACGTGGTGGGCGCCGGCAGAGCCGTCGCCGTGAACAAGCACGACCAGGTGGTCGGCGTCTTCTCCTCGCGGGCCTTTCTCTGGGACACCGGAAGCGTGCAGGAAATAACCGTCCCCGGAGCGAACATCGTCGTGCCGACGGACATCAACGACGGGGGACAGGTTGTCGGATGGTGGAGCCCGAGCGACCAGCGCGCAGCGCACGCCTTCATCTGGGACAACGGCGCGGCGCAGGACATCGGCCCCGTGGCCGTTTACGGTGGCAACGGCGGGTTATACCAAGGACCCCAATACCACCAGGTCCGCATCAATGATCGAGCACAGGTGCTGGGCCACCGACCGGATCCTCAAGTGGTCAGTCGCGTTGGTGTGCCGTTCCTGTGGCAGAATGGAGTCGCCCAGCCGGTGCCCCTCAGCTTCGCCGCGGCGATCAGTGATCGCGGAGCAGTCGTCGGCAAAGTCACGTTCGACAGCGCTGGAATCCAGCTGACTCGCGCGGCCTTGTGGGATGGCAGTGCGGTCACCCTACTGGGCACGCTGGGGGGCCGCGCCAGCTGGGCCGTCGCGATCAGCTCGACCGGGTGGGTCGTCGGTGGCAGCACGACGGCGAGCGGCGACGTGCACCCATTCCGCTGGCGCAGCGGCGTGATGGAGGACCTCGGTGGCTCTGGGGAGTTCGATACCGGGCGCGAGGTCTCGTGGGAAGGAGATTTCGTGGACGACCAAGGGCGAGTCGCCGGCCAACTTCCGGAATGGGGACTCTTTCTCCTGTGGCAGGACGGCACGGTGCAGCGCGTTCCGTGCCATGACTGCCTGACTCACGTGCTCGACATGAACCGGCACGGCGTCTTCACCGGTGCGGGCGGCTGGGTGTGGGACAACGGTACCGCGCGCTTCCTGGATGGCGCTGACTTCGGCTCGAACTGGGGAATCACTATCAACGACCGGGGAGTTGTCGCCGGATTCTCATGGAGCGGGACGCCAAATGCGTCTGCGACAATCCCCAGCCTCTGGGTACCGCTCCAGCCGTAGA
This sequence comes from uncultured bacterium, assembly GCA_965653495.1. Taxonomy (GTDB): domain Bacteria; phylum Gemmatimonadota; class Gemmatimonadetes; order Gemmatimonadales; family GWC2-71-9; genus AG41. Next base: position 301 of record CBFHAJ010000083.1, on the reverse strand, counting down.
GGTGCTTTTTACCGCGCCGCCGCCGACTTCTTCTGCGTCACACCGCCGAGCGCCTGCGCCAGCTCCTCGACGCAGCGCTCGATGCGGGCGTATACCCGCGCGCACACCTCGGGCCCCTGCTCCACCGGATCCTCGATGCCCCGCGACGAGACGGGCAGCGGGTCGAAGTCGCCCAGCATCAGGACATCCCGCGGCGTGCGTCCGAACCGCTCGCAGATCAGGCGGCGCTGCATCGCGTCCATCACGACGATCAGGCCCGCCGCCCGCACCAGGTCGGCCATGACGAGCTGCGAGCTGTGCG
>CBFHAJ010000082.1:0-16340 GCA_965653495.1 uncultured bacterium | reverse complement strand
TAGCGGTAACGGGATTCGAACCCGTGTTTGAGCCTTGAGAGGGCTCCGTCCTAGTCCCCTAGACGATACCGCCGCGGCGGGAAAATATCGCCAGCCCTGCGCACCCCACGCAACCCGACGGTTGACCTGCGCCCCGTTCGGCGTACCGTTTAGTGCCCGCCGCATCCGGCGGCCCCCCGGCCCCCCGGCCCCAACGCTACCCGAGGAGCACCGGATCCGTGCCGCGAGCCTCAGCCCAGCAGTCGCACGCGACCTACCAGGCAATCTGGAAGTACCTGTCGTACGGACTGCCGGAGTTGCCGATCATTCTCGCAGCCGTGCTCTACACGCAGGCGAAATGGCTGCAGGACCTGCTCGCGCCGCTCGCGCCGTTCTACCCCTACGCGGTGGCCGGCGCCGGAGTGCTGATCGGCTGGCGGTTCCACCGCAGCCGGCTGCTGTTCGCGCTGCTCGTGGTCGCGCTGGCGGACCGCACCCTCGTGCACTTCGCCGCAGGGCACGGGCTGGCGCGCGACCACGTCGTGTTCCAGGCGATCGCCGTGCTGTTGCCGTTGAATTATGCGGCGCTCGCCCTCACGGCGGAGCGTGGCTTCGTCACACCGCCCGGCCTCGTGCGCCTGGCGTTCATTCTCGCGCAGGTGGCGTTCGTCGCGACGCTCGATCGCGCCACACCGGGCGTCACCGCTGCACTGCTGCACTCGCGCCTGCTGCCCAAGTGGCTGTTTGCCTGGACGCCGCTCGCCGACCCGGCACTGCTCGCGTTTGTGGTCACCGTGGCGCTCTTGACCGCGGGCCAGCTGATCGGGCCCACCCAAACGACCCGCTCGTTCCTCTGGTCGTTGCTGCCCGCGTTCCTGGGGCTGTCGGCCGTGCGGCCCGGCAGTGCCGGGTTTTCGACTTTCTATCTCGCGACCTCGGCGCTCATCCTCATCGTGGCGGTGGTGGAAGCCTCCTACCACATGGCGTACCAGGACAGCCTGACCGGCTTGCCGGCCCGCCGGGCCCTGAACGAAGCGCTGTTGCGGCTGGGCGGCCATTACGCCGTCGCGATGATCGACGTGGATCACTTCAAGCGCATCAACGACCGGCACGGGCATGACGTCGGCGACCAGGTCCTGCGGATGATCGCGGCCAAGCTCGCGCAGGTCCCCGGCGGAGGACAAGCCTATCGCTACGGCGGTGAAGAATTCGCGGTGATTTTCGCCGGCCGCAACGCGGAGGAATGCGTCCCCGACCTGGACGAGCTGCGCCAGGCGGTGGAAGACACCCGCTTCATCCTGCGCGCACGATTCCGCTCGAAGAAGAAGAAAGAGAAAGTGCTGACCGACCGCGGGCCCGGCGAGCGCGTGCCCGTCACGATCAGCATCGGCGTGGCGGACGAGAACAACCGCTCCATAAAGTGGGAGCAGGTGGTGAAAGCCGCCGACCGGGCCCTGTACCGCGCCAAGGAAGGAGGCCGGAACCAAGTTCGCACCTGAATCGGGCAACCTCAGCGCACCATTCCAGTGCAGGTGGTGTTGCGTGCGCGCGTCACCCGTAGCCGTTTGAACAAGGCATAGATGATGCGAGTCCGCTCGTCGTCTGGTTGCGACGTTCTCTCAGCAGCGGCGCGGAGGCCCGGAAATGGGGCGGACCGAATCGGACGGTGTGAGGCCCCGGGGCTCCCGGGCTCCGTCGCCTGCCCCGGCGACACCCCAACCTCCTGGATGGGTCGAGTCGCTGTCGCAGATCCTGGCGCGCACCCTCCCGGACGGGTCGCTCTCCCTCTTTGACCATGACCTCCGTTACCTCGGTGCGCCGAGTAACGGCAGCGCCGCGCCCTCGGGACTCCTGCCACCCGGCGTTCAGGGGAAAACGGTTCGCGAGGCGTGGCCGCCGCAGGCGGCGGACGTGCTCGAGCCGCTGTTCCGCGCCGCGCTCGCCGGCCAGCAGGGTTTGACGGAGCTCGCGTCCGCCGACCGCTGGCTGTCGGTTCGGGCGCTGCCGCTGCGTGACGAACGCGGGGAGGTCGCGGCAGGTATTGCCGTGACCCAAGACATCACCGACATGAAGCACGCCGCGCAGGCGCTGCGCGGCAGCCGCGATCTGCTGCAGGAGATCATCGAGAGCTCGAGCGACGCGATCGTGGCGAAGGACCTGGAGGGCCGCCCCGTCCTGGTCAACTCCAGCGCGGCCCGGCTGCTCGGCAAGCCGGCGGCGGAGCTCGGGGGACACGACGCGCGCGTCCTGGCGCGCGGAGAGAGCGAGACTACAGAGGAAGACGTTGTGGGCGAGGGCGGCCAGCGGCGCCGGTTGCTCATCACCCGCAGCCCGCTGCGCGACCACGACGGGCGGACCATCGGCGTCCTCGACGTCGCGCGGGACGTCACCGACCAGCATCGCCTGGAGGAGCGGCTCAGCCGGGCCCATCGCATGGAATCAGTGGCACGCCTGGCGGGCGGGATCGCTCACGACTTCAACAATCTTCTGACCGTGGTGCTCGGCTCCGCCGAGATTCTGCTCGATGACCTGCCACGGGCCTACGCTCGGCGCAACGATCTCGAGGCAATCAAGGCGGCCGCCACCCAGGCGGCCCAGCTCACCCGCCAGGTGCTCGCCTACAGCCGCCAGCAGGTGCTTGCTCCTCGCGTGCTCGACCTCAACAGCCTCATCGCCGGGATGGAACGCGCGATCCGGCCGCTGTTGGGCCCCCGCATCGAGCTGGTGCTCGAGCAGGGCCCGCTGAGCGGCGCGGTACGGGTGGATCCGGCCCAGCTCGAGCAGGCGGTCTTGAATCTGGTGGCAAACGCGCGTGACGCGATGCCGGCGGGAGGCCGGCTGACCATCGCCACCGCAGACATCCAGGTGGACGAGCCGTTCGCACGCGAGCACGCCCCCATGCGCCCGAGCCGGTACCTGACGCTCACCGTGCGCGATATGGGTGTCGGCATGGACGAAGAGACGCAAGGACACCTGTTCGAGCCGTTTTTCACCACCAAGCCCGGGCGGCACGGCGCGGGGCTCGGCCTCGCCATGACGTACGGAATCGTGAAGCAGAGCGAGGGCTACATCTGGGCGCACAGCACGCCGGGCGCGGGCGCCACGTTCACGATTTATCTGCCGTGGCACGAGCGCGTCGCTGCCGCTGCCGTGCCGGCGCTCGAGCCGCTGGCGGCGCCGCGCGGAACCGGCGAGACGGTGCTGGTGGTGGACGACGAGCCCGCGGTGCGGGTGGTGACGAAGCGAATCCTGCAGCGCAGCGGCTACGCGGTGCTCGAGGCGCGGGGGGGGCCCGAAGCCCTCGACGCCCTGCGCGAGCATCCCGGACCGGTCCACCTGCTGTTGACGGACGTCATCATGCCGGAGATGACCGGTCGCGAAGTGGCGAAGCGCGTACGCCAGCAGCGCCCGGGGACCAAGGTCGTCTACATGTCGGGCTATAGCCCCGAGGCGATCGCCCACGACGGGCTGCTCGACGAAGGCGCGGCGTTCGTGCGCAAGCCGTTCGAAAGCGGGCTGCTCCTGCAGACGGTCCGGCGCACGCTCGACACGGCGGAGCAACCCACCGCAGCATAGCGTCGCCGCCACGTCGCTTCCTGTCCACAGTCGGGCTGTCGCGGCTTCCTGGCCTCGTTTTTGATGACGCTGGGGGCAGCGTGCGGGCCGGAACCGTCTCCGGCCGTCGAGCAGGAGTTCAGTCGTTTGGATCCGATCGTCAGTGAGATCGCCAAACTCCCGGGCGTTGAGATGCACGACTATCGGCCAGGCGAGCTGTTACTGCCGACCGAACGCCTGAAGGGGATGCACATCTGCGTGCGGGACGGCGCCCTGGGCCTGCGGCTCGCGGTCGGGCGGGCCAACCACGCCATCCTCGATGTGTTCGGTCCGGGCTCGCTCCTGACGCCGCAGGTATGGCGCGCGACCGCGAGCGCCGACTCCCGCCAGGCCTCCGCCCTGCTGCGCACCACTACGCTGGAGCTCCCCGCGAACGCCTTCGACCAGCAGCTGGGCGCGCGCCCGCCGCTGGCCCTGGCGGTCGCATCGGGGGACGCGCGGCAGTACGCCGCGTTGCTGGACCGGTTCGCCATGCTCGCGCTGCGCGATCCGCTACGCCGCGTCGCGAGCGCGCTGCTGCTCCTGCTCGAGCGCATCTCCCAGGGAAACGGCTCGCGGCTGGAGATGAGCCAGGACCTGATCGCGGCGTTCGCGAACCTGAGCCGCCAGACCACCAACCGGCAGCTGCGCCGGCTGGCCCGAGCCGGCCTCGCCGGCCTGGAGCGGCGCGTCGTGGACGTCCGCGACATCGCCGCCCTGAAGAGCGTCGCGTTGGGGAATCGGCCCGCGCCCCGCTAGCCTGCAGTCGAACAGACAGCCCTCAGCGCACGCCCGCCGCCCAATCGATCCCGCCCAGCAAGTGGTCGAGAAACGGCCGCTCGCTGTAGCTGCACGCCGTATGGCCCATCGCGGTGTACCATGCGCGGCCGCCATCGTACGTGTGCTGCCAGCTCATCGCGTGCACCGCGCCCATCGCGCCGCCCGAGTAGGTCGCTTCGTCGACGCGGGTGAGGACCGACACCTCCGTGGGCGGCGCGGTGAAATTGTACCATTCGTCGGTGCGCGCCCACGCATGGGGCAGCGACCGCGTCGACGCCTGGCCCGTGTCGACGACGACCACCGTCGCCTGCTGGATCGCGGGGTGGGACTTGAACGTGGCGCCGAGCAGGGCGTGATACCAGGGCCAGCCGTATTCCGTGTCCGAGGCGGAGTGGACGCCCACGAAGCCGTGCCCCGCCCGGATGTAGCGCTCGAACGCCGCCTGCTGCGCGCTGTCGAGCACGTCGCCCGTCGTCAAGAGAAACACCACCGCAGCGAACCGTGCCAGACTCGAATCCGAGAACACCGCCGGATCTTCCGTCGCCACGACGCCGAAGCCGTGAAACGCGCCCAGCACCTGAACGGCGGTGATGGCGGCGGGAATGGACGCGTGGCGGAAGCCGAGGGTGCGCGAGAACACGAGGATCTGAAACGCGGGTGCTGTCGGCGCCGGTGCCGGCGCGGTTGACCCGCTCGCGGCTGGGCAGACCTCCGCTCGAGGGCCGGCCGCAGTGCCGGGCTTACAGGCCACGAACGCGGCGATCAGGGGGAGCGCTGCTCTCACGTGTGACATGGCTTTCCCTTTCTTATCCGTGCGGTGAACATATTATCGCGCCACATGCTCCGCTTCGTGGAGAACCTGCTCGCCGCACTTGGGCGCCTGCTCGGCCGGCGCCGCCCGCCGCGCCGCTCACGCGCGACCCGTGCATACGATTTGCCGGCGTGGGCACAGGCCGGCAACGAGCGCCGTAAACACGTGCAGCGGGTCGCCGCGCTGCTCGAGGAATGGGCCGAGGCGATGGATGTCGGGGAGCGCGAGCTCGACCGCTGGCTGCGGGCGGCGTGGCTCCACGACGCGCTCCGGGACGCCGCGCAGCCGGCGGGGGTCACGCACGGCGCGGCCGCCGCCGATCGGGCGCAACAGGACGGCGAGACCGATCGCGGCGTGCTCGACGCGATCCGCTACCACAGCGTCGGCCACGCCGGCTGGGACGACGTGGGCAAGATGCTGTACCTCGCGGACGCGCTCGAGCCCGGCCGCAAGCGTAACCGCAAGCAACGCGCCCGCCTCGCCGCGCGAGTCCCGCAGCAACGCGACCGCGTGCTCCGCAAGGTCGTAGCCCGGGAAATCCGCGTGCGGCTCCGCGCCGGACGCCCGGTGCATCCCCAGACGATCGGATTCTGGAATAGGCTGCTGGAGGACTAAGAGCCGAAGCGCTTCACCGCGCGCTCGTGCGCCTTGCGCCGTTCTTCCTCCCGATCGCGCGGCGGCGCGCTGGTCTGCAGCTCGTGAATCAGGCGGTGGGCGGCCACGGTCACCTCGTCGACTGCGCGGTTGAACACCTGCTCGTTCGCGCGCGATGGCCGCGTCGTGCCGGAGAGCTTACGGACAAACTGCAGCGCGGACGCCCGGATCTCATCGTCGGTCGCGGGAGGTGCAAAGTTCGCCAGAGTCTTGATGTTTCGACACATGCTCGTGCCTCATTTCGAATGTGGCCATCGCTCCTCCTTCAAGATAGAGCCTCTCCCCCGAACGGGCGATGCCGCTCCCCCGCGCGCCGCTCTACCGTTCGAGCAGACACTCACACGGGAACGAAGCACCCATGGTCTCCATGCTGCAAACACTCTCCGACAGCCTCGCCGGCGCGGCCGAGCGCGTCGGACGCCGGGTCGTGGCGATCGCCGCGCGCCGCCGTATCCCCTCGAGCGGCATCCTGTGGCGGGACGGGGTCGTGGTCACGGCTCAGCACACGATTCAGCGCGACGACGACATCGTGATCACGCTCCCCGATGGAAGCATCACGCCGGCCACCCTCGTGGGTCGCGACGCGGGTACGGATCTCGCCGCGTTGCGCGTCGCGCCGAGCAAGGCGGGCGCGATCGACGTCGCGCCGCTCGACGCAATCCGGGTCGGCAGCCTCGTCCTCGCGCTGGGCCGTCCCGGGCGGGAGCTCACGGCGGCGCTCGGTCTGGTGAGCGCCGTGGGGGACGCCTGGCGCACCTGGCGTGGCGGTCGCATCGATCGCTTCATCCGCCTCGATATCGGGATCTACGACGGCTTCTCGGGCGGCCCGCTGGTGGATGGCGAAGGGCGGGTCCTGGGGGTGAACACCTCAACGCTGCTGCGCGGTGCGCCCACCGCGGTTCCCGCCGCCACCGTGAATCGCGTGCTCGACGTGCTCCTGGAACACGGGCATGTGCCCACCGGTTACCTCGGCGTGGGGATGCAGACCGTTGCTCTTTCCGAAAAGTCCACTGGCCTGATGGTGGTGAGCGTGGATCCCGACGGCCCCGCCGGGCGGGGCGGCGTGTTGCTGGGCGACGTGATCACGGCGATCGACGATGAGACCGTCTCGGATCCAGCTGACGTGCTCACACACCTCGATGGCGATCGTGTCGGCAAAGCGGCCCAGCTGCGGCTGGTGCGGGCGGGTCAGCCTACCTCCGTGACCGTGACGGTGGGTGAGCGCCCCAGCGCCGCGAGGGTGCGGAAATGATCCTCGCCGAGCTGGCCGCCGACCTCGCCCGGGCGGCAGATGCACTGCGACGAGTGACGGTGGAGATCCGCGTCGGTCGCCGTGGGCTGGGCGCGGGCGTGGCGTGGCCCGCGTCCGGCAGCGCGACGGCGCGGACGATCGTGACGAACGCGCACGTCGTGGGACGACGCAGGAGCTGCGTGGTCGGCTTTGCCGACGGAGGGCAGCGGGACGGCCGAGTCGTGCGCACGGACGAGGAGAATGATCTCGCGTTGATCGAGGTGTCCGGCGCCGAACTCGAGCCGGCCGTCCTGGGCGATGCGGCGCAACTCCGCGCCGGTGAGGTCGTCCTGGCGCTGGGTCACCCCTTCGGCCTGAGCGGCGCTCTCGCCCTCGGAATCGTGCACCTGGCGGACGAACGTTGGATTCGCGCCGACCTGCGGCTCGCCCCGGGGTTCTCGGGAGGCCCGTTGGCCGACGCCGCCGGTCGGATCGTGGGGCTCAACGCGATGATCGCACACGGGCTCGGGCTCGCGGTGCCCGCGGCCGCCATCGAAAAGTTCCTGCAAGTGCCCGCGCCGGCCACCGAGGCGGCATGATTCGGGTCGCGGTCGCGATACGGGCGGGCCCGCTGCGCCGCGCCCTCGAGCGCGGCCTTCCGCAACGCCCATCCCTCACCGTAGTGCCTTTCCCCGTGGGAGGAGCGGCCGCTGCGCTCACCAGCGTCGACGCGGATGTCGTGCTGGTTGACCTGGTCGAATGGTCACAGGGAACTTCGGCGGCGCCGCGACCAGTGATCGCATTCGCGGAAGCTCCTGATGAACCGCTGGTGGCGGCGGCGCTCCGTGCCGGGGCTCGGGGAGTGTTGCCCTACGACGCCGACATCACGGCGGTGACGGCGGCCGTGGAGGCGGCGGCCGCCGGGTTGGTCGTCATGCCCGCGGGCGGACGATCAGCGGCGGCGCCCGCGCAACCCGCGCCGCTGCTCACCGAGCGCGAGCGCGAGGTGCTCGTGCTGCTCGCCGCCGGTCTTCCCAACCGGGCGATCGGCGAGCGGCTGGGGATCTCCGATCAAACGGTGAAGACCTACGTCGCGGCGATTCTCGACAAGCTCGACGCCGCTACGCGGGCCGAAGCGGTGGCGATCGGGCTGCGGCGCGGCCTCATCATGCTTTAGGATGTCGGCGCAGCCGGGCGGCCGCCTCCTGGATGCGACCAACGTAGGCCCGGAGCGTCTCGCCTCTGATCCGTTGCGGGATGACGAAGTGGCTGTCGTCCGGCCGGGAGCTCTTCAAGTCGTCGACCATCAGATCGCCGCCGTGCGCCTCCACGGTCGCCTCGAACCGTTCCACGGCCGAGAGCAAGTCCGCGAGATCATCGGGACGCTCCGCACCGCTGACCGCAATCCCCCGGCTGCGCAGCCGGGCCGCCACTTCGGTCACTGCCGCCGCGCGCACCTGGGCTTCTTCGTCGTCCCTGTCCATACCCGATGCTCCTCTCTTGCCTACAAGGCCCGCCGCAGCGCGGCGGCGAGCGTCTTGGCGTCGCCCGGATCTTCATGGCGACGGCCGTTGATGAAGAACCTGGGCGTGCCCGTCACGCCGCTGGCGGTGCCGCTCACATAGTCTTCCCGCACGCGCTCCGCGTAGCTGTGGGCGGCGAGCTCCCGCTGCACGCGCTCCGCGTCCAGCCCCAGCTCGCGGGCGTACGTCACGAGGTCCCCGTCGCTCAGTGCCTTCTGGCGCTGATACAGGAGATCGTGCATCTCCCAGAACTTTCCCTGAGCGCCGGCCGCCTCGGCGACCTCCGCGGCGTGCCAGGCATGCGGGTGCTCTTCGGCGATGGGAAAGTGCCGAAACACGAAGCGTACCTTGGAGCCGAACTTTGCCAGCACGCGCTTCAGCTGCGGATAGGCGCGGCCGCAAAACGGGCACTCGAAGTCCCCGTACTCCAGGAGCGTTACCGGCGCCTCCGCGGGCCCAAGGACGTGGTCGCGCGGTCCGACCGGCGGCGTCAGCAACGTCATGAGGTGCGAAGTCTCTGCCGGACGGCGCCGAGGTGGTAAGCCGTGTGCGCCACCGCGCCGAAGGCCACGCCCAGCGCATCCTCGTCCCAGGACGCTCGCATTTCGACCGCCACCAGCAGGCTCTCATAGGCGCGCCGTAAACCCGAGCGCAGGGCGACCCACGCCGCTTCGTCGACCACGGATACGGTCCAGCTGTGGCTGCGGTCGCGCGACGTCGGCTCCCCGCGCAGGGCGCGCGCCGCGAGCGAAATGCTCGAGCTCATATGGTGGACATGCCCAGCCACCGTGGTGTGGCTGGGTCCCCCCGGCTGTGACGCCTCAGCGGCGGTTAACCCCTCGATGGTGACGAGGACTCCGGTTCCGCGTGCCGTATCGGTGAAGTAGGTCCACGGACCGGGAGCCCCGTCGAACGCCTCACGCAGCATGCGCGTCACCAGGCCCACGGTCACAGCGGGCGCCGTCCCGGTCATAGCCGTCAGTCGCCTTGTTGATGCGCTTCCACGAACCACAGCCACTTGTCCACGCCGCGCGAGATCTCGGTGAGGATGTCGGCACTGTCGGCGTCCTCGAGCTCGTTCATCTCTTCGATCCCCATGCGCGCCGTGCGACCGAAGGCAGCCAGAGCATCCGACAGCGCCGCCACGTGCTCGGCGCCGGTCGAGAGCACGAGCGGATAGTCCGGGAGAGTCGACCGCCCTTCCACCGCTCCCACGGTCCCCTCGGCGATGCCGCCGAGTTGCACGATCCGCTCCGCGATGAGATCCACGTAATCCTCCACCTCCTCGTTGACCTCGTCGAACAGCTTGTGCAGCGCGATGAACGTCGGCCCCTTCACGTTCCAGTGGGCCTGCTTGCACTGAGTCTGCAGGTCGATGCACTCGGCGAGGCGCTGATTCAGCAACCCGATCGCCTCGACGCGCTTCGCCTCGGGCAGATCATTCTTGGTGGTGTAGAGGCGCGCTGAGGCACGCGAACGGCTTTCGGGCTCAGTCTGGCGCTCAGTCTGGCGGTCAGTCTGACGCTCAGTCTGGCGCGACGCTTTGCCGTCCCCGCGACGGCTGGCGGCGCGAGTGGTGCGAGTGGTGCGAGCCATTGGCTATCTCCGTGACAGTCGTGGACCTTCGAACGGTCGCGTCACATGGCCGGGACGGCCATCGCCCGGCCGAACGCGCGGACGCGGAACGCGACGACCAGGTGCACGGCGCCCAGCGCCAGGGCGAACCAGGCGATCAGCGCGAGCACGCCCGTAACTGTGAGCCGCGGGTACGCGATGGCCAGGACGGCGAGCGCCAGGCTCAGGATCGCGCCCACCGTGCTCCCTACGGGCGACGCTCCCATCGCCTTCTGCGCCCGAGCCAGCATGACCAGGGCCATGCTCGCGAACAGCATCCACAAGGATACCGAGACGACGATGTACAAGAGCGACAACGATGGATTGACGAACGCCAGCACGCCAAAGACCGTGCTGATCAACCCCTGGATGAGCAGTACCCACCAGCGCTCGAAGACCGGCCGCAGGCGAAACGCGGACATAATGGCGACGATACCGTCCACCAGCGCGTACGCCGCAATGAACGCGGTGAGCACGATCAGGGTAGCGCCCGGCCACCACAACGTCAGTACAGCGAACACGATCGCCGCGACTCCCCGCAGCAGAAACAGCCACCAGTGATGGCGGACGGCATCGGCGATTTGGGCGGTGATCATGGGCTGCCTCCGTGGTAGGGACGAAGGCTCGATCATGCAGCCTGGGCAGGAACTTCGGAAGAGGTACGCGGCTTAAGGAAGCGTGATGCCACCCAAACTCCTCCCGCGTATCGCTCGGTACAGCACCCAGTCCCGCCTGGCCGGGGCGCTGCTCGATTTCATCTCGGGCGTCGACCCCAGTGGCATCGGCCTCGCGCAGGCCCTGTTCGCGTTCCTTCCCCGCCGCGGGACGTAATAATCCCCCGAACGCCGTCGGGTTGCGCCGCAGTTCCCAGACCGGCAATCGCCGTCCGATGTGGGAACCGGGGTACACCGCTGGTTGTTCTCGCGTGAATCAATTCACCCGACATCGGGCCGAATGGTGGCAGAACCGTTACCGGAGGGGTGTCGAATTCTGACGGCGCCGTTCGTCTAATACCACGACACCACGTTCCACCTTTCACGGATTGAAGGAGATCGACCTGTATGCGCACCTGGACCGGCTCTTCCCTGCTGTTACTGACCCTTGCGCTCACCGCGGGTGGCCTCGTGGCCTGGAAGCGCGCCTCGATCCGGCGCGCCGACGCTGCCGCCGCGAGCCAGCCGGAGCCGATCGAGTCGGTCACCCTGGCCGTCGCGAAAGAGCGCCAGTATCGGCCCACCACCACGTCCGTGGGCACGATCCTCGCGCTCACGTCCATCACCCTGCGCAACGAGCTCGCCGGCACGGTCCGTGAGGCGTCGCTCGTCCCCGGACAGATCGTCGAAGCCGGCACGGTCCTCGTGGCGCTGGACGTCTCCGTGGAGCAGGCCGAGCTGGACGCGGAGCAGGCCCAGGCCGACCTGGCCGAAACGACCCTCGCCCGGCTGGAGCGGCTGCGCGCGGCCCAAGCGACCTCCCAGGAGGAGGTCGATCAGGCTCGCGCCGCGCGTGACATCGCGCGTGCCCAGCTCGCCCGTACCCGCGCGGTGATCGAGAAGAAGACCATTCGCGCCCCGTTCCGGGCGCGTGTCGGCATTTCCGATGTCCATCCCGGTCAGTACCTGAACGAGGGCACCGAGCTCACGACCCTGCAGGGAGTCGACGCCGCGGCCCATGTGGACTTCACGGTAGCGCAGGCCGTGGCGGCGCAGCTGCGCCCGGGCGAGCCGATCGCCGTGTTCACCGCGGACGACCCGCACCCGCTGGCGGCGCACATCGTCGCGGTGGATGCGCGGATCGATCCCACCACACGCAACGGCATGGTACGGGCGCGGGTCGCGAGCCGCGCGCCGGCCCCCGGTGCCTCGGTGCGGGTCGAGGTGCCGGTCGGTCGCCCGACCACCGTCGTGTCGGTCCCGGTGAGCGCCCTCCGCAAGGGGCCAGCCGGCGATCACGTGTTCGTGATCGTCTCCGACTCGACCGGCAAGCGCCGCGCCCACGATCAGCCGGTGACGAGCGGACCGGTGCTCGATGACGAAGTCGTGATCCTGAGCGGTCTCACCCCCGGCCAGCAGGTCGCGACCTCGGGGTCCTTCAAGCTGCGCGAGGCGGTGCTGGTCGCGGGCGACTCGACTAGGTAAGGGAATCCATCCATGCGCTCTATAACCGATACGTTCATCAAGCACCCCGTCCTCGCGGCGGTGGTGAACCTCGTGATCGTGCTCGTGGGATGGCGAGCGATCTCGACCTTGCCGGTGCAGCAGTATCCCAACATCCAGAGCTCGTCGGTGGTGATCACCACGGTGTACTACGGCGCCAGCGCCGAGACCGTGCGCGGGTTTCTCACCACCCCGATCGAGCGCGCGGTGTCGGCCATCAGCGGCGTCGACTACGTGGAGTCGACGAGCCGGGCCGGTATCAGCACGATCACCGTCCACCTGAAGCTGAACCACAACAGCACCGCGGCGCTCGCCGAGGTCACGGCCCGGCTGCAGCAGGTGCGCTCCGAGCTGCCGGCGGAGGCTGAGCCGCCCGTCGTCGAAGTGCAGCGGGCGGACCGGCCGTATGCGTCGTTCTACCTGAGCTTCACGTCGTCGCAGCGCGACATTCCGGCGCTCACCGACTGGCTCACCCGCAACATGCAGCCCCAGCTGTCGACCCTGGCGGGCGTGCAGCGGGTCGACGTGGTGGGTGGTCGTCCGATCGCGATGCGGATCTGGATCGACCCCGACCGGCTGGCCGCGCTCAACCTCGCGCCGGGTGACGTGCATGCGGCGCTGCAGCGCAACAACTACCTCGCGGCCGTGGGTCAGACCAAGGGCGACCTGGTGCAGGTCAACCTGCTGGCCAATACCGACCTGCGCACGCCGGAGGAGTTCAAGAACCTCGTCGTGGCCGAGCGCAACGGCGCGATCGTGCGGCTCTCCGACGTGGCCCGCGTGGAGCTCGGCGCTGAGGAAGCCGACTACATCACCAAGTTCAGCGATAAAGAGGCCGTGTACCTCGGGGTGTGGCCGGTGCCGGGGAGCAACGAGATCGAAGTGGCGAGCCGGCTCCACGCCGAAATGGCCCGGATCCGGACGACCCTGCCCGGCGACATCGACATGCAGATGGCCTACGATGCGACCGTCTTCATGACGGATGCGCTGCACGAGATCTCGAAGACCCTGGTCGAGACGATCATCATCGTCGGCCTCGTGGTGTTCCTGTTCATGGGCTCGATCCGCACGGCGCTCGTGCCCCTCGTCGCGATGCCGGTTTCCCTCGTGGGGGCGGCAGTCGTGATGTGGGCGTTCGGGTTCAGTCTCAACTTGCTCACCATCCTGGCGATCGTCTTGTCGGTGGGGTTGGTGGTGGACGACGCGATCGTCGTGGTGGAAAACGTCGAGCGTCATGTGCGCGAAGGGAAGACCCGCATCCACGCGGCCCTCATCGGCGCGCGGGAGCTGCTCGGGCCTATCGTCGCGATGACGATCACGCTCGCCGCGGTGTACACGCCCATCGGCTTCCAGGGCGGCCTCACCGGGTCGCTGTTCCTCGAGTTCGCGATCACGCTCGCCGCCGCGGTGGTGGTGTCAGGCTTCGTCGCGGTCACGCTGTCGCCGGTGATGAGCTCGCGCTTCGTGAACGAGAAGGGCCGCGAAGGCAAGCTGTCGCTGCTGGTGCACCGTGGTTTTGAGGCGGTTCGGCACCGGTACGAGCGCTTGCTCGACGGCGCGCTGGGGATGCGGTGGGCGATCGTCGTGGCGGCCATTGCGATCATGATCGCCGCGTGGCCGCTGTACCAGTACTCACGCCGCGAGCTGGCGCCGATCGAAGACCAGAGCCACATCAGCCTGTTCATGCAGGCGTCACCCGACGCGTCGCTCGAGGCGACCAACAAAGCCTCGCTGCAGGTGGTGAAGGCGGTGACGTCCTTCCCCGAGGCCAAGTTCATGTGGTCGATCACCGCCAACTGGGGCGGGTTCGGCGGGATGGTCGCGAAGAACTTCAAGGAGCGCAAGCGGACGACCGCCCAGATGTACGGGCAGCTGTACGGGGCCGTGTCACAGGTGCCGGGACTGCAGGTGTTCCCGCGGCTCGATCCCCCGCTGCCGTCGCCCGGGCAGTACGACGTCGAGCTCATCCTGGCGAGCGACATTCCGCCGCAACAGATGCTCCAGACCGTAGGCGCCGTGGTGGGCGCCGGCTGGAGGAGCGGCAAGTTCCTGTACGTCGACACCGACCTGAAGATGGATCTCCCCGAGGCGCGGGTCGTGATCGACCGTGATCAGGTCGCCGACCTGGGGCTCGACCTCGCGAGTGTGGGCCAGGAGCTCGGCACGCTGCTCGGCGGCGCGTACGTGAACCGCTTCAACTACTACGACCGCAGCTACAAGGTCATCCCGCAGATCGGGGACGACCGGCGGACGACGGTGGGACCGCTGCTCGATCTCAAAATCAAGACACCGAGCGGACGCCTGGTGCCGGTGTCGACCTTCACGCATATCGAATCGAGCACCGCGCCGCGCACGCTGAACCGGTTCCAACAGCGCAACGCGGTGCGGATCTTCGGCGGCGTGAAGCCGGGCGTCACCAAGGAAGAAGGGCTGCGAGTGCTGGAGAACGCGGCGGCGGCCGCCGCGGCCCCCGGGATCGGGCTCGACTACGCCGGAGAATCCCGTCAGATCCGGCTCGAGGGCGCGGCGCTGACCGTCACCCTTGGGTTCGCGGTGATCCTGATTTATCTCGTGCTGGCCGCGCAGTTCAAGAGCTTCCGCGATCCGCTCATCGTGCTCGTCGGCTCGGTGCCGCTCGCGATCTCGGGGGCCCTGGTGTTCAGCTTCCTGGACCTCACCACCATCAACATTTATTCCCAGGTGGGGCTCATCACGCTCGTCGGCCTGATCGCAAAGAACGGCATCCTGATCGTCCAGTTCGCGAATACGCTGCAGGCGCAGGGCGTGGCGAAGCTCGCCGCACTGCGCGAGGCCTCGCTCACCCGACTGCGGCCTGTGCTCATGACGTCGGCGGCCACCGTGTTCGGGCATCTCCCGCTCGTGTTCGCGACCGGGCCCGGCTCGGCGGCGCGCAACAGCATCGGTACCGTCCTGGTGGCCGGGATGACCGTGGGAACGCTGTTCACGCTGTTCGTCGTCCCGGTGTTCTACTCGCTCATCGCGGCCGAGCATCGGCCGGAACCAGCAGGGGAGGAGGAGGGTCTCGTGCTCCAGCCTGCGTTGCTCCAGGAGGCGGCCCATGCGTAGCGCCATGCTGCTCGGCTTCCTGGCGCTCTATGGATGCGCCTCTGCCCCGGCCTACCGTTCACCCGTGGTCGAGCCGCCGGCCGCGTTCCGGGAAGCCCGAGCTCCGAACGCCGCAACGTCTCCGGCAGCGACGGACACCACCACGGACTACTGGACGCCACTCGGAGACACCACCTTGTCCCGCCTCATCGGCGAGGTACAACGCGCCAACCTGGACGTCCAGGCGGCGCGAGCCCGCGTGAGCGCGGCCCGCTCCGATCGAGTCCGGTCGGTGCTCGACCTGACGCCCTCGGCGACGGTCGTGGCGGACTATGCGAGGCAGCGGTTGTCCACCGCGACCTTCCCCGGCGTTTCAGGAGTATTCCCCGACCAGAACGTGTGGGACGCGGGCGTGAACGCGTCATGGGACCTGGATGTGTTCGGTCAGATCCGTCACACGGTGCAAGCGCGCGGCGCGCTGGTGGGCGCGGCCGAGCAGCAGCAGCGCGACGTGCAGGTGACCCTGACCGCGGCGCTCGCCCGGGCGTACTTCGAGCTGCGGGGAGCGCAGGAGCAGCTCCAGGTGGCGCGGCAGAACGCCGAGAACCAGCGCCGCACCCTCGAGCTCACGCGGCAGCGCCTCGACGCGGGGCGCGGCAGCGCGTTCGACACCGAGCGGGCGCAGGCACAGCTGAGCTCCACGCTCGCGTCAATTCCGGCGCGCGAGGCGCAGGTGGCGGCCGCGCAGTATCGGATCGGGGCCCTGGTCGGGCGCGCGCCCGCGCAGGTCGCGGCCGAGCTCGAGCAGCCCGCCCCGCAGCCGGCGCTCCCCGACGTCACATCGATCGGCGACGCCGCGATCGTCGTCCGCAACCGGCCCGACGAGGCCGCGGCCGAGCGGCAGGCGGCCGCCCAGGGGGCGCTGGTCGGGG
>CBFHAJ010000081.1:0-16426 GCA_965653495.1 uncultured bacterium | reverse complement strand
CGGTTCGTTAGGAGGGACGGGCTCGTTTATGTTTCGCCATAATGCGGCGCGCGCTCGGGACTAGCCTCGTTCTCTTGTTCGGCGCCGTCGGCCCTGCGCTGGGGCAGTACACCCCGGCCGGCACCGGCGGCGTTCCGGCGTTGGCGGATGCGCTGCGGCAGCTCGGGGCCACCAAGCGCATCCTCATGATCGGCGCCCACCCCGACGACGAGTACTCAGATCTGGTGGCGCTGTTCGCGCGCGGGATGGGCGCGCAAGTGGCCTACCTCTCGCTTAGCCGGGGTGAAGGGGGCCAGAACCTGATCGGCCCGGAGCTCGGGCCCGAGCTCGGGGTGATCCGCTCCGAAGAGCTGCTCGCCGCCCGGCGTATCGACGGCGCCCGCCAGTTCTTCGCTCGCGCGTACGACTTCGGCTACTCGAAATCGATCGACGAGGCCTGGCGCTTCTGGCCGCGCGACTCGCTGCTGCGCGACGTGGTCGACGTGATCCGCCGGTTCCGCCCCCAGATCATCGTCGCCGTGTTCTCGGGTACGCCGCGCGACGGTCACGGCCAGCATCAGGTGTCCGGCGTACTCGCGCGCCAGGCCTTCGAGATGCTGCGCGACTCGAGCTGGGGACCCATCAAGCTGTACCGCTCGCTCTACTTCGACACGGTGTCCGCCACGTCACGGCTCGACGCCGGCGCGCTCGATCCCATGCGCGGTCTGTCGTATCACCAGATCGCGATGGCGGGACGCAGCCAGCATCGCTCGCAGGACGAGGGCCAGCTGGAGCGTCCCGGGCCGAACATCGCGCGGCTCGCCTTCCTCGAGTGGCGCGACAAGGGGCGAGGGACGACGGATGGAGATGGGCTGTTCGCGGGAGTGGATACGCTGCTCATGAGCCAGGCCCGTTTCGCGGCCCTGATCGACACGGCGCGAACGCGTCTCAATCCCGCGCATCCGGACGCGATCGTTCCCCTGCTCGCACGCGCCCGCCGCGAGCTCGCCGGTAGTGATTCGAGTCAGCAGCTGCTGCTCGAGCAGGCGCTCGCTGCCGCGGCGGGCGTCGCCATCGACGGCGCCGCGGACGACGGGGTCGTAATTCCCGGCGAGCGGGTCCAGGTCGAAGCGACCGTCTGGAATGCGGGCCAGGGAGCGGTGAGTCTCGACGGCATCGACCTCGCGGCACCACCCGGATGGAAGGTGGAGCGCGTCGACGCCGCCACTTCGCCAGTTTCCCCCGGCTCCGTCGCGACTCGACGCTTCGCCGTCACCGTCGCCGCCGATGCGGCCCGCTCGCAGCCCTATTTCCTGCGCCGCCCGCTGCTCGGCGCTCTGTACGACTGGGCCGGCGTCCCCGCCGAGTGGCGCGGGCTGCCGTTCGAGCCGGGACCGCTGCAGCTGACGGTGCGGCTCACGGTGGCCGGCGAGCCGCTGGCGCTCACCCGCGAGGTGGTCTATCGCTATCGCGATCAGAGCGTCGGGGAAGTGCGCCGGCCGGTGTTCGTCACCCGGCCGTTCGACGTCGCGGTCACGCCGGAGCTGGTGGTGTGGCCCGTGGACGGTGCCGCCGCGGGACCGCGGTCCTTTACCGTGACGGTGACGAACCGCACGCGCGGGCCCGCGACCGCTCAGGTCGTGCTGACGCCGCCGGCGGGGTGGCCCGCCGTGGCGCCCGAGAGCCTGTCGTTCCAGCGCGAGGACGAAGCCAAGAGCTTTACGGTCGGGCTGGCGTTGCCCGCAGCGGCTAGGCCTGGGGTCTACCAGATCCGAGCCGCGGCGCTCGCCAACCGCGAGCGCAGCGAGGGCTCGCTGGCGATCATCGACTACCCGCACATTCGGCCGCGCGGCGTAAGCCAGGCTTCCGTGGCCGAAGTCCGCGTCGCCCGCCTCGCGCTGCCCAAGCTCGCGCGCGTGGGGTACGTGCGCGGGGCGTCCGACCGCGTTCCGGAAGCGCTGGATGCCGTGGGCGTGCCGATCGAGCTGCTCGGCGCCGATACGATCGCCCGGGGAGATCTCTCGCGCTTCGACGCGATCGTGATCGGGAGCCGCGCCTACGAGACCGACCCGGCGCTTGTGGCGGCCAACGGCCGGCTGCTCGACTACGCCCGCGCGGGCGGTCTGGTGATCGTGCAGTACCAGCAGTATCCGTACGTGACCGGCGGCTTCGCGCCGTACACCCTATCGATCGCCCGCCCCCACGACCGGGTCACCGACGAAACGGCGGCCGTGACCGAGCTCCAGCCCACGAGCCCGGTGTTCCACGTGCCCAACGAGATCGGCCCGGACGACTGGCGCGGCTGGGTGCAGGAGCGCGGGCTCTACTTCGCGCACCAGTGGGACTCGACCTACACCCCGCTGCTCGAGATGCACGATCCCGGCGATTCGCCCCTGCAAGGCGGGTTGCTCGTCGCGCCGCTGGGGAAGGGCACCTACGTGTACACGGGGTTGAGCTTCTTCCGGCAGCTGCCGGCGGGAGTCCCCGGCGCATACCGGTTGTTTGCCAATCTCCTTGCGCTGGGCAAGAAATGAATCGAACGCGGAAGTGGGAACGCGGAACGCGGAACAGCAAGGCGGCTGTCGCGGAGCGGATTGCCTTTCACGGCTGTTCCGCGTTCCGACTTCCGCGTTCCGCGTTTGTCCTGAGCGCGCTCAGCGCGAGCCCCACCGCCACGACCGTCACCGCACCGATCACGTTGTGCCACAGCCACGAGACGGAGGGCGCCCCGAAGTTCACGGCACCGACGGCAACCATTCCGGCGATCAGGCCGACGAACGCTCCGGTCGCCCGCGCCCGGGGAATCATGGCCAGGAGAAACACGCCGAGGATGGAGCCGTAGAAGAACGACCCGAAGCGGTTGACGACCACGATCAGGGACCCGAGCGTCGCCGCGAACGTGGCCACCCCGCAGGCGAACAGGCCCCACAGTCCGGTCGCCGCCCTGGACACCAGGAGGTAGTGCGCGTCCGGCGCCTCGGGCCGAACCCAGCGGCGGTAGAAGTCGATCACCGTCACGGTGGCCAGCGAATTCAGCTCGCCGGCGCTGGCGGACATCGCGGCGGCCAGGACCGCGGCGACGAAGATTCCCGCGAGGCCCAGGGGCAGGAAATGCAGCACGAAGTATGGGATCACGTAGTTCACGTCTCGCTGGGCCTCTCCGGTCACCCGGCGGGCCAACCCCAGCGCCTCTTCCCGTACCGCGCCTACGTCCGCCTGGCGGGCCCGGACCGCCTCCAACGAGGCGACCGAGGCCGCGCGGTCTCCCTGTGCGCGCGCCGCCGCGGCGGCGCGCGCCGCAGTCTCGCGTTCCTGCAGCGCCTTGCGGTACCGCTGGTCGAGGGCTCCGTAGCTCGCGGGCTCCGCGGCACGAACGGCTCGCTCCGCCACGGGGTTGAACAGCAGCGGGGGGGCCTGAAAGACGAAGAACACGAACACCAGCACGCCCGTGAGCAGCACCAAGGCCTGGAGCGGAATCTTCCAGTAGGCGCTGATCAAGAGCGAGCTCCGGGCCTGGTCCACCGACTTGGCGGTCATATAGCGCTGCACCTGGCTCTGATCGGTGCCGAAGTACGACATCATGAGGAAGGTGCCGCCGATCACGCCGGACCAGAACGTGAAATCGTTGGTGAGATCGAAGGAGAAATCGATGGCGCGGAGCCTGCCCGCCGCGCCCGCCAGCGCCAGCGCCTGATCCGCGGCGACGGGGAGCCGGGCCAGGAGGGTCACGGCCACGGCGATCAGCGCGAACACGATCAGCCCCATCTGCTTGACGTCCACCCACGTCACGGCCTGCACGCCGCCGATCATGGTGTAGATGATGGTCGGCACGCCGATCAGGGCCACCGACGAGAGCAGCGGCCAGCCGAAGATGGCGGAGAACACCACCGCCGGCGCGGCGATGATGGTGCCGCACGACATCCCGCGCGCCACCAGAAAGAGGAAACTGGTCAGGGAGCGCGTGCGCGCATCGAACCGCTGCTCCAGGTACTCGTACGCGGTGAACACCCTGGCGCCGTGGAGGAACGGGACCAGCGTCACCCCCAGGATCACCATGGCCAGCGGGAGACCGAAGTAGAACTGCACGAAGCGCAGG
This sequence comes from uncultured bacterium, assembly GCA_965653495.1. Lineage (GTDB taxonomy): Bacteria > Gemmatimonadota > Gemmatimonadetes > Gemmatimonadales > GWC2-71-9 > AG41. The sequence goes on along the minus strand of CBFHAJ010000081.1, from coordinate 12,351 downwards.
CCGTCGGCAGCCCCCTGTCCCGTGGTGCCGATGAGCGTGATGGCGGAGAGCTGCGTCGCCATGACCGACAGGCCCACCGCCCACCACGGGAGGCTCCGGTGGGCCAGGAAGTAGCCTTCGATCTCCCGAGTGCCCTTGGCCCGGCGCACGCCGTCGACCAGCACGTACGCGAGGTAGACGGCGATGATGACCCAGTCTAACGCTCGCACGACGGGACGATCATCGGCTGTAGTGGATCTGGAGCAGCCAGAGGAGCAGCAACGTCGCCACCTGCACCGCCATCACGCGCAGCAGCGTGCGGCGGAATTGCGGCGCGCCAGGGTCAGGTTGCGGAGCGTCGGACATGAGAGTGGCAGGAAGATTAGACCAGGAGTCGCCAAGAGACTAGGCCACGAACATCTTTATCGCGTGACGCAACGCGAGTCCAGCGTGCAGGCGGCGCCGCGCCCGGGAGCGAGACGATGAAGCGGATGTCGGTCCTGATGGCCGTCGCCTTCGTGGACATGATCGGCCTGATGATGGTGGTGCCACTGCTGCCGCTGTACGCCCAGCGGCTGCACGCCAGCGCCTCTGTCATCGGCGTCCTGGCCGCCTCGTTCCCGATCGCGCAGCTCGCGTCATCGCCGGTGTGGGGCCGGGTGTCGGACCGCTACGGGCGCCGGCCGGCGCTGCTGGTCGGGCTCACCGCGTCGGCGATCGCGTACGTCATCTTTGGCTTCGCCGCGACGCTGTGGCAACTGTTCGTGTCCCGCTTTGTCCAGGGGCTGGGCGGCGGCACGACGGGCGTTGCGCAGGCGTACGTGGCGGACACGATGGCGCCGCACGAGCGGGCCAAGGCGCTGGGCTGGCTCTCCGCCGCGACGAGCGCGGGAGTCATCGTCGGGCCCGCCGTGGGATCGTTCGCCGCCCGCGCGGGCGAGACGGCTCCGGGCCTCGTGGCCGCCGCGCTGTGCGTCATCAACGTGCTGTTCGCCTGGCGCTGGCTGCCCGAGTCCCGAGTCATCGAACCGGGCACCCGCAGCGCGAGTGGTAGGTTCGTGCCCGCGCGGGAGCCGCGGCCCGTGTTGTATGCGATCTGGGAGGTGGTGCGCCATCCACAGCGACCGGTGGCGCAGGTGATCTGGATCTACGTCATCGCCATGGTCGCGTACAACTCGACTCCGCCCGTCTTCTCGCTGTACCTCGCATGGCGCTTCGGCATCACCGAGCAGAATATCGGCTGGTTCTTTGTGATCTTCGGCGCGGTTGGCGTCGTGATGCGGGCGCTCGTGGTCGGGCCCATCAACGACCGGCTGGGCGAGGTGCGCACGATGTGGCTGGGGGGGACGCTGTACGGCTTGGGCTATGCCCTCCTGCCGTTCGCGCGTTCCGTGCCGATGTTTCTGGTCCTGCAGGTGCTGCTGCCACTGGGTACGGCCCTGTTTTTCCCCGCCAACTCCGCACTGGTCAGCCATCGCGCCGAGCGGCATGAGTTCGGGCTGATGCTCGGGGTGCAGCAGGCGCTGCGGGGGGTGGCGAGCGTCATCGGGCCGATTTGGGCGGGGCTCGCCTATCAGCACCTCGGCCCGAGCGTGCCGTTCTTCGCCTGCGCCGTGATCATTGCGTGCGCGGTGCTGCTCGCCACGCGGGTGCCCCGCGAGGAACCGGTGGCCGCGGCGGCATAGCCGGCCCCGCGCGCTTATTTTTTCCGCATGATAAAGACTCTGCTTGCCATGGCCGCGGCCGTCGCCCGGCCGACGCCTCCCCCCCCCGCTCACCCCGCGCCGCGTCCCCGGCTGATCGTGGTCGTCACGGTCGACCAGCTGCGCGCGGACTACCTGGATCGCTTCCGCAGCCAGCTGCGCGGCGGCCTGCTCCGGTTGCTCAAGGAAGGCGCGGTGTTCACCGAGGCCTACCAGGACCACGCGATCACGGAGACGGCTCCCGGCCACGCGAGCATTCTGTCGGGGCGCTTCCCCGCGCACACCGGCATCATCCGCAATCTCGCGGGGGTGCAGGACTCGACCGCTCCGCTCATCGGACTGCCGGGGGTTGGCGCGTCGCCCGCGCGGTTTCGGGGAACGGAGCTGTTCGACTGGCTCAAGGCGGCCGAGCCGGCCGCGCGGGCCCTGTCGGTCTCGGCGAAAGACCGGGGCGCGATCCTTCCCGTCGGCCGGGCCAAAGAGCAGGTGTACTGGTACGTGGGCGGGTACTTCACGACCAGCCGCTACTACGCGGACACGCTACCGCTGTGGGTGCGCGCGTTCAACGCCCAGCGCATTCCGTTCCGCGCCGCGGAGACGCAGTGGACGCTGCTCCTGCCCGAGCGGGAATACCCCGAGCCCGACAGCGTCCCGTACGAAAATCAGGGCCGGGACTTCACCTTCCCGCATCGTCTGCCGAGTGACAGCGGGACCGCGGCGCTGGCGTTCGAAGGTACACCCGGCATGGATTCGCTCACCCTGGCATTCGCGCTCGAGGGGCTGCGCGCGCTGCGCTTGGGCCGTGGAGCGACGGACCTGCTGGCCGTGAGCCTGTCCGCCACCGACCTCATCGGACACGCGTACGGTCCTGACTCGCGCGAGATCCACGATCAGGTGCTGCGACTGGACCGCTACCTGAGCCGCTTCTTCGATCAACTGTTCGTGCGCTATGGCACCGGCAACGTGCTCGTCGTGCTGACGGCGGATCACGGCGTGACGCCGTTCCCGGAGCGCTCGCGTGCCTTGGGACACGCCGGCGCGGATCGGGTCATCCCCGACACCATCATCCAGGCAGTGAATGCAGCGCTCGATCAGCGCGCCGGGGGCCGCGAGTGGTTCTCGTTCGAGAGCGGCATGCTCCTGCTCCCGGACAGCGCCGGGCTCGCGGCGAAGGGTGTCCCCGTTGATAGCGTCGTGACGGACGTGGCCGCGCGCCTGCGCGCGCTCCCGGGCGTGCAGCGCGTGGATGCGGTGGCGAATCTCGCGGGCCCCGACTCGGCCGAGCAGCCGTTGCGCCGCTGGCGGCGGCAAGTCCCGCCCGACGCCGGTGTCGAGCTCGTCGTCACGCTCAAGCCGTACTGCATCTGGGGCGTGCCGAACCTGCCGATCGCGATGCACGGGCAGCCGACTGATCTCGACGCACACGTCCCGCTGGTGTTCTGGGGATCGGGGGTGCGCCGCGGCGTGCACGCGGAGCACGTGCGCACGGTGGACATTGCACCCACGATCGCCAAGCTGCTCGACCTGACGCCGGCCGAGCCGCTCGACGGGCGCGTGCTCACCGAGGTGCTGCCATGACCCAGAAGCTCACAGCGGACCAGGTCCGGCAGGTCGAGGAGATTGCGGAGTTCCAACGTGCGGCCGATCATCTCAAGCATTTGGTCGCCGAGCTCGAGTCGAACCGTGCCGGGCAGACGCGCACGATCCAGCAGATCTGCGAGAAGATCGCCATCGAGTCCTCCCAGATGCGCCAGCGCGCGCTCACGACCAACATCGGAACGATCGCGGACGTCGCTGGCACGATGTCTGTGATGGCGGGGCGGGGCGGCGGCGTCCTCATGAAAATCCGCGCGCTCGGCGACGCGGTGAACAGCCTCCACCTGCAGCTCGAGGGGGCGCTCAAGAAAGCCATGGCGCCCCCCGAGCCGAATCCGCCGCCCAGGCAGCAAAAGCCCACCTGACCGTGTCGGCCATCAGCTGCACCGGTCTCGTCAAGCGCTTCGCCGACGTGACCGCCGTCGCGGGGTTGGACCTGTCCGTGGCGAGTGGTGAGTGCTTTGGGCTGCTCGGCCCGAACGGCGCCGGCAAGACCACCACGATCGAGATCCTGGAAGGGCTCACCGAGCCCGATGCGGGCGACGTCGAGGTCCTGGGGATGCGATGGATCGGCGAATCACGCGCGTTGCGCGAGCGCCTGGGGATTCAGCTTCAGGAGACGCAGCTCGCCGACAAGCTGACCGTCGAGGAGACGGTGCGGCTGTTCCGCAGCTTCTACCGGGCGGCGCACACGGTGGACGAGGTCCTGGGGCTGGTCGAGCTCGAGGAAAAGCGCCGGGCGTGGGTCGGGAAGCTCTCCGGCGGGCAGAAACAGCGGCTCGCGGTGGCGTGCGCGCTGGTCTCCCGTCCCGAGCTGCTGTTCCTCGATGAGCCGACCACCGGGCTCGACCCGCAGTCACGGAGGCAGCTGTGGGAGGTGATTGGTCGCTTCCGTGCGGCGGGCGGCACCGTTCTCCTGACCACGCACTACATGGAAGAGGCGGAGCGCCTGTGCGACCGCGTCGCGATCATGGATCACGGCAAGGTCATCGCACTGGGCAGCCCGCACGAGTTGATCGCGTCGCTCGGCGCGGAGCACGTCGTGGAGTTCGCGCTCAGTAACGGCGGCAACCTCGCCCCGGACGTCGAGGAGCTCACGGCGCTCCCGGGCGTCCGCGCCGTGCGTCCAGGGCTGGATCGTACCGCTCTCACCGTGGCGCAGGTGCACCGCGCGGTGCCGGCACTGCTCGGCCTGCTCGAGCGTCGCGGCGTCGAGCTCTCGCTGCTCGCCACCCATCACGCCACGCTCGAAGACGTGTTCGTCGCCCTGACGGGCCGGCAGCTGCGCGATGCGTGACCATCCGCTCGTACAGCTCGCGCTGTGCCGGATGCGCGAGTTCTATCGTGAGCCGGAGGCAGTCTTCTGGGTGTTCGGCTTCCCGATCGTGCTCGCGTTCGCCCTGGGGATCGCGTTCCGCAACCGCGGCCCGGGCGACCTGCGCGTGGCGGTGCTGCGCGGCGCGGGAGACTCGAGTGTCGCAGCCGCGTTGGCTCGCACCTCGGGCCTCGCGCCGGCTGTGCTCGACAGCGCCGAGGCGCGGCTCGAGCTGCGCACCGGCCGCGCGGCGCTGCTGGTCGTGCCCGGTGACCCTGTCGTCTACCGCTATGACTCGACCCGCACCGAGAGCCGCCTGGCCCGGCTGGCGACCGACGAGGCTCTGCAGCGCGCCCGCGGCCGTGTCGATCCGGCCCGCGTCCAGGACCAGCGCGTCACGGAGCCCGGGTCGCGGTACATCGACTTCCTCATCCCGGGGCTGCTCGGGATGAACCTGATGGGCAGCGGGCTCTGGGGTGTGGGGTTCTCCGTCGTGCAGGCACGCACCAAGAAGCTGCTCAAGCGCTACATGGCCACGCCGATGCGCCGCAGTCACTATCTGGCGTCGTTCATCCTGTCACGCCTGGTGTTTCTGTTCGCCGAGCTCGCCGCGCTGGTGGGGTTCGGCTGGCTGGTGTTCAACGTCGGTGTGCGCGGCTCGCTGGGTACCGTCGCGCTCGTCACGGTGATCGGGGCGTTTTCGTTCTCCGGGCTGGGCTTGCTGGTCGCGAGCCGCGCCCGCACGGTGGAAGCGGTCTCCGGGCTCATGAACCTCGTGATGCTGCCGATGTGGATCCTGTCGGGCACGTTCTTTTCCTATGCCCGCTTCCCGGAGGCGATGCAGCCGTTCGTGAAGGCGCTCCCGCTCACCGCGTTGAACGATGCGCTGCGCGCCGTGATGATCGACGGCAGCCCGCTCACGAGTCTCGGCTCAGCGCTCGCGATCGTGACCGGGTGGGGTCTCGTGAGCTTCGTCGTCGCGCTGGGAATCTTCCGCTGGCGCTAGATCAGGGCGTCACGATCACGACGGCTTTCATACCGAGGGCGGCGTGGTACGCGCAGTGATATGGGTAGGTCCCCGCCGTGTGGAACGTGAACGCGAACGATCCTCCTGCCGTGCCGGTACAGGGGGGATAGGGGCAGGTCATCGGCGGCGGTCCGGGCGGACTGACGGCGCCGCTGGTCCAGACGCCGGAGGTGTCACTGGTGGATGTGTGGTCGGTCGTCCCGCCGTTGGTCCAGCTGACGATGGTCCCCGCGGCGACCTTCAGGGTCTCGGGCGAGAATTGATAGTCGGACATCGTGACCGTTGCCGTGGGCGGTGGATTGCCGCCGCCGCCCCCCCCGGTCCCGGTCGGGTTCGACCCGCCACAGGCGGCTGCGAGTAACGCGACCGCGACGGTGCTCGCCTTCGACATGATTCCTCCCACAGAGTGTCCGTCTAAAAGACGCCGTGGGTCGTGGTAGCGGATGCAGGGTTGACCGGTCTCTGACCTGCCGTCACTCGCCTCGTAATACGGCGCTGAGGCGCCGCAGGAACCCGCGCGAGCGGCGCACCGCTTCCCGGAACGCCGTGGCGTTGGGGAAGCGTTCCGCCGGATCGTTCACCAGGGCGCGGTGCAGCACCTCCTCCATCTCACGCGGCACATCGTGCCGTGACTCGTGTAGCGACGGGATGTCGTCAATCGTCTGGCGCGCGAGAATCGCTTCCGGGGTGTAGCCCTCGAACGGTGGCCGGCCCAGCAGCGCGAAGTACGCGGCCGCGGCGAGCGAGTACAGGTCGGCCCGCTGGTCGACGCGTTCGCCCAGCAGCTGCTCCGGCGCGGCGAACTGGGGGGTACCGCTGCGCGAGGTGGCGCCACCGAAGCGCGCGTCGCCGCGCAGCGCCAACGCCAACCCGAAATCGGTGATGCGCAGTCGGCCGTCGGGCTCGATCAGCATGTTCTCCGGCTTCAGGTCCCGATGGACGAGACCGAGCGCGTGCGCGTGTTCCAGCGCCGAGAGTCCCTGATCGAGCAGTCGCACGGTCTGGTCGACCGAGAGGGGCCCCTGCTTCTGCACCAGCTGCGCCAGGTTGCTGCCCGGGACCAGCTCCATCGTGTACCACTGCAGCCCGGCCCGCCCCATGATGTCGTAGATGCTGACGATGTTCGGGTGCCGCAGCCGTGCCGCCAGTTGCGCCTCGCGGCGGAAGCGCTCGCTCAACGCCGGATCGGCGGTGAGGGACGGGTGCCGCACTTTGATCGCGACGTCGCGCTCGAGCCCGAGGTCGCGCGCGCGATACACGCGGCCGAATCCTCCGGTGCCGATCTCCTCGAGCAGCTCGTAATCGTCGCCCAATGCACGGCGCAGCCGTCGCTCGAAGCCGGCCTCCGCCATCGGAGGAGCCGCGGCCGGCTCGTGGAACACGCCGGCGTCGCTCACGAAGTCCTCGAGCATTTCGGTCGCCGTGTAGTAGCGCTGGCTCGGCACCGCATGCAGCGCGCGCAGCAACACCCGCTCGAGCGCGACCGGGACCTCCGGGCGCAGCTCGCGGGGCGGGATGACTGTGGTGGGATCGGCGTCGGGTGGCTGGCCGGTCAGGACGTAGTACACGAGGGCAGCGACGGCGTACACGTCGCTGGCCGGCTCCCCCGGCTCGCCGGCGCGCACTTCCGGCGCGACGAAGTTCCCTCCGGCACCGCGGTCGTCGGTGGGAACGTTCGGCAGGCACCAGTTGGCGTACCGGAGGTCGGTGATCACGGCGCGCCCCGACGCCTCCAGCATGAGCGTCGTGGGGACGATGCGCCGCAGGATCACGCCGCGCGCGTGCGCGTGCTCGACGGCGCTCAGCAGGTCCCGCACCAGCGTATGCGCCGTGGGAATGGGCCGGGGCCCGCGGCGCAGCGCGTCCGCCAGGCTCTCGCCCTCTACCCAGTTGGTGGTCCGATAGGCGAAACCGTCCACCAGTGTGGCCGAGTACACGTGGCGGATCGCCGGGTGGTCGAGCGCCGCGAGGGTCTCCGTTTCACGCAGGAACCAGGCGCGCCCGGGCGAGTCGGCCGCCAAGTGCACGTGCAACGCGACCGGACGCTTGAGCACGCGGTCCCAGGCCCGGTACACGGCCCGCTCCGGGATGGCCGCGACCAGGCGATCGAGCCGGAAGCCCTCGTCCAGCGCTTGCTTGATCGCGGGGGGCAGCTCGAGTTCCGGCGCGTCGGGCGGCATCGTGCCGCTCAATCTACCCTCAGGGGGTGTGACCGCCGTCACTCGGCGGTAACGAACGGCGGCCTGGTGGAGTCTCCACCCAGACCCGCTTCCCTACGGAGGGCCAAATGTCCCGGTGCTCACTCATGCTGGTTCTCACGCTCGCAGCCTGCGCGCCTGGCGTCTACACGCGCGCGGAGGTGGTGTATGCCGAACCGGCCCAATATGTGTACGTCGTGCCCGTGGACCGCGTCGTGGTGGTGACCCGCGAAGTGCTGGTGCAACGCGGGTACACCGTGTTCCGTGTCGAAAACGACGGTCCCAGTCGGGTGGTGTGGGCCCGGCGTGGTGACGACGACGTCGTGCGCGTGTTTGCGTCGCCGGAAGGCAACCGTGTGCTGGTTCGGGGAATCAACGAAGAGCGCGACCGGGGCCGGCACAAGGGGTGGGTCCGCAGGGGTCGGGCGGAGGAAGTGATCACTGACATCGACGTGCGGCTCCGCACGGCGCACTAGCCGGGGCCCTGTTTGGCCGGTAGGTTTGGGGCCCCCGGTTACGGGAGAGGACCCCATCGCCTACGAACCCCTGCCGGATCGCCGGACGCGCGGCGATCGACGCCAGCTGGATGATCGCCGCTCGGGTGTGGACCGGCGCTCGCGCGCTGAGCGTCGGCAGGCGACCCAACCCGTCCCGGAGGAGCGGCGGTCGGGGGTGGAGCGGCGCTCGCACGCGGAGCGCCGGCGGGCCCCGCGACGCTCGCTCGAGCCGCGACGTCTCATCCCCGACCGCCGGGCCAAGGCGAGTCCCCTGCTCGCATAGCCGGCGGCCGGTCGGGTAACGGCCGGCGCCGCCACATGCCATACCTCCGTCTGATTGACGTCGTGACGGACCGGGTCAACGAGATCCGGGACGGCGTGGCGCGCCTGGGCCGCAGCCCGGACTGCGCCGTCGTCCTGGAGGGCCCGGGCGCCGGCGTCGTGTCGACGATTCACGCGGAGCTGCGCTTTGCCGACGGCCAGTGGCGGCTCGCCGACCTGGACAGCCGCAACGGCACGTTCGTGAACGGCCGCCGCGTTGAGGCTCCCGTCGTGCTGCGCGCCGGCGACGTAATTGGCTTCGGCGAGTCCGGGCCCCGGCTCACGGTAGCGTCGATTACGGAAGGGCTCCCCCCCACGCTCCCCGAGCGCGCCGGCCTCCCGCCGGAACGCGCGTATGGGGTCACCTTGCTCGAGGCCGATACGGGACGACTGTTCGAGGCGCGCGGCGTGCGCATCCGGATCGGCCGCGGGCAGGAATGCGAGGTCCATCTGGCGGGGGGCTCAGAATCGATTGTGTCGAGAATCCATGCCGAGCTGCTGGTCGATCCTTCCGGCTCACTGGTGATCCGCGACGCGGGCTCGCGCAACGGCACCTTTGTGAACGGCGACCGGCTTACGGAACCGCTGCCGATACGATTGGGTGACCGGCTGATGCTCGGCCCCTCCGGGCCGGTGCTGATCGTCGAGGGGCTGGGCACCGCACCGCAGCTGCCCATCGCGAAGCGACCCCCCGTGGGCGTCGTCGGCGCGATCAGCCAGGCCGTCGCGCGCGTTAAACAGCAGCGCAGCGCCGTGGGAGAGAAGCGTGGGTCGGCTGCATTCCTCAAGGCGGTGGCGGCCGAGGTGCGGCGCGACACGGGGCGACGGTTTCGCTGGTTCAGTGCTGTCGTGATGGTGTTGCTACTGCTTTTGGGTGGCGCGCTGTACGGGGTGTACTGGTTGCTGTCGACACAGGTCGAGGAGACCGACGTCGCACGGCGCAGCGCCGAGGATTCCACGCGCGCAGCCACGCAGCGCCTGGAGCGAGCATTGGAAGCGGCGCGGGCGAGCGCCGCTCCAGCGGCTCAGGTGGATAGCCTGCGCGTCGAGCTCGATTCCGCGCAGGCCAGGACGAGGGAGCTGCGTGCCGCGTTGGACCGCGCCCAGACTGCCCTCACGTCTCAGCTGGCCGCCGGCGAGGCGCGCCGGGCGGCTGCACAGAGCGAGGTCCAGCGGCTCCGCGACGAGCTCGCCGCGGCCGAGCAGCGCACGCCATCGGCCGCAACGCTCGACAGCTTGCGGCGCGCGGTGGCGAGCGCCGAGCAGCAGACGCAGAGCCTCGACGCCAAGATGCGAGCGATTCGTGCCGCGGACTTCGCGACGGTCGCGCAGCAAAACCAGGCGGCCGTCGGCCTTATCATCGTGAAGATCGGCGGGGATTACTTCAACGGGACCGGGTTCGTCATCACGCCCGACGGGTACCTGTTGACCAACTGGCACGTGGTGACCGACTCTGTGCATTCCCGACCCGATACGACCTGGGTGGTCATGGCGGACCAAGCGCAGGGGCGGTACGCCGACGTGATCGCGACCTCGCAGGAGCGCGACATCGCCATACTGAAGATCCGTGGTTATCAGGGACCGTACCTGGGGGCGATCGACTGGGGGGGCACCAAGGCACGTCAGGGCGAGCCGGCCGCGCTCATCGGTTATCCCGCCGGCTCGGGGTTCGCGCACCTCCATACCGCCGTCGTGCATACTTCGATGTCCGCCGGTATCATCTCGCGGGTCACCGACGACGTGATCCAGTTCGACGGCATTACGATCGGTGGGTCGTCTGGGAGCCCGCTATTCAACACGAATGGGGAAGTGATCGCGATCCACCGGGCTGGGCTACAGCAGGGCCCTGGGTTCGCGCTTACCGTTCCAATCAGGCACGCCATTCCGCTGATGCCGCTCTCGTTACGGCATAAGCTCGGGATCGAGTAGCGCTGGGGTTTTCAGTCCTTCGAGTAGTCCACGGTGACCACGAGAGCACGCCGCGACTCAGCGCTCGGCGCCACGCTAACCTGCGCGAGGGTTGTGGTTTCTGGCTGAAGCGTGGGACTCCCCAAAGCGGCCTGATGCAGCGCCGTCCGCGCCGTCCGGAGGGCGTCGTTACTGGCTCTTGTGTCAACGACTTGCGCGGAGACTTGCAAGCTGCTGCGAGCTTGGGCTTCTGCGGCAGCGGGGTGAAGGAGGCAACCGGCAGCGATGAGCGAGCCGACGAAGACATGGCGACCAACCGAGACCCCGTGCTGACCACTCACCGCTGCCTACTCCTTGGGACGGAGATGGAGTTGCCGCCGCTCAGCTAAGGCACACCGCGTACCGCGAGGATGCACGATATAAGTAATTGTATTGCAATATGTTATGCTGGTTCAGCTGCGCCATCAGAAGGCTCCTCTTCGTCAAAAAAACGACACTATCGTTCACGCAATGAGCGCAAGGCATTGCCTCATCGGTACTAGGACAAGTACGCCTCATATGTCAAATAATCATACGATCGTCAAATAATAAATCACTTTGGCATGCCACTTGCTCTATTGCGTGGCAGCAACAAGTGATGCAACGGTGCGTCAGGCTGTAAGTGCAGTATCACAAAACAGATAGGGAGACAGCATGTACACAGCATCCAAAGCCGCGCTTGCCACGCTCGTCCTCGCGTTTGTGGGGACCGCCATGGTCCGCGCGCAAGGCGTGAGCGGCAGTATCTCGGCGACGGCATCGGTGCAGTCTCCGATCACCGTCTCCGGCACGCAGAATCTGGCATTCGGCAACGTCTTCCCGGGCGTGGCAAAGACCGTTGCCTACAGTGACGCCGCCAACGGCGGCAAGTTCAGCGTCACGGGCCAAGCGAGCACGCCGGTTACGTATTCGTTCACGCTGCCGGCCAATCTCACGAGCGGCGGCAACAACTTGCCGATCGGCTCGTGGACCGGCTATGTGAACACCAGCAACGCGACGTCGGGCGGCTCGGCGATCACGCCGTCGTCCACGCCGGCTGGTGCGACGTTGAGCTCGGGCGGTGCGCTGTTCTTCTTCGTCGGGGCCACGGTGACCCCGGCCAACAACCTGCCGGCGGGGAGCTATACCGGCACGGTGACCCTGACGGTGTCCTACTAATTCCGTCATGAGAGCCATAGACATGTACATCATTTCAAGAGCCGCGCTTGCGACGCTCGTCCTCGGGCTCGTGGGGACTACCCTGGCCCGCGCGCAGGGCGTCAACGGCAGCATCACGGCGACGGCCTCGGTGCAGTCCCCGATCACCGTCACCGGCACGCAGAATCTGGCGTTCGGCAATGTTTTCCCCGGTGTGGCGAAGACGGTCGCCTACAGTGACGCGAGCAACGGCGGCCTGTTCAGCGTCACGCGGCAGGCGAGCACACCGGTCACTTACGCCTACACGCTTCCCGCCAACCTCACGAGCGGCGGCAACAACCTGTCGATCGGCTCGTGGACCGGCTACGTGAACGGGGCGAACTCGACATCGGGTGGCGCGGTGATCACGCCGTCCGCGTCCCCCGCCGGCGCGACGTTGAGCGCGAGCGGGACACTTTACTTCTTCGTCGGTGCAACGGTTACCCCCCCGGCCAACCTGCCGGCCGGCAGCTACACGGGGACCGTGACCCTGACGGTGTCGTACTAAACAGCGAATCTGCATAAGTTGGTGTCGCGGCCGCCGTGGGGGGGGGGGTGCCTCTCCCGGGGGTGGCCCCCCGGAGGGGGCCCC
>CBFHAJ010000080.1:0-16474 GCA_965653495.1 uncultured bacterium | reverse complement strand
GGGAGCGCGGGCTTGACGAGCACGATGTCCGCCCCCTCGTCCACATCGAGTCGGATCTCCCGCATCGCCTCGTCGGCGTTCGTGCCCTGCATCTGGTACGACTGGCGATCGCCGAACTGCGGCGTGGACCCGGCCGCTTCGCGGAACGGCCCGTAGAACGCCGACGCCGTTTTGGCGGCGTACGACATGATCGGGGTGCGGGACAGGCCGGCGGCATCGAGCGCTTTCCGCATGCCGGCCACGCGCCCGTCCATCATGTCGCTCGGCGCCACGATGTCGACGCCGGCCCGGGCCTGCGTCACGGCCACTTTTCCGAGCAGGTACACGGACGCGTCATTGTCCACCGCGCCGTCCTGGATCACGCCGCAATGCCCGTGATCGGTGTACTCGCACAAGCACACGTCGCCGATCACGAGCAGCTCGGGCACAGTGCGCTTCACGGCGCGGGCCGCCTGCTGCACGATGCCCTGCTCGTCATACGCCTCCGAGCCCGTGGCATCCTTCGCCTCGGGCAGCCCGAACAGAATGATCCCGCCGAGCCCGAGGCGATGGGCCCGTTCGGCGTCCTTGATGAGCTCGTCCACGGACGTCTGGTACACACCCGGCAGCGTGGTCACTTCGCGCCGCACGCCGGTGCCGTGGCACGCGAACAACGGCCACACGAGCTGCGATGGGACGAGATGCGTCTCCTGCACCAGACGCCGCAGCGCCGCTGTGCGGCGGAGCCGGCGCATCCGACGGATCGGGAACTGGCTCATCGGGCGAGCAATCTCGACGCACCCAGCGCCTTCAGCAAGTCCGCAACCGCGCCGCCGACCGCGACGGGATCGCGGCCGTCCAGCTCGGCAGACGCCGTGAGCTGGACTGAGCCGTCGAGCGCCGTGACGCGTCCGAACACTCGAGTCCCGAGCCCCGAGCCCCCAGCCCCCACATACGCCGCCACCGGCGCCTGACAGCCGCCTTCGAGCGCGGCGAGCAGGGCGCGCTCCGCGGCCACCTGGCGCGCGCTGGCCGTGTCGTCGAGCGGCGCCAGGGCGCGGCGAGCGCGCGCGTCGTCGCTCCGCACCTCGAGGGCGAGGGCTCCCTGGCCGGGGGCGGGCATGACCTCCAGCGGATCGAGCCGCGCCGCGATACGACCGCCCAGGTCGAGGCGGTCGAGCCCCGCTGCCGCGAGCAGCGCCGCCGCCAGACCGTCGCGACCGTCGGCCACCTTCTGCACCCGAGTGGGGACGTTGCCGCGCAGCGCCACCACCTCGAGGTCCGGACGGAGATACCGGATCTGGGCGACGCGTCGCAGGCTCGAGGTCCCGATTCTGCCGCCGCTCGCTATGCCTGCGATCGAAGTCGTCCCCGGGTCCCGCGTCACCAACGCTTCGACGGCGGAGGCGCGCACCGGCACGGCGGCGAGCCCGAGACCGTCGGGCAGCCGGGTGGGAAGGTCCTTGAGGGAGTGCACCGCGACGTCGATGCCGCCGGCGCGGAGCGCGTCCTCGATCTCCTTCGTGAAGAATCCCTTGCCCTCGAGCTCGCGCAGCGGGCGGTCGACTTCCGCGTCGCCGCGGGTCTTGATGGTCACGATCTCGGCGGGGACGCCATGCCGCGCCAGCGCCGCCTTCAGCCATTCCGCCTGCCACAGCGCCAGCTTGCTGCCGCGCGTGCCGAGCTTGAGCGCGGCCGTCACCCGAAATGACGGACGAGCGCCTTCACCACGCCGCCGGTGGTGTACTCGTCCGCCTCGACGGAGCCCGTGATCCCCAGCTCCCGCGCCGTCGCAGCGGTGACGGGGCCGATGAGCACCGCCAGAAATTGCCCCGAGGTGGCGGCCGGTGCGCCCACCATTTCAACGAAGCCCTGCACAGAAGACGAGGAGGTGAACGTCACGGCATCGATCGTCCCCGACACCAGGTCCGCCGCGAGCGCGCTGCCGTCTTCCGGGGCGCGAACCGTCTCGTAGACGGGGATCACGTCGACCACGGCCCCGAGCGCCCGCAGGCCCGCGGGGAGGGTGTCGCGCGCCTCGCGCGCCCGCGGCAGGAGCACACGCTTCCCCCGCAGGTCGCACCGCGCGGCGAGCGCGACCACCACGGCTTCGGCGACGAAACGCTCGGGGATGAGCGCAGGGTCCACGCCGCGCCGCGTGAGGGCCTGCGCCGTGGCTGGTCCGATCGCCGCCACGGCCGCGCGCGCCAGGTCGCTCGGCGCGAGCCCCCAGGAGGACAGCCGATCGCACACCACCTGCACGGCGTTTTGGCTCGTGAACACGATCCAGTCATAAGGCGCCGGAGCGGTGAGCGCGGTGCGCAACGCTGTGAGGTCCGCCAGCGGCACGATGCGGATGGTCGGCGCGGCGACGACCTCGGCACCGAGCGCTTCCAGTGCGCCGATCAGCTCGCCCGCCTGCTCGCGCGCGCGTGTGACGACGATGCGCCGGCCGCGCAGCGGGCGCGCGGCGCCCGGCGGCTGTCGCACGTGTGACATAGATTGTCTGCAATCTACCGATGCTCCGTTCCTTCCGCTCCGCACTGGTGCGCTTCACGGTCCGGCGTGCCGCCGCCAGTCAACGCGACGCGCCTAAGCGCGCCGACTGGTGGCTGCGGCTCGGCTGCGCGCTGAGTCCCACGTTCGCGGAATGCTACCCGGCGCTCGTGCGGCTGCGCCGCGCCATCGAAGACCGCTGGGGCGCGGTCGCCGCGGCCCAGGAGGCCGTCGAGCGCTTTTCCGCCAATCCGGACGCGTGGATGCTGCTGGGCGAGGCGTTCCAGATGGTGTTTCGCCAGCAGGACGCGCTCGTGGCGTACGAGCAGGTGCTGACCCTCGAGGAGCGCCCCGATGCGGCGCTCGCGGCCGGAGATCTGTATCGGCGCGCGGGCCGGCCCGCTGAAGCCGCCGCGCGGTTTGCCCGCGCCTATGCCGCGGGCGGCGGGGCGGAAGCGCTGCGGCTCAACGCCCAGGCGCTGTTCCAGGCCGGCGACGTGCGCGCCGCCGATGAAGCGCTCCATCTCTGGGCCACCCAGGTGCCCGACGGACTGGAGCGTCTCTCGGAGGCCCGCGCCGAATTATTCACGGCCAAGCGCGAGGGCTAGCGGCGGCCGGAACGACGGTACAGCGAGAGCGTGTAGGCCAGCAGGATGACGGCCGTCACGATGTAGGCGGCCGCCATGTAGCCGGCGTTGGCCGGGACGTCAGGCATGGTCGGCGTCCTCCCCACCGAGCGCATAGCGCTGCGTCACGAATCCGATGTACAGGAGGGAAAACACGCCGAGCGAGAAGAGCCAGGTCGCGAGCATACTGGCGGGCAGCGACGGCGCGCTGGGCTTCAGGATGATGGGTTGGGGATGCAGCGTGCGGAACAGGTACACGCTCATGTGAATGAACGGCACGAGGCACATGCCGCAGATGCCGAGCACCGCCGAATAGCGGGCGCGCAGTCCGGGATCGATCACTGCTCCGCGCAACAGCAGATACCCGATATACAGAAAGAACAGGAACAGCGTCGACGTGAGCCGGGCGTCCCAGGTCCACCAGGTGCCCCAGATCGGCTTGCCCCAGATCGGGCCGGTGGTGAGCACGATCGCGGCGAACACGGTGCCCACTTCGGCCGAGGCTGCCGCGAACCGGTCGAGTCGCGGGTCGCGCAGGAACAGGTACCCGATTCCCGCCAGCCCCACCAGCACCATCGCGGTTTCCGCCCAGATCGCGGCGGGCACGTGCAGGTAGAAGATTTTCTGCGC
The DNA here is from genome assembly GCA_965653495.1 of uncultured bacterium. Taxonomy (GTDB): domain Bacteria; phylum Gemmatimonadota; class Gemmatimonadetes; order Gemmatimonadales; family GWC2-71-9; genus AG41. Next base: position 12,743 of record CBFHAJ010000080.1, on the reverse strand, counting down.
CGGCCCTTGCAGCCGCTCGATCGGCGTGAACGCGAGCGCCCGCACGTAGTCGATGGCCAGCAACGCGAGACCGACCAGCGTGATCGCCCGCCCCTTGTGTGCCAGGCTCATTCGTCCACCGTGTAGCGGAATAGCAGGGTCGCGAGTGACACGAAGGTGATGTCGTAAGCGGCGAGCAACTTAAGGTCCCCCACCGACTCGCTCAAGGGACGCCCTTCGAGCAGCCGCGCGGTGACCTGCACGGCACCGATGAGCGGCGGCAGCAGGAACGGCAGCAGGATCACCACGAGCAGCAGCTCCGCGAACCGGGTGCGGATCACGAGCGCGCTGAACAGCGTGCCGACGGCCACGAACCCTAGCGTCGCGAGCGCGATCACGCCGACGAGCGGGAAGAGCACGTGGCCCACCGGGACGTTGAAGAACAGCACGAACAGGGGCAGGCCCACCGCTTCCACCACGGCGACGAACACGAGATTCGCGATCAGCTTGCCCCAGTACAGGCTCGTCCGGCTGAGCGGAGAGACCAGCAGTCCGTCGAGCGCCTGATTCTCGAGCTCGAGCTGGAAGGCGCGATTCAGTGTGAGCATCGCCGCGAACGTGAACGTGACCCACAGGATGGTCGGCGCCAGGTCGATGGTCGCGACGGCGGTGGGGTCGCGCCCGAAGTTGAACAGCGTGAGCACGAGCGCCGTGAACACCACGGCCGACACGATCGCGGTGCGGGTGCGCAGCTCGAGCCGCAGATCCTTCTGAGCCACGGTCCACGCCTGCCGCACCAGCTCACGCATCGCTCATCGCCCGGCGATACGCGTCGGCGATCTGCGCCGGGTCCCGTCCCCCACGCGGCGCGAAGTGGACGAAGCGCCCGCGCCGCTGGAAGGCCACGTCGGTGGCGAGCTCGACGCCTTCGTCCACGTTGTGGGTGGCCACGACGAGCACGCGGCCCGCGCCACGCAGCTCGCCGATCAGGGCGCGCAGCTCGGCGGCCCCGGCGAGGTCGAGCCCCGTGAAGGGCTCGTCGAGCAGCAGCACGGCAGGCTCATGGATCAGCGCCCGCGCGATCGCGGCGCGCTGCTGCTGTCCCCGCGACAGCGACCACACGGGCTGCTCCGCCTGCTCCGCAAGCCCGAGTCGCCGCAGTGCGGCTGCGGCACGCTCGCCACGCTGCGACGGCGCGACAGCGTAGATGGCGGCCCAGAAGAGCAGATTCTCCCGCACCGTGAGGTGGCCGTACAGATGGGACTCGTGGCCGATCCAACCGATCGCGCGCCGTCCCCCCTCCCCGGTCTGCGTCCGGCCGTGCTGCGGGCGAATCAGCCCCGCGAGCACCTTGAGCAGCGTCGTCTTGCCGGCCCCATTGGGCCCGAAGATTGCGAGCGTGCGTCCGGCGGAGAGCGTGAACGACACGTCGTCGAGTGCCACCACCGGCCCGTAGGCGTGCCGCAGGCCTTCAGCCGAGAGCATCGATGCGCGCGGCGAGGTCTTCCATGTCGAAGGGCTTGACCAGATACCCCGAGTGCCCGAGGTCGAGCACCGTGATGAGCGGCTCCATGCTGACGTACGACGTGGTGACGATCACGGGCAGGGAGGGGCGCGACTGGCGGATCTCCTGGAGCAGGGTCACGCCGTCGGTGTCGGGAAGCCGCAGGTCGAGCACCAGGACCTCCGGCCGGAACTCAGCGAGCTGATGGCGAGCTTCGGTACCGCTCGCCGCGAATGCCACGTCGTACCGCGTGGCGAAGAACCGCTGATAGGTGCGCCGCAGGGCCGATTCGTCTTCGACGAACAGCACCCGGCGCCGCGCGTTGGAGGGCGGGGCGGACGACATAGGTGGGCCAATATATGCCGGCCCCCCCCGCCGTCCACGCCCCGCTCAGCGCGCGCCGCTTTCCAACTCGAACAAGTCGTCGAGCTTGGTCAGCACCAGCAGGAACCGCAGCTCCTCGTTGGCGCCGCGCAGGCACACCGTGAGACGCCGCTCAGCCGCCTTGCGCTGAATCAGCATCAACGCCCCCAGCCCTGCGCTGTCGATCTGTCGGGTCCCCGAGAGATCGATCACGAGGCGTCCGCTGCCCTCACCCAGCTGCTCCAGCAGCTCGGTTGCCGTCCGGCGAAAGGCCGTGCGCGAATCCAGGCCCAGCTCCTCAGGAGCGGCCAGCACCTTCTCGCTCGGACGGGTCGACATCGCCATCAATTCCTCCACGGTCGGCTCCAGGTTGATCGCCGACCGGTGGGATACGCGACTCCGGTGCCAATGCAGCTAAGCTGCTGGACGTCAACCGCTTGTCAAAGGTTGCGTGAGACGCGTCACCCGCTACGCCACTGCAGAGCGAGTGCCACCGCGCAGTTTGCAAGGACCGCCCGGGTTGACGTCGCCGCCCGGGAGCGGGTTACGTTAGCCTCCCCGGTCCATCACCCCGCGAAATCCGCCCGTGGGCGACGCTGCTCGGGTGGCGACCTCAACGCCTGAGGCTGATCACATGGCCAGGACGACCAAGACCCCGACGCCGGACCTCACCGAAGTCAGCGAAGCCCAGATCGCCGTGCACTGGAAGGAAGAGGAGTACTATCAGCCTTCCGCGAAGTTCAAGGCACAGGCGAACATGCGAGACGAGCGCGTGTTCGAGCGGTTCGCCGACGCCAAGTTCCCCGATTGCTTCAAGGAATACGCCGAGATGCTGACCTGGGTCGAGCCGTACCGCACCGTGCTCGATACCAGCAACGCGCCGTTCTGGAAGTGGTTCGTGGGCGGCAAGCTCAATGCCTGCCACAACTGCGTGGACCGGCATCTGGCCAAGTACGCGCAGAAGGCCGCGTTCATCTTCGTCCCCGAGCCGGAAGCGGAGCGGGATGTCTCGATCAGCTATGACGACCTCCACGCCCGCGTGAACGAAATGGCGGCGCTGCTCCGCAGCCTGGGGCTCAAGGCCGGGGACCGGGTCACCCTGCACATGCCGATGGTGCCGGAGCTGCCGATCACCATGCTGGCGTGCGCGCGGCTCGGCGTCATCCACTCGCAGGTGTTCGGCGGCTTCAGCGGTCAAGCGTGCGGCTCGCGTATCCAGGACTCCGGGAGCCGCCTGCTGATCACCATGGACAGCTACTGGCGCAACGGCACGCTCGTCGATCACAAGGCGAACGCCGACATCGCCGTGCGTACCGCCAAGGAGCTGGGCCAGGACGTCGACAAGGTCCTCGTGTGGCAGCGCTATGCCGGGAAGTATTCCGCCAAGACGCCGATGGTGCCCGGGCGGGACTTCTTCGTGAACGAGCTGCTCCAGGCACACAAGGGCACGCGCGTCGAGCCGGTGGCGCTGCCCTCGGAAGGGCCGCTGTTCCTGATGTACTCGAGCGGCACGACCGGCAAGCCCAAGGGGGTGCAGCACGGGATCGGGGGCTATTTGTCGTACGTCACCGCGACGACCAGGTGGGTGCTCGACGTCCACCCCGACGACGTGTACTGGTGCATGGCCGACATCGGCTGGATCACGGGGCACTCCTACATCGTCTACGGTCCCCTCGCGAACGCGGCGACGAGCGTGATGTACGAGGGCGTGCCGACGTTCCCCGACGCCGGCCGACCGTGGCGCATCGCCGAACGCCTGCATGTCAACATCTTCCACACCGCGCCGACCGCCATCCGCATGCTCCGCAAGCTCGGGCCGCAGGAGCCGCGCAAGTACAACTACCATTTCAAGTCCATGACGACCGTGGGCGAGCCGATCGAGCCCGAGGCGTGGCGCTGGTACTACGACGAGGTCGGTAAGGGCGAGGCCGTCATCACCGACACGTGGTGGATGACCGAGACCGGCGGCTTCCTCGGCACCACGATGCCGGCGATCCACGCGATGAAGCCGGGGAGCTGCGGGCCGGCGGCACCGGGAATCTTTCCCGCCATCTACGACGAGAACGGCGCGGACGTCCCCAAGGGCTCCGGGAAGGCGGGGAACCTGTGCATCCGCAATCCCTGGCCCGGCATCATGCAGACCGTATGGGGCGACCCCGACCGCTACGTGAAGACGTACTACGGCAAGTACAACAAGAACCCCAAGAGCAAAGACTGGCGCGACTGGCCGTTCATGTGCGGCGACGGCGCCGTGCAGGCGGCCGACGGCTACTACCGCATCCTCGGCCGGGTGGACGACGTGATCAATGTCGCGGGGCACCGCCTGGGCACGAAAGAGATCGAGTCGGCCTGCCTCACGGTCGCCGAGGTCGCGGAGGCGGCGGTCGTTCCGGTCCAGGACGAGCTCAAGGGACGCGTACCCGAGGTGTACATCGCGGTCAAGCCGGGCGTGCAGCCGAGCCAGCAGATCGTCGATCGGGTCGTGAAGGCGAACGAGGAGGTAATCGGAAAGATCGCCCGGCCGAAGCACGTGTACATCGTGCCGGACATGCCCAAGACGCGGTCGGGAAAGATCATGCGCCGGGTGCTCGCGGCGATCTCGAACCGACGCGACGTGGGCGACGTAACCACCCTCGCGAACCCGGACGTCGTCGAGCAGATCCGTGCCATGGTGCAGGGCAAGGACGCGAAGCCGGCGCAGCAGGGGGAGTTGCCGGAGGATATTGCGAAGTTTGGACAGGTGGAATGAGGTCGGCGGAGGTCGGAGGAAGTCGGAAGAGGTCGGAGGAGGAGCCCTTCACCGTCCTCCCCCGACCTCCATTACCTCTCCAGGTGATGCCGCACCGTTGTCACCACGATGTTCTTCCGAAATAGCAGGGCGGCTTTGATCGCATAGACCGTCTGGTTGTGCAGAAACGCATGCCACCAGCGCGCGGGCATCACTTCGGGGAGCACCACCGTCAGCCAATCGGGGTGTTCTTCCGACTCCACCTTGTTGATGTACTCGAGCAGCGGCCGCACGATGGCGCGGTGGGGTGAGACGATCACCTCGAGCGGCACACCGGAATCCCACATGTCCCACTCGTCCTGGAGGCGGGGCACCTGGCCGGGATCGGTCGCGACGGCAACGGCGCGCACGTTCTGGGACAGGAGCAGCGCGTACGCGAGCGCCGACGCCGTGCTCTTGGACACGCCGGCCACCGGCACTACGACCACGTGCTTGCGGGGCCAGACGGGCTGCCATTCCCTGCTCGAGAGCTGGCCAGCGTAGAAGGTGTAGTGCGAATGGATCTCGTAGAACATCACCACCAGCAGGGTCACGAGCAGGGCCGTGATCCACGCCCCGCTCGCGAACTTGGTGGCGAGCTCGATCAGCAGCACGATCCCTGTCGCGAGGGCTCCAACGCTCGAGAAGATCGCCCGGCCCGCCCACCCGGTCTCGCGCCGGGTCGCGAGGCGGCGCACCATCCCCGCCTGCGACAGCGTGAACGACAGAAATACGCCGACCGCGTACAGCGGAATGAGCGCGTGGGTGTCGCCGCGGAACAGCCACAGCAGGCCGCCCGCCACGAGGGACAGCACCAGGATGCCGTTCGAGAACACGCCGCGGTCGCCACGGTTGGCGAGCTGGCGTGGGAGGTACGCGTCGCGCGCCAGGAAGGACGACAGCCGCGGGAAGTCCGCGAACGACGTGTTGGCGGCGAGAATGAGGATCAGCGCGGTCGCGAACTGCAACAGGAAGTAGAGTGGACTGTCCCCGAACGCCGCGTGCCCCAGCTGTGAGATCACCGTCTGGCTGCCGACGGGGAGCACGCCGAAGTGATGCGCCAGTAACGTCGAGCCGGCGAAAAAGCCGCCCAGGATCAGCCCCATCCACACCAGCACGATCGCCGCGTTTTTGGACTCGGGAGGCTGAAACGCCGCCACGCCGTCCGACACGGCCTCCACGCCGGTGAGGGCGGCGCACCCCGAAGAGAACGCCCGCAACAGGAGCCAGGTCGTCACGGCCGTCACGCCGCTCGTCGCCGCGGGCACCGCCGGCACGACGCCGAACGGATGCACCAGGTTCACGAGCAGCATGAGGCCGAACATCGCGATGAAGCAGTACGTCGGGACCGAGAAGATCGCGCCCGACTCGCGCAGGCCGCGCAGGTTGCCGAAGGCGATCAGCAGAATCGCGCCCACGCCCATCGTGATTCGATGGGCGTGCAGCACCGGAAACGCCGAGGTGATGGCGTCGACTCCGGCGGCCACTGACACCGCCACCGTGAGCGTGTAGTCCACGAGCAGGGCGGCCGCGGCCACGAGCCCGAAGGTGGTCCCGAGGTTTTCCTTGGCGACGAAATAGGCACCCCCCCCTTGCGGGTAGGCGTACACCGTCTGGCGATAGCTCGCGACCACGATGGCGAGCAGCAACACGATGAAGCCGCCCACGGCGAGCGCGTGGTCCGTCCCCGCCGACCCCGCTGCCATGAGGATGAGCAACATGGCTTCCGTGGCGTACGCGACCGAGGAAAGCGCATCGGACGAGAGGACCGCGAGCCCGGTGACCTTCGTCAGCCGCTCGGCCTCGAGGTGCCGCGTGTCCAGCGGCTTGCCGAGCAGGACTCGTTTGACGGATCGCCAGTCCATTCAGGCGGTGAGATGGTAGCGGACGGTGGTCACCACCACGTTGCGGCGGAACAGCAACGCCGTCTTGATCGCATAGACGGTCTGATTGTGCAGAAACGCGTGCCACCAGCGCGCCGGTACTACCTCGGGCAGCACCACGGTGAGCCAGTCCGGCTGCTCGGCCTTCTCGACCCGCTCGATGTAGTCCAGCAGCGGGCGCACGATGGAGCGGAACGGCGACCGCAGCACCTTGAGCGGCACGCCCGAGTCCCACCGGTCCCAGCTTTCTTCCAACCTGGCCGCCTGCTCCGGATCGGCGGCGACCGCCACGGCGTACACGTTCTGGGACAGGAGCAGCGCGTACGCCAGCGCGTCCTGCGAGCTCTTAGAGACGCCCGCGACCGGAACGATCACGATATGCTTGCGCGGAATGATGGGCTGCCATTCCGCGATGGCGAGCTGACCGCCGAAACGGACGTAATGACGCTGAATCGCGTAGAACACGACCACCAGCAGCCCGATCAGGAACGCGCTGATCCAGGCGCCTTCGATGAACTTGGTGACGAGCTCGATGATGACGACGATGCCCGTAGCGCCGGCCCCCACGGCCGACACCATGGCGCGGGTCGGCCAGCGGGGGCCGCGCTCGCGCACGGTGCGGCGCACCATGCCCGCCTGCGACAGAGTGAAGGAGACGAACACACCCACGGCATACAGGTGGATCAGCGCCGACGTCTCGCCGCGGAACAGCACCAGCAGCAGCCCCGCCACGAGCGCCAGCATCAGGATGCCGTTCGAGAACACCAGCCGGTCGCCGCGGTTGGCGAGTTGCCGCGGGAGGTAGCGATCCTGCCCCAAAATCGAAGCGAGACGCGGGAAGTCGGCGAACGCCGTGTTGGCCGCGAGAATCAGGATCAACGCCGTCGCGACCTGCAGCAGGAAGTAGAGGGGACTGTTGCCGAACGCGCCGTGACCGAGTTGCGAGATCACGGTCTGGTCGCCCACGGGCAAGACACCGTGCCGGTTTGCCACCAGGCTGGTGCCGGCGAAGAACGCGCCCAAGATCAGTCCCATCCACAGCATGACCGTCGCGGCGTTCTTCGACTCGGGGGGCCGAAACACGGGCACGCCGTTCGATATCGCCTCCACGCCGGTGAGTGCCGAGCATCCGGACGCGAACGCCGTGAGTAACAGCCACAGCGTCACGGGCTGCGCCCCTGCCACGCCCGCCCGCGCGGCGGGCGCCCAGTACCCGAACGGATGCACCAGGTCCAGCAGCAGCATCAAGCCGAACATCCCGATGAAGAGGTACGTCGGCACCGAGAACACCGCGGCGGATTCGCGGATGCCGCGCAGGTTGCCGAAGGCGATGATCGCGATCGCCAGCACGCCCATCGCCACGCGATGCTGGAGCGTGGCTGGGAACGCCGACGTGATGGCGTCCACCCCGCTGGCGACCGACACCGTCACCGTCAGGACATAGTCCACGAGCAACGCCGCCGCCGCGACCAGGCCGAACGAGATCCCGAGGTTCTCCCGTGCGACGAAGTACGCCCCGCCTCCCTGCGGGTAGGCCAGCACCGTCTGGCGGTAGCTCGCCACCACCAGAGACATGAGGATGACGATCGCCCCCGCCACTGATAGAGCGTGATGCAGCCCCGCGATGCCGGCCACGACCAGTACCAGCAGCAGCTGCTCGGTCGCATACGCCACGGACGAGAGCGCATCCGACGAAAGGACGGCGAGCGCGGCGCTCTTGGAGAGCCGCTCGGAGTGGAGCCGCTGCGACGGCAGCGGCCGGCCGAAGAAGAAACTTTTGAGGCCGCGCCACCTCATGGTCTGCGACGCAGGCCCGCGAGCGACAGTCCCCAGATCGCCGTCATGATCACCGCCGATCCGACGCACCAGCGGCAAATCGCGTGCAACACGAACACCTCGATGCCGGTGAGGTACAGCGTGAACAGGAACCCCAGCGTGGCGAGCGCCGCGACGACAGGCTCCAGCCGGCGGTCGGTCGCGAACCGGGGCTGCAGTCCGACGAGCCCCAGCCCGAACAGCGTGGCGTATCCCGCCACGCCGAAGAACGCGACCGGCACGCCGAACAGCATCGCGTAGGGACTGGTTTGCACGTACTCACAGCTGCCGGTGCCGCAGCGGAGCTCGCCCAGCACGCCGATCTTGTAGAGCCAGAGGTACGTCGCGACCAGCAGCCCCACGAGTGCGAGGAGCACGATCGCCTGACGCCGAATCACTTGTGCTTCTTGGTCAGACTATCCGCGAGTGCCTTGAAGTCATCCGAAGTGGAGCGCCCCTCGTACAGGCGGCCGTTCACGAAGAAGGTCGGTGTACCCTTCACGCCGCGCGCCTCTCCCTCCTGCACGCTCGCCTGGATCCGGCCGGCGTAGCGCTGGCCGTCCATGCAGGCGTCGTACTTGTCGAGATCGAGGCCGATCGCCTTGCCGAAGTCGCGAAACAGGTTGCGCGGGTTCTTCCCGGTCTGGGCCCACTGATGATGGTCGAAGAGCTGGTCGTGCATGTCCCAGAACTTTGCCTGCTCTCCCGCGCACTGGGCCGCGAGCGCGGCGTACCGGGAGTAGGCGTGCGTGGGGAGCGGAAAGTCGCGGTAGCGCCAGCGCACACGGCCGGTGGCGATCAGCTGTGACCGGACCACGGGCATCTGCACCGTGGCGAACTGCGCACAAAACGGGCACTCGAAGTCCGAGTACTCGGTGACGTCGATCGGCGCGGAATCCGAGCCCAGCGTGTAGCCCTTGAACCCGTCGGCCGCCGCTACGGGGAGCGGAGTCCCGGGTGCCGCGGTGGAGGCCTGCGTCCCGCGCGAGCCGTACCACAGCACCGCGCCTCCGATCACTGCGACCGCCACCAGCAGCAGGTAGAACCCCTTCATTGGTCTCGCGTCCTCCGCCACGGTTCGTCGTCGTCGTCGTCCTCGACGCCCGCCGTCGCCTCGTGCGCCCGCCGCTCGGCGTCCTCCACGATGCGGCGACTCTCGGCCACCTCCGGCGTGTCGTAGGTCAAGCGGACTTCATAGTGGAACAGCTCGCTGCGGATGGTGCCGAGGAGCTTCTGCAGCTCCGGCACGCGCGCCAGCAGCTCGCCCGCGCGATCGAGCGCCTGGATGCGCTCGGCCAGGGCCCGCACCATGGCGAGCAGGCGCTCCGCCCGGTCCGGCCCGTACACTTCCTCCGAGTGATCGCCCATGGAACCGCCTCGCGTCACATGTCGTTGCGCCCGCCCACCCCGCCCTTCCGCCGTCCATGATAATACAGCGCAGCGCGCCCCGGCGGCCCTTTGCGCGCGGTCCAGGGCCCTATTACATTGCGGCGCCGATCGATCGCGCGCCCCCCGAATTCCCGGTCCTGACACGAGAGGAGCACCGCCGGCATGGCAAAGAAGCGTTCGGAACCCCGGAGACTGTCCACCCCTTCCGTATTCGAGCAGGCCCGCGACGAGTTGTTCTCCCACATCCTCCGCTGCGGCGTACTCGAAGCCAGCGCGGAGCACCAGAAGGAATGGTTCGACGACACCATGCTGTATCTCGCGGACCGGTATGAAGCACTGGAGGACGCGCAGCTCGCCGAGCTGCGGCTGTTGGGAGAGCGCTACTGCCGCCCCGTGGTCGGGCGCAGTGCGCCCGTCGGCGCCGAGGCCTGACCTACCACCAGGGCGGAAACCGCCGGAACCGCTCGCCGAGTGACAGCCGTACGCCGCCGCCTTACGCCAGTTCGGCATACCAGCCCTGGCGGGCCACTGGCGCCCCCTCCACGCCGAGCAGCGCCGTGAGATAGCCGGTCCCTCGCGCCCCCGTCGCCCCGAAAAACACCAGCCCCAACCCTCCGTAGGGCCCCGGCCTCCGGCGCTCGCCCGGCCGGACCAGGAACTGGGCGTTCGCCTCGAGCCGCACGCCGAGCGCGCGGTCGTAGTCTCCGCCGGCCACGGCGAGCGCGAAGCGCCCCTGGCCGCCCGGGCGCCGGGCGACGCTGAGCTCGGGGCCCCAGAATGCGCGATGCGCGACCACGACCGTCGCCCCGGTCCCCACTTCCGTGGCACTCAGACCCTGCGCCCGGGCCGGCGCCGCCGCGAGCACCGCGCCCCACGCCAAGCCCGCGGCGCACAGCAGCGTCTTAGCGCAGGGCGACGTCGTACGTGACGCGGATGTCGGTGGCCAGCGACGCCACCACCGAGCAGTACTTCTCGAGGGAGAGGTCGATGGCGCGGCGCGCTTTGGTTTCGTCGACGCCGTCGCCCGTGATCGTGAACACGAAGTGCAGCGCCGTGTAACGGCGCGGCTCTTCGGCGCGCCGCGTTCCCCGCGCCGTCACCTCCAGCCCCCGCAACGTCACGCGCTGCTTCTGGAGAATGAGCACGACGTCGGATGCCGAGCACGTCGCCGCCGCTACCAGCAGCATTTCGACGGGAGACGTGGCGACCTTGGTGTTGCCGTCGACCACCACCGGCGGGCGTCCCGGCGCCGCAGCTTCGAACATCAGGCTCCCCGGCGCGCCTTCGCGCCAGCGCATCGTGATCTCCGGCGTGCCGCCCGCCACGTCAATTCCCCCGCCGGGTGGTGAGCCCCACATAGAAGCGATTGTGACTGAACCCGCCAAGGCTGTGGTATTCGAGCAACCAGTTGAACGTGGAGCGGTAGTGCAGCTCGAACCCGACGACGACGTTGGCCCACAGGTCCGGGCACTTCGGGTCGGCGCCGCAGCGATCGTGCCCGACCACGCTGAACCCGCCGCCGGCATACGGCGTCGCCACCTCGTCCTCGCCTGTGAAGCGATAGATCCCCTCGAGACTGCCGATATAGCTGTTCGAGGTGTTGAAGACGCCGATCTCGGCCGACGGTCGCAGCCGGAAGCGACTGGACGCGATGTTGCCGGCATCGAGCGTCACGCCCAGGACGAACTGGTTCGGTCGGGCCACGTCGATGCCCCCACGCACGCCGAAGCCGAACAACCCGAGCCGGGTACCGCGGTCCGACGAGCGGACCGACGGCGGATGAAACTCCTGTGCCGCGAGCACACCTCCCCACCACGCCCGCACTCCGCACGCGACGACCAACACGGTCCAGCGCGCCCTCCGCGTCACGTTCCGCCCCCCCCTCCCCCTCCGGCCCCTCGGGCCTCCGCCTGTGGTTCGCGGCGCGCCTTGGTCCGGGCCGCCACGCGCGCGTAGTCCCAGATGGCATACAGGGCCACCGCCGTCGTGGCCCACGCCATCGAGTGCACGTGCGGGGAGCGCACGATGCACGCGACGAGCGTCAGCAGTTGCAGGGCCGTCACGACCTTGCCGCCGGCCCGAGCCGGGAGCATGAGGGGACGGCGCAGCAGCCACGTTCCGACGTACCCCAGGGTGGCCACGATGTCCCGGCCCAGCACGCCGACGATCTCGAGCGGGTGCAACAGGCCGGCGTGGGCGACGCTCAAGAACGCTGCGGCCATGAAGACTTTGTCGGCGATCGGATCGAGCCAGGCGCCGACGTGCGAGCTGCCGAGGCGCCGGGCGACCATCCCGTCGAAGAAGTCGGACGCGGCGGCCGCACCGACCAACCCGAGCTGGAGCGCGGGCCGCTCGACGAACGGGAACGCCGCCGCCAGTGGCAGGCGCAGCGCGGTGAGCAGATCCGCCCACGTCACCCGCGGTTTCACTTGCCCCTCCCTCCGGGGGGTCATAGGTTCGTCGCGTGAACCTGAATCTGCTGAAGCAAGCGGCGATCTTCCAAGACCTGGATGACGGGGAGCTGGCCCGTGTCGCCGAGGTGTGCCGTGAGCAAAAGTTCGCCGCGGGCCAGCATGTGTTCAAGGAAGGGGAGCCCGGGAACCGGCTGTTCATCATTTCCGAAGGTGACGTGCGCATCTCCCGCACGATCCCCGGCTCGGGAGAGGAAGCGCTCGCCGTCCTGAAGCCCGGTGCCTGTTTCGGCGAGATGGCCATCTTCGACCGCTCCGAGCGCTCCACGGACGCCATCGCCAACTCGAGCTGCACGTTGCTCACGATCGCGCGCGCCGACTTCGAGCTGCTGCTGGACTTCAACCGCGACATCGCGTACAAGGTGCTGTGGTCGGTGGTCCGGCTGCTGTGCGCGCGCCTGCGGGTGACCAACGACAACCTGCGGTCGTTTCTCGCGATGTCGATGTTCTGATCTGTTCCATTCCGTGACTGACGACCCTGCCGTCACCGACGGGGCCCTCTTACACTTAGGCACCGTGAAACGATTCTGGTTGGCGCTCACCATCGTCGCCGCGGCTGCCTGCTTCGACGT
>CBFHAJ010000079.1:0-16605 GCA_965653495.1 uncultured bacterium | reverse complement strand
TACGCGATGTCGTGCGGCGCGGTGATCCGGCTACGCCGCAAGCTCCCCGATCTCGCCCGCCCGTACCGCGCCTGGGGGTACCCGGTCACCCCGATGATTTTCATTCTATTCTCGGTATGGCTGGTGCTCAACACGGCCAGAGAAGACCCGGCCGATACGCTGATGAGCGCGCTGTTGATCCTCGCGGGGCTGCCGCTGTACTGGTGGATGCGGCGCGCTACTCCTCGTCCGTCTGCGGCTTCTGGAGCCGCTGCACCGCCGCTTCCACGTCCTTCTTCGTATCCGCGTACTTGAGCCGACCCGCCACACTCTCGAGACGTGTCAGGCTCACCTGGCGCGGCAGCGTGAAGCGAAACGCCTCGACCACCCAGCGACGCACGTACGCACGGGTATCGTCGAGGTGACCGGTGAGCAGGTCGAGCGCGTGCGCGCTGCCGCGGGCGGCGAGCGCGGCGAGCACGTGGGCCGGCAGGCGACCGCTCCCCAGCAGCGCTTCCACCCGCGGCAACGCGCCGGTGTCTCCGGTTTGCGCGATGACGCGGAACGCCGCCTCCTGGATCACATCCTGATATGACGGAGTCGCGAGCCCCAGCGTGACCGCGCTGTCACGCGCGCCGGAATCGGCCGCCACGAGCGCCATCAGCGCTGCGGCTCGGACCTCGTAGCTCGAATCGCCGCGCAGCGTGGCGCGGGCCAGGCGCGCCGCCTCAGCACCTTTGAGCTTGCCGAGGGCGGTAATGGCCGCTCGCCGCACCGCAGCTGAGGTGTCGCCCACCGCCGTCGCGAGCGGTCCAGTCGCACCGGTCGCGGGGAAGCCGCCCAGGGCTTCCGCCGCCTGCACGCGCGTGAGGAAATAGTCCGCCGAGGTCGCGGCTCGGGCGAGGGCCGCAAGCGCCGTCGAGTCTGTCGGGCGCTTCGCCAGCTCTTCGATGACCCATTCCCGGTTCCACAGGTCGCCGTCGCGCGCGAGCTGGGTCGCGAGCCACGCCGTGGGTTGATCGAAGGTCAGCTCCTTCACGATCGTGTTGCCGTCGTCGAACACCACCATCGACGGCGGCCCGGCCAGTGCAGGGACGGTAATCGTCTGCTCACGCGCGATGAGCTCGGTGCGTTGGACCACGTCGCCTGCGGCCGTGCCCACCCGGATGGTCACGGGCATGTGAAACACTGCGGCCGTTTGGTATTTCGGGCCTGTGCTGTCGCCCTTCACGCTGTCGCTCTGCGTCTGCTTCACCTTCAGCGTGAGTGCGCGGGAGCTGGTGTCGTAGGTCGCCGTGACCGTGAACGCGGGGTGGCCGGCGCCGTAGATCCACTCGCTCCAGAAGCCGTCCAGGTTCTCGCCGGTGGCCTCGAGCACCGCCTGGCGCAGGTCGTCGGTGGTCGCATTGTCGAGCGCGTGGCGCGTCAGATAGACGTGCAGCGAAGCCCAGAAGCGGTCGGGACCGAGGTAGTCGCGCAGCATGCGCAGCACCAGCGCGCCCTTCGGGTAGATGTTGTTCGACCCCAGGGCGGCGAGCGGCATGCGGCGGCGCGCGTCGATCTCCAGGTACTGCCGGTACTCGTCGAGGTAATAGTCATCCTCGGCGTGGCGTCCCAGCTTCTCGCGCCAGTACTGGCCGGGCATGAACTCGGCGAACCCTTCGTTGAGCCACATGTTCGCCCAGTTCTCGGTGGTCACGTAGTCCCCGAACCACTGGTGCGCCAGCTCGTGGGGGATGAGGATCCACTGGTACCAGGGCCGGTCGTGGTACGCCCGATCGTCGGGGAGCCAGTCGACGAGCGTCGTGGCGCTCACGTTCTCCATGCCGCCGAAGAAGTCCGCGACCGTGGTCTGCGCGTACTTCGCCCAGGGGTAGCGCACGCCCGTGAGCCGCGAGTACACGTCGATCATGTCGGGCGTCACGCCGAACAGCCGCCGCGCTCGGCCCGAATCGGCGCGATACACGTAGTAGTCCACCGGCATCCCGCGCCAGCGGTCGGCGATCTTCACGAGCGGCGCCACGATCAGCGACACGAGATAGGTGGCGCTCGGCGTGTCCTGCCGCCACGTGATCGTGTGACCGCCACCCGGCACCGGCCGGTCCGCCACGAGCCGCCCGTTCGACACCACCGTGTATTGCCGCGGCACGGTGGCGACGAGCTCCCACGTCATCTTGTCGTTGGGGAAGTCGTACGTCGGGAACCAATAGTGGTTGTCGTGGTCCTCGCCCTGGCTCCAGATCTGCTGCGGCCGGTGCTCCCGGCCCTCGGGCTGGATGAAGGTCAGGCCCCGGCCGTTGTCGATGCGCGCATGGTACTCGACCACGAACCGCAGCGTGTCGTGGAACGCCACCGGCCGTGCGGGAAACACGACCAGCGTGTCGGCGTGCGCGGTGGTGCGCAGTGTGGTCCCCGCGGCGTCTACCACCCGCCCGATCGCCAGGCCCTTACCGGCATCGAGCACCACCGAATCGAGCCCCGGGCGCAGTGCCACCAGCGTGGTCGCCACCCGTCCGTCGAGCGAGGTCGAGTCCCAGTCGAAGTTCCAGACCTCGATGCGCTGATGCACCAGGTCGTAGTCGTGGGAGCGGGTGTAGGCGTCGTTGGCGACGCGCTCGGCGTTCGACTGGGCGGCGGCGGCCAGCAGGGGGGGGGCGGCGAGCAGGACCGCGATGATGGGGATTCGCATGCTACAATGTAGCCTGGACTCGGGGCCCTTTCCGGTGCAAAATTCGGCGGCCGCTACCACGCCTACCACAGGAGAATAGGATGAGATTCGCGCTCGGTACCACGCTGGTCGCTGTCTGTGCCTTCCCGCTGACGCTGCACGCTCAGAACCCGGTGATGAACGGGGTGCGGGCGATGGCGACGCGCCAGACCAAGAACATCGTCGATGCCGCCGAGGAAATGCCCGCCGACAAGTACAACTACTAGCCCACGCCCGCGCAGATGACCTTCGGCGATGTGGTCGCGCACCTGATCAAGGAAGGGAATAACTATCTCTGCGCCGCGACCAGCGGGCAGAAGGAGCCGGACGTGGCCCAGTTCACGGGGGCCGACGCCAAGGACAAGCTGGTCGCGGGCCTCAAGGAGTCCTTCAAGTACTGCGAAGGGGTGCTCGCACAGATCCAGGATGCGCAGCTGGCCGACAGCATCGACTTCTTCGGCGGCCGCAAGGTCACCAAGGGGATGGCGGCGCTGATCACTGTCGCCGACTGGGCGGATCACTACAGTCAGATGGCAATCTACCTGCGCTTGAACGGCCATCTGCCGCCGACGGCGAAGAAAGCCTGAACGTCATCCGTCGTCCGTCATCCGTTATCCGTCGCTTCCGTTGCCCCACGGATAACGGATGACGGTTAACGGTTGACGGATAACGACATCACCGATCTCTCAGAATTTCCCGAGCCGCATTATAGCCGCACGCCCCCATGACACCCCCGCCCGGGTGCGTCGCCGAGCCGCACAGATACAGCCCCTTGATGGGGGAGCGGTAGTCGGCGTACCCGGGCAGCGGGCGCAGGAAGAACAGCTGTGACAGGGTCATGGCGCCCTGAAAGATGTTTCCTCCCGTGAGCCCGAACCGGCGCTCGAGATCCAAGGGCGAGAGCACCTGGCGATCGATCACCGCGCGCTTGAAGTTGGGCGCGTACTCGGTGAGGATGTCGAAGCAGCGGTCGGCGAACTTGTCCTTCAGCTGATCCCACGTCGCGCCGTCGCGCAGCCGGTACGGCGCGTACTGCACGAAGAACGACATCACATGTTTCCCGGCCGGCGCCACCGTCGTGTCCACCACCGAGGGGATGGTGCACTCGAGGATCGGATCCGCGGAGGGGCGGCCGTACTTGGCGTCGTCGTACGCGCGCTCCATGTACTCGAGCGTGGGCGCGAGGTGGATCGTGCCGCGCAGGTGGGTGTTCGGCGCGAGGCCGCTGCCCCGGACCGCGGTGAAATCGGGGAGCTCCGAGAGCACGACGTTGATCTTGAGCGAGGCGCTCGAGTAGTCGATGGCGCGCACAGCCGCGACGAACTCCGCCGGCAGCTCGTTCCCATCGACCAGCTGCAGGAACGTGAGGCGCGCGTCGAGGTTTGACGCGACCTGGCGCGCCGCGAACTCGGTGCCGTCCGCGAGCGCCACGCCTTTCACCCGGCCGCGCTTGGTCACGATCTTCGCGACCGGGCTGTTCAGACGGATCTCGACGCCGCGGGCGCGCGCGGCGGACGCGAGCGCCTGTGTGATGCCGCCCATCCCCCCGCGCACATAGCCCCACATCCCCCGCACCCCGTTGCACTCGCCCATGACGTGGTGGAACAGCACGTACGCCGTGCCCGGTACAGTGGGCGAGGCCATCGCGCCGATGATGGCATCGGTGGCGAGCGCGATCTTCAGCTGCTCCGACTCGAACCAGCGGTCGAGAATCGGCAGCGCCGCGCCGGTGAGGATCTCGAGCGCGCCGGGGCCGTCCCTGCCGAGCTTGAGGAATCGCCACCCCAGACCGGCGAGCTGCGCGAGGTTGCGCGGACGGAATGACCACGGGTTGGGGGGCGTCTGGAGCAGGGTGGGCTCGATGAAGTCAGCGACCCGCTCGAGCATCGCCTCGTAACGCGGCAGCGCTTCGGCATCGCGCGCCGAAAACTTGGCGACCTGCTGCCGCGTCAACTCCTTGTCCGGGCCCATCAGCAGGAACCGGCCGTCGGGGAACGGTGTGAACGACGAGGGGCTGCGCGGCAGCAGCTCGAATCCATGCCGCGCGAGCTCTAAGTCGCGGATGATCTCGGGGCGCAACAGGCTGTTGACGTAGGCCGCCGTGGACACCTTGAATCCGGGCCACAGCTCCTCGGTCACGCACGCGCCACCCACCACGTCGCGGCGCTCGAGCACCAGCACCCGGCGACCCGCCCGCGCGAGATAGGCCGCCGTGACGAGGCCGTTGTGACCCGCCCCGACGATGATGACGTCGTACGACCCTGACATTGCGGTCCCTTCTACGGTCTGGTGTGGTGCAGTATGTTACGACGTTGAAGGGGGGCGTATCCATGTCGCGGTTCCGCTGGTCCCTCTGCGCCTGGCTGGCCGTCACCGCGTGCGCGCATCACGGCCAGGCGGCGCCAACTGCAGCCACCCCCTCGCCTCAGGTCACCCCGGATTCAGCCGCGCCATCTGCCTCGTCCAGCAACGCCGCTGTCACGCTGCGCGTCACCAACAGCAACTGGTCGGACGTGAGAATCTACCTCGCTCGCGGCGCGATGTGGGTGCGGCTCGGGATCGTGACGACCAACAACACCATCGAGTTCACCGTCCCCGCCGAGTTCGTCAGGGCCTCCGGGACTGTGACCGTGGTGGCCGACCCGGTCGGCGCGCGCAAGTCCTGGTCGACCCAGCTGCCGGCGATCACACCGGGCGACGAGTTCGAGCTGGTGATTGAAAACTTTCTCCAATACTCGCACCTGGTATTGCGATAGCCGTAAGCCTTGCGGCTGTCTATGGCCTCCGCTGCATTCGCTCTAGCAGCGCTCCCAGCCCCGGCGGCACCTGCATTCCGAACAGCTCTCGCGTGGGCGCCGTCACCACGATCGAGCGCGGTCCCGTTGCGCCGTCGCTTCCCTGCTGGCCCGTTGCCCCCGCGCGGCCCGGCGCGCCGTCGGCCGCGTCCGGGCAACGCCGGTTATTCGCATCGGCGGTGCCCTGACCGCCCTTGCCTCCCTTCCCGCCGGCGCCCCCGGCGCCACCCGCCCCGCCCGTGCCGCCGATACTCCGCCCATCCACCAGTCCGGCGAGCAGCGGCTGGTCCACCGGCACGATGACCGTGATGCGGCCCCCGCGCCCGCCCGAGCCTCCCGCTTCCCCGGGCCCGCCGTTCCCCCCGGGGGCGCCCGCTTGGGCCGGACATCCCGCGGCCCCCGCCGAGCCGTCGCTGCCGTTCGGGCCCCCGCGTCCCGTCCCACCCGCGCCCCCGCGCGATTCCACGATCAGCCAGTCGGCGGGCGGAGCGCTGGCGGCGTCGCCGAGGATGTAGAAGGGGACGGCGACCCCCGCCTGAATCGCGGCGACGTACAGCTTGTCGTAGAACGGCGAGCGCAACATCGCCAACCGCACCGCCACGTCCGGCCCGTTCGCTCCGGCCTGACCGACCTGCCCCTGATCGCCGGTGAACGTGAACGCGTGGGGCATGCATCCGTAATACGGCGGCACCACCACCGTAGCGGTGGCGCTGGGCTTGGCCCGGAGCGTGGCCGTGAGCCGGAACCCGGTGGCGACGGTCGCCATCGGGTCTCGCTCGGTCACCCAGTCGCCGTCGTCCTGCGAGACCGCGTCGGGACTCTCGCGGTCGAGGAACACCACGTGGAGACGGGGCGGGTGCTTTTTGTCGTACGACCGCGCGAACGGGATACGCGATCCGTCGTTCAGGACGGCCTCGTACGTGGTGGGGATCGTCGCGCCCGGGCACGCGCGCGTGTACCCGGGGATGATCCGGATGTCACGGATCTGCCCGACGAGGCCAGGGTCGGGTGCGAAGTCTGCTGGCGGAGCATGAGAACAGGCAACGGCGAAGAGCGTCGCGCAGAAAGACGTCAAGCAAAGGCGTAGCACAGAGACGTCGCGCGGAACCGTGGGGAACCTCCGCATAGGGTCCTCCTGGAGTCGCGGGCGCCACAAGATGGGGAATGGCTGGCGTTAAAAGCAAGCCGTAAGGCGTACGCCGCAAGTGGGACGGGGCCTCTTGCGGCTTGCGGCTTACGCCTTGAGGCTTAGCACCCATGAATCAGCCGCAGTACGGTCTCCTCGAGACCATGCGCGTGCGCGACGGCCGCATCCCGCTGCTGGAGCGCCACCTTGCCCGGCTGACCCGCTCGCTCTCCGAGCTGGGCCTTCCGCAGCCGAACCAGGATGTGAGGAAACTGGTCGCCCCGTTTGCGGCGACTGGAGACGCAGTGCTCCGGGTGGAAGTGCGCGACGGACGGGCGAGCGTCACGGTGCGCCAGCTCGTTGCGACGCAGCCGCCGGCGGTGATCACGGCGGCCGAGCCGCACCAGCCCTACCCGCACAAGACGACGGAGCGCGACTGCTTTGAGGAAGCTGCCGCTGAAGCCGAAGTGGCAGAGGCAGACGATGCGCTGCTGCTCACGCCCGATGGCTTTGTGGCGGAAGGCACCACGTGGACCGTGTATTGGTGGGAGGGAGACCGGCTGCGCACGCCGGCTCTCGAGCTGGGGATCCTGCCTGGCATCGCCCGCGCCCGCGTGCTCGAGCTGGTGGACCGGGTGGAGCAGGGACGCTATCCGCGCGCGGCGCTGACCGGACGGAGCGCCTTCCTCACCAACGCGGTGCGCGGAGTCGTGCCGTTCGCCGTCCTGGACGGCGCGACCGTCCCCCCCGCGGACCCCCGCACCGCCGCGCTAGCGGCGCGATTTTGGCCGTAGCGTTGCTGCGGCGCAAAACGCTCCCCGGCTGGGCTTCGTCGGGCTAAAGCCCCGTGAGGCGTCGACGCCTCACCCCAGAACAGGCTCGGACAGTCGCTAGACGCTTAAGGGCTTTTCCCGCCGCCAGATGCAGCCCTTGCCACTGTCTTTGGCCCGCCGTCTGCAACGGCACGGTCGCGGCTGCGGCTCGGATCACCCAGCCGCACAGCCAACGAAGGCGGGAGCGAGATGGCTCAAAGACTTACGTGCGGCGCTCCAGTACCCAACATGGCGCGCGACCACCAATGACCGCCACCGGGAGCTATCAGTCCTCGTGGGCGACTGACGACGTGCGGGCGTTCCGCAAGGCGGTTCGTCAGTTCATCGAGAAAGAGTTCGTCCCGCAGCAGGAGCGCTGGCGCGAGCAGCAGCGTCCCGACGCTGACGCCTGGACGCGGGCTGGCGCTGCCGGGCTGCTCTTGCCCGACATTCCCGACGAATACGGCGGCGGCGGCGGCAGCTTCGCGCACGAGGCGGTGGTGCTCGAAGAGCTGGTGCGCGCTGGTGTCCACTTCGGCTCGGCGATTCAGAGCATCGTGGCGCACTACGTCCTCGCCTACGGCAGCGACGCGCAGCGTCGCGCCTGGCTGCCGCGCCTGGCGGCGGGCGAGCTGGTCGCGGCGATTGCGATGACTGAGCCCGGCGCGGGCTCCGATCTGCAGGGCATCAAGACCACGGCCCAACGCCAGGGAAACTGCTACGTCATCAACGGCTCCAAGACGTTCATCACCAACGGCGCCCTGGCCGGCCTGGTGTGCCTCGCCGTCAAGACCGATCGGCGCGCGGCCGGCCCCAAGGGCCTCTCGCTGATCATGGTCGAGACCAAGGACCTTACCGGCTACCGCGTCGGCCGGTCGCTCGACAAGGTCGGGATGCACGCGCAGGACACCTGCGAGCTGTTCTTCGACGACGTACGCGTGCCGGCGGCGAATCTCCTCGGAACCGCCGAGGGCAATGGCTTCCCGCAGATGATGGAGCGCCTCCCCTACGAGCGGCTCGGGGTGGGGGTGAGCGCGGTCGCGGCGGCGGAGCACGCCGTCGCGATCACTACCCAGTATGTGAAAGAGCGGACCGCGTTCGGGAAGCCCCTGCTCGATTTTCAGAATACCCGCTTCACGCTGGCCGAGTGCAAGACGGCGGCCCACGTCGGCCGCGTGTTCCTCGATGATTGCATCGAGCGATTCATCGCCGGACGGCTCGACGACATCACCGCGGCGATGGCCAAGTACTGGCTCACGGATTGTCAGTGCCGGGTGGTCGACCAGTGCCTGCAACTGCACGGCGGCTACGGCTACATGACGGAGTATCCGATCGCGCGGCTGTGGGCGGACAGCCGGGTGCAGCGCATCTACGCGGGCACCAATGAAGTCATGAAGGAGCTGATCGCTTGCGCACTGTGAACGAACTCTGCTTGCACGAGCTCATCGAGGCACAGGCCGGCCGCACCCCCGAGCGGGTGGCGGTGGTGTTCGAGGACCAGCGGCTCGACTACCGCGAGCTCGACCGCCGCGCCGCCCTCCTCGCCCGGCACCTGCGCTCTCTCGGCGCGGGGCCCGATGTCCGAATCGGCCTGTGCGTCGAGCGGTCCCTCGAGATGATCGTGGGCATCCTGGGCGTCCTCAAAGCGGGATCGGCGTACGTACCGGTGGATGCGGCGTATCCGCGTGACCGTATCGCGTTCCTGCTGGCCGACGCTGCGGCCACGATTGTGCTCACGCAGACGAGTCTGCGGGACAATGTGCCCGGCGACCTGGCGCACGTCGTTTGCCTGGACCAGTTCGACTGGCATGCTGTGACCTCGGTCGAGGCCGCCGCCACCCCTGCGTGCGAGCCCGCGAACCTGGCGTACGTGATCTACACCAGCGGCACCACGGGGCGGCCCAAGGGCGTGGCGATCGAGCACCGCAATATCGTGAACTACGTGCTGGGCGTCGCGCAGCGGCTGCGCTTCGAGCGCGGGATGAATCACGCCACCGTCTCGACCGTCGCCGCGGACCTCGGCAACACGGTGATCTTCCCCGCGCTCGCCACCGGCGGCTCGCTGCACGTCGTCTCGCGCGAGCGGGCGGAGAATCAGGACCTGCTCGCGGCCTATTGCGAGCGTGAGCGGATCGACGTCCTGAAGATCGTGCCGTCGCATCTGGCCGCGCTGCAAGTCGGCCCGCATCCGGAGCGCGTGATGCCCCGGCGACGGCTGATCCTGGGCGGCGAGGCGTCGCGCCTCGATTGGATCGCGCGCCTCCGTGCGATGGCGCCCGAGTGTGAGATCTTCAACCACTACGGGCCCACCGAGACCACCGTCGGCGTGCTCACCTATCCGGTGGGCGCAGGCGTCGTCACGACGCCCTCCGGGACGCTGCCGCTCGGCGTCCCGCTGCCGGGAGCCACCGTCCATATCCTCGATGCCGACCGCCGGCCCGTCGCGGTCGGGGAGCAGGGGGAGCTGTACATCGGAGGGCGCGGTGTAGCGCGCGGCTACCTGAACCGTCCCGAGTTGACCGCCGAGCGGTTCGTGCCCGATCCGTTCGCGGAGGAGGGTGACGCGCGCCTCTATCGCACGGGCGACCTGGCGCGACTCCTGCCCGACGGCAACATAGAGTTCTGCGGCCGTATCGACGATCAGATCAAGCTGCACGGCTATCGTATCGAGCCGGCCGAGATCGAGGCGGCGCTCAAGGATCATCACGGCGTGCGGGACGCGGTGGTGCGCGCCCGCGAGGACGCCGCGAGCGGTCACAAGCAGCTGGTCGCGTACGTGGTGCCGCAGCGAGCGGAGCAGGCGCTGTGGGGAAGCCCGCAGTCCCTGTATGTGCTGCCCGACGGGTCGTCCGTCGCCCATCTGAACCGCAACGAGACGGATTACATCTACAACGAAGTGTTCGTGCTGCAGGCCTACTTGCGCCACGGGATCACGATCCGCGACGGCGACTGCATCGTGGACGCGGGCGCGAACATCGGACTGTTCACCGTGTTCGCGAGCCGGCTGGCGAAGAATCTGCGCATCGTCGCGTTCGAGCCCAACCCGGTCGCCTTCGCCTGCCTCGAAGCCAACGCCGCGGCCTGGGGTGAAGGGGGGGTGCGGTGCCTCCCGGTCGGATTGTCGCGGCACAGCGGCTCCGCGGACCTCACGTTCTTCGAGGGTTTGTCGCTGCTCTCCGGGTTCTACGCCGACGCGACCACCGAGCGCGAGGTGGTCAAGAACTATGTCACGAACCAGCAGGCGGGCTCCCCCCCCACCGACGAGCGGGAGGCGGCGGCCATCGGCGCCGTGATCGACGAGCGGCTGCGCGCGCGCACCATCGCTGCCCGGCTGCGCACGCTCTCCGGCGTCATCGCCGAAGAGGGCATCGAGCGCATCGACCTGCTGAAGATCAACGTCGAGAAGAGCGAGCTCGACGTGCTCCACGGCATCGAGGACGCCGACTGGGCCAAGATTCGTCAGCTGGTGATCGAAGTGGATCAGGCGAAGAATCTCCAGCCGATCACGGCGCTGCTCGAGCGGCACGGCTTCGTGTTCCATGTGGAGCAGGATCCCCTGCTGCGCCGCACCGAGCTGTGCTACGTGTACGCGACCCGGCCCCCAGCCGAGCTGCGGGACACGAGCTCGCGCGTGCGGCTGGCCGCGGACGGGCAGGTGTTGACGCCCGCCGGGCTGCGCCAGCACCTCGCGGCCCGGGTGCCCCAGTACATGATCCCGTCGACGTTCGTGTTGCTGGACGAGTTGCCGCTCAACGCCAACGGCAAGGTCGATCGCGAAGCGCTGGCGGCCGTTCCGGTCCAGGGCGCGCCGGGCACCGCGGGCGCCCCCGCGCTCGCTCCCGGGCCCAGCCGGCCGCTCACCGAGACCGAGAAGACCCTGGCCGCGATCTGGAGCGAGCTGCTCAAAGTGCCGCGCGTGGGCTTGCACGATGACTTTTTCGATCTGGGCGGGCATTCGTTGCTCGCGATCAAGGCCACGTCCCGCATCCGCGAGCTGTTCGACGTGGATCTGCAGACACGCACGTTGTTCGAGCACCCGACGGTCGCCGCCTTGTCCAAGGCACTGAGCGACATGAAGGGGGTGAGCGGCCAGGCGCGGCGGATCGAGCATCGCGCCGACGGCGACACGTCCGCCCTGTCGTTCATGCAGGAGCAGATCTGGGTCCTCGACCAGCTGGCTCCGGGCAGCCCCGCCTACACCAGGACCGACGTCGTTCCCATCCGCGGGAAATACGACGCGGCGGCGCTGCGGCGCGCCATAGACGAGCTGGTGCGCCGCCACGCGGTGCTGCGGACGCTGTTCACCCAGCGGGACGGCCGCTTGGTGCAGGTCGTCCTGCCGGCGGTCGAGCTGCCGCTGGCGGAGGTCGACCTCGGCTCCCGTTCGCCGGCGGAGCGGGAACGCGAGTGGGATGCTCGCGTGCGCGAACAGGGACGTGCCGCCTTCGACCTGGGGCAGGCACCGCTGTTGCGGGCCACGGTGGTGCATTGGTCCCGCGACGAGCACCGGCTGCTCTTGACCATTCATCACATCATCGCCGACGAATGGTCCATGGAGCTGGTGCATCAGGAAATCGGTCAGCTGTACGACGCGTTCCGGAAAGGGAAGCCCTCGCCGCTCGCGGAGCTGCCGATCCAGTACAGCGACTTTGCCCGCTGGCAGCGCGAATGGCTCCAGGGCGAGGTGCTCGAGAAGGAGCTGGCGTACTGGAAGGAACAGCTCGCGGACGCGCCTCCCGCGCTCGACCTGCTCACCGACAAGCCGCGTCCCGCGGTGCAGAGTTTCCGCGGCGCGACGGAGAGCTTCGCGCTGCCGGGCGACCTGCCGGACCGGCTCACGGCGCTGGGCCGGGAGGAGCAGGCGACGTTGTTCATGACCCTGGAGGCGGCGTTTGCGGCCCTGTTGTATCGCTACACCAATCAGGACGACGTCCTGGTCGGCACGCCGATCTCGGGGCGCACCCTGCGCGAAACCGAGGGCCTGATCGGCTGCTTCCTTAATACTGTCGTGCTGCGTTCGCAATTCACCGACCAGCTGACGTTCCGCGGCCTGCTGCGCCAGGTGCGCGAGCGGGCGCTCGGCGCCTATGCGCATCCCGATCTCCCCTTCGAGCACCTCGTCACCGCGGTGACGCGCGAGCCGGACCCCAGTCGCACGCCGTTGTGCAACGTCCTGTTCGTGCTGCACGACATCGACGGGGTCTCGCAGGTGTCAAAGGTGTCGGGCCACCGCGAGCTGGACACCGGCACGGCGAAGTTCGATCTGACGCTCTTCATCTCCCAGGCCGGTCATGGACTCGACGGGCTGGTGGAGTACAGCACCGACCTGTTCACGGCCCCGACCATGCGGCGCCTGTGCGGTCACTACGTCGCGCTGCTGGATACGCTCACGCGTGATCCGGACCAGCCGGTCTCCGCGGCGCCGCTGCTCACCGAGGACGAGCGCCGGCAGGTGCTGGTGGAGTGGAACGATACGGCGACGACGTTCGCCGAGAGCGACGCTTGCGTACACGAGCTGATCGCGGCGCAGGCGGCGCGCACACCGGAGCACGTCGCGGTGGTGTGCGATGCAGAACGCGTCACGTACGGCGAGCTGGAGCGCCGCGCCGGCCACCTGGCGGATCAGCTGCATCAGCTGGGTGTCGCGCCTGGTACGCGCGTCGGCGTGTGTGTGGAACGCTCGCCCGAGATGGTGGTGGCGCTGCTGGGGGTACTCAAGGCGGGCGGCACGTACGTCCCGCTCGATCCCTCGTTCCCGCCAGCCCGGCTCGGCCGCATGGTGACAGACAGCGAGATGCCCGTGCTCGTCACGCATCGGGACCTCGATCAGCGGCTGCCCGCCAGCCCGCAGGCGGTCGTACGCCTCGACGGTGACTGGGTGCGGGAACAGGTGGCCGCTGCAGCGCGGGAGCATCGAGCCGCCACGCCGGCCGACATTGCGTACGTGCTGTACACGTCCGGTTCGACGGGGGAGCCGAAGGGCGTGGAGATTCCGCACGCCGCGCTCACCAATTTCCTGCTCTCCATGCAGCGGTCTCCCGGCTTCACGCCCGCCGATACGCTATTGGCGGTGACCACCCTGTCGTTCGATATCGCGGCGCTCGAGCTGTTCCTGCCGCTCATCAGCGGCGGTCGCGTCGTGATCGCCAGCCGGGACGACGCGCTCGATCCCGTCCGTCTGATCGCGCGGGTACGCGACTCGGCGTGCACGGTGATGCAGGCTACTCCGGCGACCTGGCGGGCGCTCGTCGATGCGCACTGGAGTGGGTCGCCCACGCTCAAGATCCTGTGCGGCGGCGAGGCGCTGCCCCCTGGCCTGGCCCAGGCGCTGCTCTCGCGCTGCGGCGAGCTGTGGAACATGTACGGGCCGACCGAGACCACGGTCTGGTCTACCATCGAGCGGGTGACCACCGCGGACGGCACGGCACCGATCGGCCGCCCGATCGCCAACACGCAGGTCCTGGTGCTCGACGCGCAGCACCACCTCGTGCCGCCGGGTCTCGCGGGAGAGCTCTACATCGGCGGCGCCGGTGTGGCCCGCGGCTACCTGCACCGGGATGACCTGACGCGGGAGCGCTTCATCGCGAGTCCATTCTCGTCGAACGCGCGCCTGTATCGCACCGGGGATGTGGCGCGCTGGCTCCCCGATGGACGGCTCGAGTGGCTGGGCCGCAGCGATCACCAGATGAAGGTGCGCGGGTTCCGCATCGAGGCGGGCGAAATCGAGGCGATCATCGGCCGTCATCCCGCCGTCCGCGCCGTCGTGGTGATTGCGCGGGAGGACGTACCGGGCGACAAGCGGCTCGTGGCCTATGTCGTCACGGAGCGGATTCCGCCGCCGTCCGACCTGGGCGAGGAGCTGCGAGCGCTCATCCGCGCCAACGCGCCGGAGTACATGGTGCCCGCCGATTTCGTGATGTTGCGGGCGCTGCCGCGGACCGCCAACGGGAAGCTCGATCGCAAGGCGCTGCCCGCCCCGCATCGCGATCGGGCGGCGACGCGCTCGGTTGGGGGGGGGGGAGAGCCGGCGGTCGCGCCCCGCACGCCGACCGAGCGTACGGTGCTGGGCCTGTTCCAGAGCGTGCTGGAGCGTTCCGATTTCGGCGTACTCGACAGCTTCTTCGATCTGGGCGGCCACTCGCTCATGGCGGCACGGCTCGTGTCCCAGCTGCGGGCCGTCACCGGCGTCGCGGTGCCGCTGCGCAATCTGTTCGAGCACCCGACGGTCACGGCGCTCGCGCGCGTGGTCGACGCCTTGACGTGGGCGGCGGAGGGACCGCCAGTCGGTGCTGCGGCCGGGGGCGAGCGAGAGGAGATCGCGCTGTAATGCTGCCCGCCTTTCTCGCCGAGCTGCGCGAACGCGACGTTCAGCTGTGGGCGGACGGCGAGCAGCTGCGGTGCGCGGCGCCCGCCGGGGTCTTGACCCCCGAGCTGCGCGCCGAGCTGGCGAGCCGCAAGACGGAGATCCTCTCGTTCCTCCGGGCGGGCGAGGCACTGGCACTGCAGCAGCGTGCGATCGTGCCGCTGCAGTCGGGCGGCACGCGGACGCCCATTTTCGGAGTGGCGGGCCACAATGGCGACGTGTTCTGCTACCGTGCGCTGGCCCGCTACCTGGGAGACGATCAACCCTTCTTCGGGCTCGAGCCTCCCGGTCTCGACGGCGCAAGCGCGCCGCTCACCCGGATCGCAGACCTCGCCGCCTATTTCATCACACAGATCCGCGCCTTCCGGCCAGTCGGGCCGTACATCGTCGCGGGGTACTGCGCCGGTGGCGCTACGGCGTTCGAGGTGGGGCGCGAGCTGCTGCGGGGCGGGGCGGACGTCACGGTTGTCCTGCTCGGGAGCCCGTTTCCGACCTGGTATCGGTTTCCGCACCAGCAGTGGTGGCGTCTGGCGCGGCTGCTCGAGCGGGCCGGCGAGCGCGTCCGCTCGCTGGCCTGGGTTTCCCCCGGGCGCTGGCGCCAGTACCTGGAGCGCAAGCGGCGCTACCGCCGGGAGCGGCGTGACTCGGCGGAGCTCGCGGTCCAGGACCCGGTGCGGGGGCGCCGCCGCGCCGTGGAGCGCGCCACGCTCGCCGCGTTGCGGCGCTACGCGCCCCCCTCCGGTTTCGCGGGGCGACTGCGGCTGTTCTGGCCGAGCCAGACGTGGCTCCCGTCCGCGGGGCCGCTATGGCGGGGGCTGGCGGAGGACTGCGAAGAGTATTTCGGGCCGGAGGGCTGCGCCGGCGATACCATGCTGCTCGAGCCGCATGCGCGGGAGTTTGCGGACCTGGTCCGCGAGGCGCTGCGCGCCTAGTACCGCGTCCAGCCGCTCGCGGCTAAGTTGTGTCTACCGTGGTGGCTGTAGCTCAATCGGTTAGAGCGCTGGACTGTGGCTCCAGAGGTTGCGGGTTCGATTCCCGTCAGCCACCCTGATGCTGTTGCGTTGCAACATCCGCCGTTGGATTGCCAGCACACCTGTTCCCCGGTTCTGTCTCGTATCTCCAGTACTGTCAAGCTGATAGCGCATCAAGTCGCCTGGCCCCGTTAATGCACCGCGAGTGGACCCTAAGGACTTCCTCATCATGTCCAGGGATCGACTTTCGGGAAACCAGCCTCGACGGCGTGGGTGGGATCGGCGGCGCGATCTCGGGCGCCGCCTGGTGCGCGACCGGCGGCGCGAGATGGTCGCCGTCGCCGCGGAGCGTCGCAGCGGTGTCGAACGCCGCGTCATGAGCCGCCGCAGCTCCGGGCCCAACCGGCGGGTGTCGGACCCCCAGGGAATGCGGATCATCGAGCAGTAGCGCGTCACATCCGCGAGACCCGCATTACCTGACATCGCAGCGCCGTCGGTCACCGTCAAGATCCTGCCACCTGTCGCGAACAGATCGAACGCTGTCGTCAAGCCGCTGAGACCTGAGGTCAAGGTCGTTGCTGCGAGATCGATTGAAGCCGTCCACGCGAAGTCGCAGGGGCGGCTCGGCGACGGCACGGGCCCTGAAGGGCGCGACCACCCCGTCTTTCAGGACGGACGGATTGAGGTGCGCGTGCTCGGTCAAGCTCGGTCAAGCAGGTGACGCTCTGAGGGTTCCGCGGACGTTTCCGCTTCTGTAACTTCCAGCAGCATCAATTCCTAGGTCCGTAGCTCAATTGGTAGAGCACCGGTCTCCAAAACCGGGGGTTGCAGGTTCGATTCCTGCCGGGCCTG
>CBFHAJ010000078.1:0-16729 GCA_965653495.1 uncultured bacterium | reverse complement strand
GCCCGCACATACTCTTCCGTAGGCGGCGGCGCCACGCCCGGCGGCCTCGCGCCGTCCACGCCCGCTCGCGTCCTTACCCTGACCGCACAGGCGTTGTACGATCTCTCGTCCGGCAGCGGGAACAGCATCCGACTCTGGCTGGGGGCAGGAGCGGGGATTGTGCGTCACGGCGGCACTGCCTACGCTCGGTATGGCAACCCGACGCAGTTTGCTACCGCGCTGTCGTTCGGGTCGTCGTTTCCGCTCCACGGCCGCATGAGCGCGCACCTCGGCGTGACCACGCTGCTCTACTATATCGACGTCAGTGACAGCATGGGTACGAGCCTCGAGCATGGCTTCCAGCTCGACCCGCTGTTCCATGCCGGCTTCGACTGGGGTTGGCCGTAACGGAGCGACCCCGCTCGCCACAAATCCTCATCCGCTTCATGTTCCCCCCGCGTGACGACCATCCAATTCCTCGGCGCGGCGGGGACGGTGACCGGGTCGATGCACCTGGTGGCCGCCGGCGACCGTCGTGTCTTACTCGATTGCGGCCTGTTCCAGGGCCTGAAAGCGTTGCGGCAGCGGAACTGGAGCTCGCGGCTCGCCGATCCGCGCCACCTCGACGCCGTGGTCTTGAGCCACGCGCACATCGACCATTCGGGCTACCTCCCCTTGCTCGCGCGCCAGGGGTTTCGCGGGCCGATCTACTGCACGTCCGGAACCGCCGACCTGCTCGGCGTGGTGCTTCCCGACGCCGCGCGCCTGCAGGAGGCCGACGCCGAGCGGGCTAATCGACATCAGTACTCGAAGCACGCGCCCGCGCTGCCGCTGTATACCGAGCAGGACGCGCAAGCGGCGCTTCGGTTGGTGCGCCCCTGTCCCTACGACCAGCCGGTGACGGTGGCCGGCCCCATCACGGCGCTGTTGCGGCGGGCGGGACACATCCTCGGGTCTGCGACCATCGAGCTGAACGGCACCGGCGCTCGCTTCGTGTACTCCGGCGACCTCGGCCGCTACGACCGGCCCATTCTCCCGGATCCCGATCCCGTACCCGCCGCCGAAGTCCTCGTCCTCGAGTCGACCTACGGCGACCGCCAGCACGCGACCGGCGCGGACGCGGACCTGACCCGCGTCGTGCGCGATGCGAGCGCTCGGCGTGGAACAATTCTCGTCCCGGCGTTCGCCGTCGATCGCACGCAGGAGCTTTTGTGGATGCTGCATCGCCTGGAACAGACGGGCGCGGTGCCTGCGCTCCCCGTGTACATCGACAGCCCGATGGCGATCGAGGTGACCGAGATTTACCGCCGCCACCCCGAGGACTGCGATGCGCAAATGGCCCAGGCCCTCGCCTCGGGCGATCGGCCGCTGGCGACCCAACACCTCCATATCGCGCGCACGGAGGCCGACTCGCGGGCCATCAACGCCGTGCGCGGGCCCGCGATCATCATCTCCTCGAGCGGCATGGCGACGGGGGGCCGGATCCTGCACCACCTGGCGCAGCGGCTGCCCGACACAAGCACGACCGTCCTGCTGGTCGGGTTCCAGGCGATCGGGACACGAGGGCGGGCCCTGGAGGATGGCGCGACGGAGCTGAAGATCTTCGGGGAAACCGTCCCAGTCCGAGCCCGGGTCGAGCGCATCGACGCGCTGTCGGCGCACGCCGACGCGGATGAGACGGTGCGCTGGCTGCGAGGCTTTGCGCACGCGCCGCAGGCGACGTATCTCGTCCACGGAGAGCCGCAGTCGGCTGCGGCGCTCGCGGCCACGATCCGCGAGCGGCTCGGCTGGACGGTCGAGGTCGCTCAGGATGACGCGACGGTGGCGCTGCCCGGAGGAACATGAGCACTCCGACGCTCGATGCTCCGATCCTGGTGGCGGGGGCTGGTCCCGCCGGATTGGCCGCCGCCCTCACGGCAAACCGCGCCGGACGCGCGGTCATCGTGTACGAGCGCGCCCGGGACGTCGGGCATCGGTTTCACGACGACTTCGAGGGTCTCGAGAACTGGTCCGCCGAGGGGGACGTGCTCGACGAGCTCGCAGCGATCGGCATCGATCCGACCTTCGATCATACTCCGGTTCGTGAAGTGACCGTGTTCGATCCACGCTCGCGCGCGCACACGTATCGGTCGGCGCGGCCATTCTTCTACATCGTGCGTCGCGGCTCGAGCAGCGGTACGCTCGACACCAGTCTCAAGCGGCAGGCCCTGACGCGCGGCGTCGAGATCCGCTTCGGCCAGGCGCACCACCCGGCGGAGGGCATCGTCGCGCATGGGCCGCGCGGCACGGACGCGATCGTGGTCGGTTACATCTTCGCGACGACCGCTGCCGACGGGGCCTATGCGGTGCTCTCCGACCGACTGGCGCCCAAGGGCTATGCGTACCTGCTGGTGGTCCAGGGACGAGGAACCGTGGCTGCGTGCATGTTCGCCGACTTCCGCAACGA
The DNA here is from genome assembly GCA_965653495.1 of uncultured bacterium. Taxonomy (GTDB): domain Bacteria; phylum Gemmatimonadota; class Gemmatimonadetes; order Gemmatimonadales; family GWC2-71-9; genus AG41. The sequence goes on along the minus strand of CBFHAJ010000078.1, from coordinate 14,304 downwards.
GAAGCGCTACCTCGAGCGGACCCTCGCGTTCTTCCGCGAGCACGTGGGCTTCGAGATGTCGAACCCCCGCCGGTTCGGCGGCGCGGGCAACACGCGCGTCCCGACGACGGCTCGGCGCGGGCGTGCCCTGCTGGTCGGTGAGGCAGCCGGGTTTCAGGACGCGCTGTGGGGCTTTGGAATGCGCTACGCCCTGCTTTCGGGCAGTCTCGCCGCGCGGGCCCTCGTGAGCGGTCGCGTCGAGGACTACGACCGTTTGTGGAAGCGGCGCCTGGGCGGGATCCTGCGAGCCGGCGTGGTGAACCGCTTGCTGTACGCGACGCTCGCCGAGCGCGGCTACGCCGGGCTGCTGTGGCTGCTCGACCGCACCCCGGATCCGCGGGCGTGGCTGCGCCGGCTGTATCGCCCGTCGCTCGTGACAAGTCTGCTCTATCCCCTGGCGCGCCGGCGTTGAGCCAAGACGCAGCGGAGGGGGAGCGATTTACTGCCCCCCCTCCCTCACGACGGTCAATGACCTTGGACTAGCTCAGCGCTTTACTCAGCTGCGTGCAACGGCCGAGCAGCGTGGGATCGCCAATCGCGGTGCCGTTGGCGTCGGTGAAGCCGGCGAAAATCCAGGGATTGCCACCGACTCCTCCCTGCACCGGCTGTTTCGGGAAGGTGACGCTGAATCCGGCCGGGACCATGACCACGTCGCGCGTCACGTCGGCCTCGTGCGGCCCGCCGACCGGGTTGTCGTTATTGCGAAAGATGATCCGCGCCGACAGGCCGGCGCCCGTCATGCTGGCGTCGAAACTGATGAACGGCCCGGGGCTGTTCGAACAGCTCTGCACCGTGAAAACCGCAGACGCGGAGGCCGCCATCGTGGCCGACTGTGTCACGTGCCACCCCGCTCCCTGCACGCAGCGGCCCACGAAGATCTCCCCGGTGAGCGGCGCACCGCTGCCGTCGACGAACTGCACCCAGATGAACGGATTCCCACCCACACCACCATCAACCGGCTGCTTGGGGATCACGATCGCGCCACTCGAGGGCTGCAACAGCGTGGTGACGGTGGTGCCGCTTGTGAACGAGTGAGTGCCCAGCAGGTTGTTGGTGAACGTCATCGCGACGCCGAAGCCCCCGAGTACCGTGCCGCCGGAGAACGTGATCTGCGGTCCCGGATTGTTGCTGCAGTTGTACGCCGAGAAATCCGCGGAGATGCTGGCGGGGATCGGCACGCTGGTGTTGTTGATGTGCGGCAAAGAGGCGGTCGACGCGAACGACGGGTGAGGCCCAACGGGCTGCGAATCTCTCTGACACGCGGTGCCCGCCAACAGCACCATGGTACACCCGGTCAGCAGGGCGCGAAGCTGGTTCGCCGATGATGCGTGCATGCTCGACATCCTCCCAAGGTGAATGTGTCCAGCAATCCGCACGGGAGCGTCGGGAAAGCGTCGGCGGGGGAAGCAAGGGACGTACCGAGTGCGCCGGGGCCCTGCGTGTGCACTTTGTGCAACAAGCTCGTAACGGCCTGTGGCGTGAACAAGACGGTGATGTGGGGGGGGCGCGACAGAGGCGTTTTTCCGTTCGTGACGTGGGTTACCGAAGGCGGTTCAGTCCCTCCCCACACCCAGCGCATCCGCCACGCGGTTGATGTAGTTGAACCACGAGGCGATCAGGGTGATCTGTAGAATCGCGCGGTCGTCGAAGCCCACGGCGCGCAACCGCTCGTGGTACGGCGGCCCGATGCGCGTCGCATCGCGAGTCAGCTGCACCACGTAGTCCAGCATGACCCGGTCTTGCTCCGAGATAGGCGCCTTGGTGTAATCGTCCTCCAGCGCTGCCACCAGTGCCTTGTCCAGCGTGATCCGACGCAGAAACTCTGCGTGGGAAGTGATTCAATAGCGGCACCGGTTCGTCACCGACACCAGCGTCGTGATCATCTCGTGCTGGCGACGCGTGAGCGGCAACTGGGGCGACATGAGCACCCCGAACGTGGCAAAGGCGTGATACAGGGCGTCTGGAATGAGCGTATGCGATGCCACGATCCCCGACGTACTCCCGTCGGCCGTGGGCTGCACCGGCTTGGCGTATTCTTTGGGATAAAGTGCGCGCTGAGCATCGAGCGCCCAGCGCAATTTCTCGTCCGCGTCAGCCTGCGGGATCGTACGAATCCAGGTCATGCGGCGTCTCCTCCTTGCGGCGGAACACGAGGTAGTAGACAGGAAGCCCGAGCAGGACGACAACGACGCCGAGCGCCGCCTGCGCCGGGTTGTGACCAGCGAGTAGCAAGAGCAGTAACGCGACGAGCGCCAGGAAAATCACCGGCGTCACCGGATAGCCGGGCGCGCGATACGTCGGCTCCACGTCTGTCGTCCGGCGCAGCCGAAACAGCCCCGCCACCGTCAGCCCCACGAACAGCACCGTGATGAACACGAAGTAAGAGAGGATCTGCGTGAAGCTGCCCAGCACCACGAGCAGCGATGCCAGCACCGCCTGGATCGCGATGGCGCGTGCCGGCGTGGCGAACCGCGGATGCACCGCGGCGACCCCTTTGAAAAACAAGCCGTCGCGCGCGAGCGCGTAGTACACGCGCGGCAGCGCCATCAGCAACGCGAGCAGCGATCCCAGCACCGCGACGATCACAATCCCGGCGAACACCCGCCCGCCCGCCGGACCGAACAGTGCCTCGCCCGCCTGCGCCGCGAACGTCTCACCCGACGTCACCTGCGTGAGCGGAACGAGATACAGAAACACCGCACTCGTGAGCACGTACACAGCCGTCACCGCGGTCACGCCCAGCACGAGCGCGCGGGGCAGGGTGCGGCCGGGGTCGCGGACCTCGCCGGCGAGCTTGTTGATTTCCCACCACCCGCCGAACGCGAAGAACGCGCCCACCAGCGCGGGAGCCAGCGCGCCGGGGAGCGGCACCGAGCCAGGACGCTGGGCCACGAGCGGCACGAAATTGGACCAGTCGCCCGCGCGCAGCGCCAGCGCCAGCACGATGATGAGGCCGAGGGCCCCGAGCTTGAGGGCGGTGAGCCACTGCATCATGCCGGCGCCCAAGCGAACGCCGGCGACGTTCACGGCCGCGAGCACGAGGATCGCGCCGATCGCGACCGCTTTGAGCCCCGGAGCGGAAAGCGGAACGATGTATCCGGCATAACGCGCGAACCCGACGGCGAGCGCGGCTGTGATGCCGGGATCCATCACCAGGAGGCACTTCCACCCGTACAAAAACGCCACCGCGGGCCCGTAGGCCCGCCGCAGGTAGACGTAGCCCCCGCCTGCTTCGGGGAATCGGGCCGCCAGCTCGCCGTAACACAGCGCGCCGCTCAGCGCCATGACGCCCATGAGCAGCCAGACCACCAGCAGCCAGAGGGGCGAGCCGAGCGCGCGGGCCATCTCGGCGGGCGTGAGAAAGATCCCGACGCCGATCACCTCGCCGATGACGAGCGCCGTGACCGACGCCAGACCGAGCTGGCGCGTCAGGACCGTTTGCATGGCGAGCGTAAGCTCCACCCCGACCTCGAGGGGGGCAAGGAGGTCCTCCCGCGAGCTTCACACTCCCTTTGCCATCGAGGCGCAGCGTCACGGGGTGCTGCGTCAGCGTCCCCCGGTGGCGCCAAAGCCCCGCCGGGGGATCGCCGGTTCCACAGTTTATTCGTTCGGGTTCACCACGGCGCGATGGACGCCCGGCAGCCTGACTTGCGGTAGGAGTTGCATCAAGCTCTGGGTATCGATCGTCCCGTAGACCGTTGTCCAGTCGTAGTCCGTAGCGAAGTCGAAACTATCGTACCACGGATAATTGGGGTCCCAGCCGAACACGGTTGTTACCTGGAAGCTTGCGTCGTCGGCTCCACCGCCACACAGGCCGGGTGGCTGAGACGTATCCCCGTGGTTGCTCACCCACGCATTGGCCGTGCCCGACGTTCCAGTGCCGAGGGAGTTGTCGTGACAGTCGTGCGTCACATTGTCCTTGAGCTGGTTGTCGTGAATAGTGTTGTTCATCGAAAGCGTATTCACGCGAATGCCATCGGTGAGGTCGGCGCCTGTTGTACCGTTGTCTCTCACGTGGTTGTTTCCGACGGAGCTGTTGTCGGCGTCGTCGAGCAGAATCCCGCTATCGTTATTGCTCTCGACCAAGTTGTTCTCGATGGCGTCGCTCTGAGAGCCGTCATACGCTCCGATCCCAGGCCCCGCATTGTGATCGCTCTGATTGTTGGCGACCTGATTACCGGTAGCCACATCCAGCGTTATGCCGTCGAAGGTGCTACCTCTCACCCGGTTGTACGGTGTCGTCGACCCTGCCGCGGCGTCAAACAGGAACACGCCCCCGTCATTGGACGTCGTAGTATTGTGCTCGACGTCGACTTTCCCCGATTGAAAAAGCAGGATCCCGGTCGCTTCGGCGGCTTGAAGTGAGTAGACATTCCCGGCGACGAAGTTGTGGCGCACGTCACCGGTCGCGCCGCGACTTACCTGCACGCCGTTCTGGGCGATCACCGGCGTCGGCCCCACGCCAAGGATCCGGTTGTTCACCACCTCGGCATCAGAGCCCGTGTTGTCAACCGTTGGCCCGTTCTTCTGATAATTATCGATCACGTTGCCCATGATCCGCGCGCTTCCAGTGGTGGCCTCCAGTTGCCTTCCGACTTGCACCGCCACTCCGTTTTGACAGCCACTGAAAGGATCATCCCTGATTTGCGTGATGTGGTTCCCTAGGATGTCCGCAGAGCCTCCGTTGTCGACCCGCACGCCGTACCGCAAGCTGTTGCACGGCCCGCTGCCGGGGCCGGTGATCGTGAAGGCGAGAATGGAGACGTCTTGGGCGCTACTGATGCGTACGATCGCTTTGACCGGATCGAGCGGATCGTCCGGCGGTGCCTTGATCACTGCTTGCCACTGCTGAGTCGAGCGTATCCGAAGGTTGTCCTTCCCCGTTCCGATCGTCACTCGCTCTGTGTACGTACCTGGACACACGTTGATGTGATCGCCCGCCGCGGCGGCATCCACGGCATCCTGGACCGTCGGGTACCCTGGGTTGTTACAACCCGTGCCCGGAGGAGTGTAGGGGCCGGTGACGCTCACCCAGCGGGTGGTTGGGTCCCCAGCCGCGAGATCCCCACGGACCCGATCAACGGCTCTCCCTGATTCGCCCCCCCAATTGCACCCGACGAGCAACGTCGCGGCAGCGAGGGCAAGCGTGGTGTACCACGTGGCGTCGTTCCATTGAGAGTGCATGTTTCCCCCCTCGATTCTCATGTTGCCCGCGCGAGCCTCGACTGGCTCACTTCTTCACTGCATCCTGATCGTTTTCGAGCGTTCGATTCTCCAGCGTCAAGAGGTCGTAGTATGCCTTCCCGCAAGTGGCGGGTTGGAACCCGCAAGCGTCGCCGTCGATCAGGAAGCCGCCCAATACCTGATGGTTCGGAAACGTAGCGGTCACGCTGGTCTGCAACTGATCCCATGTACAGGTTCCCGCGCCGCCGATTGGGCCGCACGTAAACGGGACCATTGGAACGAGTGGCGTGGTTTCCCAGCGCGGAAGCCGGTCGCTCAAGTCTTCAATGGTCCACTTGTTGGGCGCGCAAGCACCGAAGATCGGAGGATTCACATGCCCCTGAGCGGCGAAGTCACCAGTGGTCTCGTCAAACGTTCCATCACCGTCGGCGTCGACGAGCAGCGTTATCCGCGGACTGCCGCCGCCACAGGTGCGGTCCTGAAAGAAGTACTTGAGATTGATCTGGTCGGTGAGCGCAGCGATTTTGATTCCCGGCGGGAAGTCGCGAAACGCGATGCCGATGTCCGTCGGAGTCGTCACGACCGAGATGACGTCGTTCGTTGCGTTGAGCGGGTCTTTGTCCTCGACCATCGCGTCGAACAGCTGGAACTTATGGCCCAGACCCGGCAGTTCTTCTGCGGCGAAATTCGGATCGTTTTGGGCAAGGGCAGCGTGGTCAAGCGTCAGGAGATTGATCAGTGGGGCAGTTTGAATAGGCCCACTGGGTTGAAGATCGGCGACCGGCTGCCGGGCCCCTGCAGCTCCAGCGGGCTGGTGGGATTCGTCGCACCCGAGCTGTAACGTAGAAGCGACGAGGATGGTTGGCGAAAGCCACCGGTACGTCCGGTGAGCGCGCATGATCGTTCCCTCCTTCTTGAAACACCCGATGGACGGCAGCGGAGCGAAGACCTGGCGAGGGGTAGCATCTCCCGTACCCATGCGTCCACGCCACGGGCCTGGACGCAACACTATGTGGGACAACATCCCGACAAGACTGATGGTCGGTCGCAGCGCAGCGTCAACGCGGCGCTGCGGTCACGCTGCGTGGCGGTCGACTCCGCTCGATTGCCGTGTCCGCCGGCGGACGCGGGCTGGCGTAACGCCCGCGATCCGTTAGCGTTCGGCCCTATGCTTGGCGCACCATCCGCCCGCTCGATCACAAGCATCGCGTCTGCCTTCGTCCTGTGCGGGGCCCTGCAGGCATGTCGCTCCCGCGCAGCGGAACGGGCCTTCCTCGCCACCCGCATTCCGGTCGCACGGCTCGACTCGGTGCTCCATGCGGCCGACAGTGTGCGCCTGCCGCTCGCCGCAGCGCGCACGCTGTTCGACGTCACCGCCGAGTCCGGGTACGCCGCGGCCATGCCGCACGACACGATGACGGTCGCGGACATCGTGGCATGGGGTAGGGCGGAGCACGCGCGCAAGCAGGCGGCCGACGCGGCCGCGTCCGCGGCCGCGCAGGTGCGCCGCGCCGAGCGCAAACAGCAGCTCGACTCGCTGGTCGCCGTCAGCCTGGTGAACAAGAGCTTCCTCGCGAAGGACCCGGACGTGGAGCGCTACGAGGACTACATCTCGCTTTCCTTCGCGTATCACAACAAGAGCGCGCGGGCGCTGCGCGCCTTTCAGGCGACGTCACGTTCCTCGATACCTTCGGCGACACGATTTACAGTGCCCACCTGAAAGTGGAGTCGCCGCTCGCGCCGGGGCAGACGCGACGCGAAGGCGGTCGCGTCGTCCGCTTCAATCCGTTCCGCACGGCGCACCAGCGGCTGCGCGACACGCCGCTCAGTGCCCTCCAAGTGCTGTGGGAGACGACCGACGTCGTCTTCGGCGACGGCACGCGCCTCAGTCTCGACAGCGACCAACCGGCAGCCCGGTAATCCGAGTCACGTGTTGCGTGGTCGCCACACACGAGGGGGTGGCCGTATCTCTCGGCGTTTACTATCGTCTGGGCGACAGACGTGCACTTTGTGCGGAATGCTCCCTACCTCGCGACGCTGGAGTTGTCATGACCTACGTGGCAATGTCAGATGCACAACTCGTCGAGCGCATGGCTGCGGGTGACCGACAAGCGCACGAGCAATTGGGGGAGCGACACCGGCTCTCGCTGTACGCGCGCGTGTACTCGATCCTCGCCGACGGCGAGGCGACGGACCACGTGGTAGCGGAAGCACTCGAGCGCGCCTGGAAAGCGGCCCGCGACTTCAATCCCGGAGCAGGTACTGCCGCCGCGTGGCTCACCGAAATCGCGCGCGACATCGTCAGCAGCCGCCAACGCCCCGCCATTCCCTAACAACTCACGAAGCAGCCGGCTCGGCACGTGTAGCGCACGCGCGTCTCATTGAGTGGCGCGATTCCCTATTCGTGTTGAGTGCTCGCAGCAGCGGCTCGCGGCGGCGCCATCTGCAACAAGCTGCCTCATAAGCAGTTACACATTGCATTCCCACCGCACGACTCGTGCGATAGCGGGCCGTGACTCCTACGGACCCGAGGTCTGGTCATGCCTGCCCGCCGTTGCTCCTCTCGCGCCGCGTTGCTCCCGGTCGCGAGTATCCTGGTGCTCACCACATGCCGTGATGCCACGCGCCCCACCGAACCCACCGCGGCGCCGGCGCCCGCACCAACGCTCGCCCTCACCAGCGCGAACAGCACGGTGCTCGTGGGCGCGGGCAACGTGGCGAGCTGCAGCAACAGCAACGACCAAGCGACGGCCAATCTGCTCGACGGCATCCCCGGCACCGTGTTCGCGGACGGCGACCTCGCCTACGACAACGGCGGCTCCGATAAGTTCAAGAACTGCTACGACCCCACCTGGGGGCGTCATAAGGCGCGCACCCGGCCGACGCCCGGCGACATCGAGTACAAGCAGGGCGGCGCGAAGCCCTACTTCGCCTATTTCGGCTCCGCAGCGGGCACGTCCGGCCAGGGCTACTACAGCTACGACCTGGGCGATTGGCACATCGTTGTCCTGAACAGTGGCATCTCGACGAGTTCCGGCTCCACGCAGGAGCAATGGCTCCGTGCCGATCTCGCCGCCAGCTCCAAACGCTGCACCCTCGCCTATTGGCACCACCCGTTGTTCTTCTCCGCCGGCTCCGGTCAGAACACCAACGTGAAGCCGCTGTGGGATGACTTGTACGCCGCAGGTGCGGAGCTCGTGATTAACGCGCACTACGAGAACTACGAGCGCTTCGCGCCGCAGGCCCCCAACGGGACAGCGGACACGTCATCTGGGATCCGGGAATTCGTGGTCGGCACGGGCGGAGCGGGGCACAACTCATTCGGGACCATCGCTCCCAACAGCGAAGTCCGTAACAGCTCGACGTACGGCGTGCTCCAACTGTCCCTCAGCACCGACGGCTCGAACAGCTATGCCTGGCAGTTTATCCCCGTCGCCGGCGCGAGCTTCACCGACTCGGGCTCGGGCGGTTGCCACGTTCCGGCGCCACCGCCCCCGCCGCCCCCGCCGCCCCCCCCGCCGCCACCTCCCCCACCGCCGCCCCCGGGCGGTGTGGTGCTGGTCGGCGCGGGCGACATCGCGAACTGCAGCTCGACCGGCGACGAGCAGACCGCCGCGCTGCTCGACTCGATCCCGGGAACCGTGTACACCTCGGGCGACAACGTCTATCCCGACGGCACATCGAGCGACTTCGCCAACTGCTACGCCCCCACCTGGGGGCGCCAGAAGGCGCGCACCCACCCCACGCCCGGCATCCACGACTACAACACCTCGGGCGCTTCAGGCTACTTCGGATACTTCGGAAGCGCGGCCGGCACGGCGGGGAAGGGCTACTACAGCTACGACTACGGCGCCTGGCACGTCGTGGCGCTCAATTCGCAGATCGATATCAGCGCCTCGTCCGCACAGCTCCAATGGTTGACCAACGACCTCGCCGCCGCGTCGGGGCGCTGCATCGTCGCCTACTTCTATCTGCCGCGCTTCAGCTCGGGCACCACCCACGGCGGCACCACCGCGGTGCAGGCGGCGTGGCAGGTGCTGTACAACGCGCACGCCGAGTTGGTGCTGAACGGGCACGAGCATAACTATGAGCGCTTCGCGCCCCAGACTCCCACTGGCGCCGCGGACCCGCAGCTCGGCATCCGCGAATTCGTCGTGGGCACGGGAGGGAGCGAGTCCGGTTATCCATTCGGCACGCCGGCGGCCAACAGCGAGGTCCGCAACAACACGACGTTCGGCGTGCTGAAGCTCACGCTCGACTCGGCCTCATACTCCTGGCAATTCGTGCCCGTTGCGGGCAAGACGTTCACCGACGCGGGCTCGGCGCCGTGCCACCCTGGGCACGGCGCGTCCACACCACCGCCCCCGAATCAGGCGCCCACCGCCCGTCCCGGAGGCCCGTACACCGGCACCGTCGCGGACACGATTCACTTCGACGGGAGCACGACGTCCGACCCGGACGGCGATGCGCTGACCTACGCGTGGAATTTGGGCGACGGCACCACGGCGACGGGCGTCAAACCGTCGCACCAGTATGCGGCGACCGGCAACTACACCGTCACCCTCACGGTGACCGACAGTAAGGGAGCGAGTAGCGCACCGGCGACGACGACAGCCAGCATCGGGTCGACGGCGAATCAGCCGCCGGTCGCCCGACCGGGCGGGCCGTACGCGGGCACCGTCGCGGACACGATTCACTTCGACGGGAGCACGTCGTCGGACCCGGACGGCAATCTCCCGCTGACCTACTCATGGAACCTGGGCGACGGCACCACCGCCACCGGTGTCAAGCCGTCGCACCAGTACCTGATGACCGGCAACTACACCGTCACCCTCACCGTGACCGACAGCAAGGGCGCGAGCAGCGCACCGGCGACGACGAGCGCGACCATATCCACAACGCCGCCCCCGCCGACTGACTCGGGCGTCGTGCTGACCGTGGCCGGCAACATCGCGAGCTGCTCTACCAACAACGATGAGCTCACGGCACAGATCCTCGACACGCTCCCCGGCACCATCCTGACGCTAGGGGACAACGTCGTGCCGGATGCGACGTACTACACGCAGTGCTATGACCCCTCGTGGGGACGCCACAAGGCCCGCACCTGGGCCACGCTCGGCAACCACGAGTATCAGAGCGGCTCGGCGGCCGGCGCCTTCGCGTACTTCGGCAACCACGCGGGGACGAACGGCCAGGGGTACTACAGCTTCGATCTCGGCGCCTGGCACATCATCGTCCTCAACTCGAACGCGAAGTTCGTTCCGGACGGCGCCGGCTCGGCGCAGGACGTGTGGCTCCAGAACGACCTGGCCGCGAACACCAAAAAGTGCACGCTGGCGGCGTTCCACCAGCCACGCTTCTTCTCGTCGGACACGCCGGGCTGGACCTCGGATGAGTCGGTGACGAATCTGTGGAACCGGCTGTACGCGGCGGGCGCGGACCTGATTCTCAATGGACAACAGCACCAGTACGAGCGGCTGGCGCCCATGACGCCGGCCGGCGCGGTGGACAACGTCCAGGGGATCCGCTCGATCGACGTCGGGACGGGCGGCGAGAGCACCGCCATGCCGGTCGCCATGCATCCGAACAGCGAGGTGGTCTCGGATGCGTTCGGCGTGCTCGAGCTCACGCTGTATTCGGACCATTACACATGGAAGTTCATCCCGATGCAGGGCGAGAGCTTTAGCGACCAGGGCTCCGGTACGTGCCACTGAGCGGTTGACGGATCAGCCCGGGCGCATCAGGATAGGTTGGCCTTTGCAGCGAGACGGCGCATGCCGACGTCGTTCCAGTGGGCCCGCTTGAAGGGGGGAGGGGCGAAGGAAAAGGCAGGGGACGCGAAGCCGGCGCTGCGTCAGGGCGCCTGGTATCGCATCCTCAAGCTCAGCGCCACCGACGCCGTGCTGGACGTGAGGGGTAAGCCCGTCACGCTGCCACGCGGCGGACTGCAGCTCTCGTCGACACAGGAAATGCGCTGGTCCGTCGTTCCCAGCCCCAAGAACTCCCCCCGCTTCCCGTCCAGCTGGGGAGCGCGCTACGCGGTCTGCCCCAACTGCCGCGATCGGGCGCGCCTGGAGGGCCAGCCTGCGGGCATGCGGTGTCACCGCTGTAACGGGTTCTTCGAGATCGCGTGGGGAAGCTCGGAGTCCGGCCGCGCCGCCGGCTGACGCTGGTCGCGCGTTACGGGCCGGTAATCGTAAAGGTCGCGCTCTGCGCGGTGGACGCGCCGCTGGCACTGGCGCGCAGCGTGTAGCCGGCGCCCGACTTGTCGATCTGGAGATCGCCGAATTGGGCGATGCCGTTCACGGGAGTCACGCTCAGCGTGCCGGTGAGACTGCCGCCCGTCGGGTTGAGGCCGATGGCGATCGAGATCGGTGTCGCAAACGCCGTGTCGCGCGTGCCGAGCGAATCGCGTACCTGGACCTGAATGGCCGGCGTAATGACATTGCTCGCGGCTGCGTCGCTGGGCTGTACGGTGAAACTCAGGACATCGGCGCTGGTCCCCCCGGTACTGCCGATAAACAGCCCCCCGGTACCCGTCAGCGGAGCGGGGGACGGGCAGCCGAGGGCCGCCAGACCGAGAAGCGCCAGCACGCGGTAGCTGCGGTGCATGCCCAAGAGACGCACCCCCACCCGAAGATGTTGCGAAGCCGTTCCAGAACGAACCGTGTTACGCCCTCCCATGATTGTAGAACGCGCCGTACGCCGCAAGCGCCCGGGCCACCCTCTCGGCCTGGTCACAGGGTGTACGCGATGGATCCAAACACGGACCGCGGCTGACCGGGCGTGACGAACCCACCCGCCCGCAGCTCCGGATACGCACGGTCGAGCCGGTTACGCACCCCCAGCTCAAAGCGCGCCGATCGCAGCTGCCACCCGCAGCTCAGGTGCAGCAGGCCGTACGAAGGCAGGACAACCCCGGGCTCATCGAACGGGCTGTACGGTCCAACCACGTTGGATGCAACGCGAAGTCGCCACGGCTTCCCGGGCGGCGCGATGTCCACGGCCGCGGTGCCGACGTACTTGGCTGTGTTGAAGACGCGGGTGCCGCTCAGTGTGTCGCCGGCCGCGGTAATCAAGCGCTGGTAACGCGCGTCGTTGAAGGTCCAGTCGGAACTCACGATCACTCCAGTGGCCGGTCGCGCCGTCGCCTCCACCTCGACGCCTTGGCGCCGGCTCGCCCCGCCGCTGGTAGACGACGCGGTCAGCGGATCAAACGTCTGCTCGTCGCTCACGTCCATGCGATACAGCGCGATGCCCGCGTTGAGGCGCGGCGCGTCGACCTTGACGCCCGTTTCGTAGGCCCAGGCAGTAATGAACGGAAGCGTTGGGTCCGTGATGACCCCGTCGGTCTGCCGGAAGCCGCGCGACACATTCACATAGAGATCGACGATCTTCGGGAAGTGATACAACGCACCGATCTTGGGTACGAAGATGCCCTTGGCATGGCCAGTGGCCGGCCCGCTGTCGGGCGCCGAACGGGTATCCTGGGCGTCGTAACGACCGCCCAGCGCGATCCGGAAATGGTGGCCGAGGTCCGTGGTCGACTGCAGGAAGAGGGCGCCGGACATTTGCCGCGCGGTTACCAGCGTCTGCGCCGAGTCACGCACGCGATTCGTCGTGAACCAGTTCTGGTAGCTCGAGTGGTCCCAGCGGCCCTCCGTCCCGAGGGTGATCTCGGTTCGCGGGAGGTACCAGGAGAGCGCACTCGTCAGACCGAAGCCGTAGCGCCGGTCCTCCTCCTCGGTCTGACTCCCCGACCCCTCACCCGCGCCCGGCTCGGGCGGAATGGTGAGGAACAACTGCCACCGCCCCTGGGTCGCGTATACCGTGGTCCGCCACAGCAATGACTCACCAGCGATCACCCTCAGACTCACGCGCTCCTGCCCGCGCCGTTTGAAGCCACCGTCGCTGGGGTTCTGAACGATGTTGTACGCGCGCTGCTGAAACGCGCTATCGGTAAGGAAGCCTGGCGAGTCCCACCGGGTGGCGTACAGCTCCACCCCTGCGTCGAGCGTCGTCTTGTCCGAGAGCGCGTGCACCAGTCGCGCGTGACCCTGGCCGAGGTCATAGTCGCTGCGCCGGCGCCACCCGTCCTCGCGCACGCCGCGGACGCCAAAGACCCCACCATCGGAACCATGGTCGAATCCCGTGAGCACGACGCCCTCGGCTCGTCCATACGAACCAGGATCAAGCCATGCGCTCGTCCCACGCATCCGCTCGAGGGTCCGTACGTTGACCACGCCCGCAAACGCGAAGTTGCCATACAGGGCGCTGACGGGCCCCTTGATCACGTCGAGGTCTTGGATGGCTTGTGGAAACAGCAAATTCCAGTCGTTGTACCCCTCCGCGTGACCGTTCACGGGCTCGTTGTTGGGCACACCGTCCACCCAGAGAGCGATGTCCGTGGAGTGGTCCGAGCTGAATCCTCGTAGGGAGGCATCTGACGCAAACCCCGGTCCCTGCCCCTGGTCGTGGACTTCGAGGCCCGTCGTCTGGCGCAGGAGGTCGTACGCATTGAATGCTGGAGTCTGCCTGATGGCTTCCGGCGACACGTGTGCCGCGCCGGACGGATCCTCCCGGCGCGCGGGCGCCGCGGTCACCGTCACGGCTTCCAGGGTGAACGACCGACGAGCGAGTGTATCACCGTGCTGGTGCAGTGTGTCTGCTTGGCGCCGGGTAGAATCGGACGGCGTCGATTGCTGAGCGTTCAGGCCCGCTGGCAGCAGCAGGACCGTGAGCGCCGTAATGCGCGTGAACATGTGCCACTCCGCGTGCGCGTTGTGCCTGGTCGGGAGCAATCCCGATCAAGCCGTGCGTTATTCGCTGACGTGTGTGACCGACTGAACTAGGTCAGCCGAGCGAGATCGGCGGCGGAGAGGCCGGTGGAAAAGCCGGGGAAGGGGGAAGGGCGAAGGCGGACCAGTGAGCAGGTAGCCGCACCGTGATCGTTGTGACCGGACTTGCCGCGGGCGGCGCGGGCATCGCCTCGCTCACGACGAGATCGGACCCACCCGTCATCTGGTCGCAGAAACACGGCCCGTCGGTCGGTGCCCCGTGCCCCGCGTGCGCCTGATGCTG
>CBFHAJ010000077.1:0-16940 GCA_965653495.1 uncultured bacterium | reverse complement strand
TCGCCGCGATCGGCCATGCCGTTGCCCGCACCACCGCGGGATTTTCGGCGGCGCGCGCGCTGCTCGGGCTGGGCGAGTCCGCCAACTTCCCCGGCGCCATCAAGGCCGTGGCGGAGTGGTTCCCCAAGAGGGAGCGCGCGCTTGCCACGGGCATCCTCAACGCCGGCACCAACACGGGCGCGATCGTCACGCCGCTCGTCGTCCCCTGGATCGCGCTCACGTACGGCTGGCGCTGGGCCTTCGTCGTCACCGGCTCGTTAGGGCTGCTCTGGCTCGCGCTGTGGCTGGCCCTGTATCGCAGCCCTGAGCAGTCCAGCGTCTCGAAGGACGAGCTGGCGTACATCCGCAGTGAGCCGGAGCCGGTGCAGGTGCAGGTCCCTTGGCTCAGCTTGCTGGGCCGGCGGCAGACCTGGGCCGTGATCGTCGCGAAGTTCATGACCGACCCGGTTTGGTGGTTCTACCTGTACTGGCTGCCGAAATTCCTCGACTCTGATTACGGCATCAAGCTGTCGCAGGTAGCCCTGCCTCTCATCGTCGTGTACGTCGTCGCGGATGTGGGATCCGTGACCGGCGGCTGGCTCTCGGGCACCCTGATGAAGCGCGGTTGGACAGTGAACCGGGCGCGCAAGGGCGCGCTGCTCTGCATGGCGCTCGCCATCGTGCCGACGGCGCTCGCGGCGCGGGCTGGCAGTATGTGGACCGCCGTGCTGCTCGTCAGCGTGGCAGCGGCCGCGCACCAGGGCTGGTCCGCCAACGTGTATACGCTCGCGAGCGACATGTTCCCCCGCGCCGCGGTCGCCTCGGTGATCGGGATCGCCGGCTGTGCCGGCGCGGTGGGCGGATGGCTGTTCCAGCGGGCCACTGGCCGCATCCTCGACGCTACCGAGAACAACTACGCGCCCATTTTCCTGATGTGTGGTCTTGCCTACGTATCAGCCTGGACCATTGTCCACTTCCTCGCGCCCCGCCTCGAGCCGGTGCAGTTGACCGCGGGCGTCAAGGGGTTATCTCCTACGGGACCACCGTTTCCAGCCTCGGAGCAGCCGTCATGATGCGATCCGCGCTCGTCGTCCTCGTTGCTCTGCCACTCGCCACGGGTAGTCTTGCCGCTCAGACGCGCGCCGCGAGCCTGGCACAACCGAACCAGCTCACGCCGGCCGAGCGGGCCGCCGGGTGGCGGCTGCTGTTCGATGGCCGCACGCTCACGGGGTGGCGCGGTCTCGGCTACGATACCGTGCCCACGGCGCACTGGAAGGTGGAGAACGGCACGATCCGCAAGATCGCGACCGGTAACGTGCCGCGCGTGGCCGATGGACGCCCCCTGAACGGCGGCGACCTGATGACGGTGGACACGTTCGCGGACTTCGAGCTGAGCTGGGATTGGAAAGTCACTCCGGGCGCGAACAGTGGCGTGAAATACAACGTCTCCGAAGAGCTCTCGATGTCCCAGGGGAGTCAGATGACGCCGGAGGCGATCGCCAAGGGCATCATCACGCCGAATCATTCGGCCCTGGGGTTCGAGTACCAGATGCTCGACGACGACCGGCACGAGGACGGCAAGCTGCCCACCCACCGCGCGGGTGCCCTGTACGATCTCATCGCGCCCAACGCGCAGAAGCACCTGCGACCGGTGGGCGAGTGGAACGAATCGAAGATCGTGTTCCGCGGCAATCACGGGGAGCACTGGCTCAACGGCGCCAGGATCGTGGAGTTCGAGATCGGGACGCCGTCGTTCGACTCGCTGATGGCCAAGAGCAAGTACCGCACGATCCCCGGCTTCGCCACGCGCCGCAAGGGACACGTCGTGCTGCAGGATCACGGCGACGAAGTCTTTTTCCGCAATATCAAGGTGAGGGAGCTATGAAACGCCGCAAATTCCTGAAGACTGCCTCGGCCGCGGGGCTCGGTGTCGCAGGGGGCCCGCGCCTGTCGTCCTGGCTGCATGCGCCCGCCGAGCGCGTCACCGTCGCGGTGATGGGGCTGAACGGCCGTGGCGACGTGCTCGCTCGCACATTCGCGCGGGCGGCGAATGCCACCGTCGCGTACGTCTGCGACGTGGACTCCAAGGTCCTCGCCAAGGCCGTCACCCGCGTATCGGAGGCCCAGAGCAAGCCGCCGCAAGGGCTGGGTGACTTCCGCAAGGCCCTCGATGACAAGACCGTGGACGCGCTGGTGATCGCCGCGCCCGACCACTGGCACACGCCTGCCGCGCTGCTCGCCATGCAGGCCGGGAAGCACGTGTACGTCGAGAAGCCGTGCGGCCACAATCCGCACGAAGGGGAGCTGCTGGTCGAGGCGCAGCGCAAGCATCAGCGCATGGTGCAGATGGGCACCCAGCAGCGCTCCGCGCCCCGCTCCATCGAGCTGATGCAGGCGATCCACGAGGGAATCATCGGCAAGCCGTACCTGGCGCGTGCCTGGTACGCCAACACGCGGACGAGCATCGGGCGCGGGAAAGTGGCGCCCGTACCGTCCAACCTCGACTACGAGCTATGGCAGGGGCCCGCGCCGCACACGCCCTACCACGACAACGTCATCCATTACAACTGGCACTGGTTCCACCGCTGGGGCACCGGCGAGATCTGCAACAACGGCACCCACGAGATCGACGTCGCCCGCTGGGCACTCGGCGTGGACTACCCCACCCGCGTCACGTCCACCGGAGGTCGCTATCACTTCGACGACGACTGGGAGTTCACCGACACACAGGAAGCCTGCTTCGAATTCGCGGGCGGCAAGACCATCATCTGGCAGGGGCAGAGTTGTAACGGGCTGAGGACGTACGGTCGGGAGCGCGGGACCGCCATCCTCGGCACGGGCGGCAGCGCCGTCGTCGACCGCGACGGCTACACGGTGTACGACCTCAAGGAAAAGGTGGTCAAGTCGTCGCTCGCCGCCCACCCGGGAGACGCGCTCAACCTGAGCGCCGACGACGACATGACCGCGCTGCACATCGCCAACTTCGTGGATGCGATCCGCACGGGCGCGGCGCTGCACCAGCCTATCGTGGAGGGCGCGAAGAGCGTGCTGTTGGGCCACCTCGGCAACATCGCGCAGGAGACGGGCCGTGCGCTGCGCGTCGATCCCACATCGGGCCGGATCCAGGGCGACGAGGCTGCGATGAAGCACTGGCAGCGCGAGTACGCGCCGGGCTGGACGCCCGTCGTCTAGGCTCGTGCCCCCCCCGCCCGCGCCGGTCCTCGACCCCGATCGCTGTTTCGATCCCGATCCCGCCATCCGCCGCGTCGCGCGGGAGCTGTACGAGGGGACGCGAGCGCTGCCCATCGTGTCGCCCCATGGGCACGTGGACCCGCGCACGCTCGCGACCAACGAGCCGTTCGCGGAGCCGGCCGCGCTGATAGTCCAGCCGGATCATTACATCCTCCGCATGCTGTACGCGCGCGGCGTGCCCCTGGAAGCACTCGGCGTACCGCGTCGCGACGGAGCCGCTGTGGAAGCCGACCCCTGCAAGGTGTGGCAGCGGTTCGCGGAGCATTACTATCTGTTCCGCGGCACGCCGACGGGGGCGTGGCTCGACTACGAGCTGCACGAGGTGTTCGGGATCCGAGACCGGCTCGCGCCCGAGACGGCGGCGCGCACGTACGACGAAATCCGCGAGAAGCTCGCGGCGCCGGAGTTCCGGCCGCGCGCGCTGTTCGAGCGGTTCGGGATCGAAGTCCTCGCCACCACCGACGCAGCGAGCGATCCGCTCGATCACCACCGGGCTATCCGGGAATCCGGCTGGCCCGGCAGGGTGATCCCCTGCTTCCGTCCCGACGCGGTGTTCCGGATCGGGGCTCCGCGCTGGAACGCGGAGCTGGACGCGCTGGGCCGCGAGCACGGCGCGCCGCTCATCGACTATGCGGAATTCGTGCGCGCGCTGGAAGATCGCCGCACCTACTTCAAGAGCATGGGCGCCACGGCCACCGACCACGGCGTGCTCGAGCCCTACACCACCTGGCTCCCCGGTGAGGAGTCGGAAGAGCTGTTTCAGCGGGCGCGCCAGGGCGAGGTGACCGCCGCCGACGAGCGCCGTTTCACCGGCCATCTCCTGATGGAAATGGCGCGGCTCTCGCTGCAGGACGGCCTGGTCATGCAGCTGCACGTCGGCGCGCTGCGCGACCACAACCGGCTGGTGTACGAGCGGTTCGGTCCCGATCGCGGCGGCGACATCCCCATCGCCGCCGAGTTCACGCGCAACCTGCGCGCGCTCGTGAATGCGTACGGCAACGATCCCCGGTTCACGCTCGTGCTGTTCACGCTGGATGAGTCCACCTACAGCCGCGAGTTGGCGCCGCTCGCCGGCCACTACCCCGCCGTGCGTCTCGGCGCCCCCTGGTGGTTCCACGACTCGCTCGAGGGCATGCGGCGGTTCCGCGAGCGCACCACCGAGACGGCCGGCATCTACAAGACGGCGGGATTCAACGACGACACGCGGGCCTTCTGCTCCATTCCGGCCCGGCACGATCTCGCGCGCCGCAGCGACGCCAACTTTCTGGCCGGCCTCGTGGCGCGTCACGTCATCGACGTCGCAGACGCCCGGCGGATGGCCCGGGCACTGGCGTACGACCTCGCGAAGGAGACGTACAAGGTCTAGGGGCTGGGATCATGGATCGTCGCCGCTTCCTGGAAACATCAGCACTCATCACAGGTGCCGCCGCGTTCGTCGATCGGGCCGCGGCCGCGCAGCCGCCCATGATCGGCATTCAGGTCGGCGCCGTGTCGTTCGCCGACGAAGGCGTCGACCAGGTGCTCGACGGATTGCAGGAGATGGCGGCCGTGAACACGGTGTTTCTCGCCACGTTCACCTACGGTCGCGGCATCGGCGGTCGCCAGCTGCGGGGCCAGCCCTTGCCCGACCACGGCAAGCAGGAGTACGACGACGACTTCCGTGGCGGCAACTTCGCAACGCCGCATCCGCAATACTACCGGCAGACCAGCATCACACCCGAGAAGGCGCCCGATCATCCGGGCTACGACGCGATCGCGGCTGTGCTGCCGGCGGCCCGGCGCCGGCGCATGAGCGTCATTTGCTGGTTCGAGGACGTGTTCCGGCGCGACATTCCCGGGTTCGATCAGGCCGAGGAGATCGACGTTCACGGCAAACCGACCGGACGCAGCTGCCATCGCAACCCCAACGCGCGAAACTTCTGGCTTGGCCTGGCGGAGGACTACCTGCGCTCCTACGACGTGGACGGTCTGATGTGGGGCAGCGAGCGCCAGGGTCCGCTCGACAACGCCATCGGCGCGAACCACGGCGGCTCCGGTGCGGGCGGGGTCATCGCCTGCTTCTGCCAGTACTGCCTCGCCGCCGCGCGCCAGCAAGGGATCAACATCGAGCGCGCGCGCGAGGGCTTTCTCGCGCTCGAGCGCTGGGCCACGGCGCTGCGCGCCGGACAGCGACCCGCCGACGGGGCGTTCGTGACGTTCTGGCGGCTCCTGGTCACGTATCCCGAGCTGCTGGCGTGGGAACGGCTATGGAACGAAGGCCTCGCCGACACTTACCGGGACCTGTATCGGCTCGCCAAGAGCGTCGCGCCCGCCAAGGGCGTCGGCTGGCACATCTGGCACAACAATTCGTTCTCCCCCCTCTACCGGGCGGAGCAGGACTACGCCGAGTTCGCGAAATACTCTGACTTCCTGAAGGTGGTGATGTACAACAACTGTGGGGGGCCGCGGCTCGCCCAGTACGTGCGGAACGTTCACGCGACGCTGTTCGCGGACCTGACGCCACAGCAGACACTCGATTTCACCTACGGTGTCCAGCAGTACCAAGGCGAGGCACTGGCCCAGATCGCCGCAAGCGGGCTCCCTGGCGACTACGTGCTGCGTGAGACGCAGCGCGCGGTGGCGGGCGCCGGACCGCGGCTCAAGATCTGGCCCGGCATCGACGTAGACATCCCGACCGGGGCCGACGAGAAGAGAACGCAGCCGGACGACGTGTATCGGGCGGTGCGGGCGGCGTTCCAGGGCGGCGCCCATGGCGTCCTGCTGTCGCGGAAATACTCGGAGATGAAGCTGGCGAACATCCGCGCCGCGGGGCGGGCGGTGCGGGAGATGCCCTTGCCCATCCCCGGTACCACTCGGTAAGCTTCGATCAGCAGCAGTGACACACCCGCACGCCGAGGACGCATGATCCGTTTCACTCACACCTCACTGACGCCCCACGACGGGCGTATTGCGTCCCCGGACGCCGCGGTGCGGCGCCGACGAGCCCCCTAGAAGTCTAGGATTCACTGCCGTGATCCGGCCTTCCGGGGCGCTCCCACTCGAGACCTCGGAAGGCCGTTGCTGTTGGCGGACACACGAACACGGATCACGTGCATGCATACCGACGCTCACAACACCCAGCTCCTCCACGATCTCGACGCCGAGATCGTAGCCCGCTACACCGACCAGCCCGCCCGGCTGCCGGGCGCGCTGCGCCGCCGAATCGAGAACACCTGGCACGGCGCGCCGGTGCAGCTGTACGCGCTCGCCGACTTGGACCACGCCCTGCGGTTGACGCAGGTCTGGGTCGCGCTCGGCCCCGAGCAGATCGCGGTCGCCCAGCCACTCAATGGCCGCACCGACGACGACGCGTGGGAGATCACGACCGTGGCGCGGGCGCGCATCCAGGCCGTGCGGGAAGCCCCGGGCCTCTCGGCCAACACGCTCACGATCCTGGGCCAGCCGGGCGAGCCACCGCTCGCCCTGCTGCGCTACAGCCATCGCCAGCGGCACGCCTTCGAGAACCTGAAGTTCGTGCTGGAGGAAGCGATCGCGGGACGCCGGGTGGCTCCGCCCGATCCGGATGCGGCATACGCGGCGAGCGTGGCGCGGCCGATTCGCGACGCTCAGGCCCTCGTGGCCGGACGTCGCGTCGCGGTGATCCGTCGCCTGCTCGGCTATCTCGCGCCGTACCGGCGCGAGCTGACGCTCGGCATGGCGGCCGCCACGCTCATCACGCTCGTGAGCCTCGTGCCACCGTACCTCGCGGGGTACCTGATCGACCGCGTGGTCCGGCCGGCGCAGGAGGGGCGGCTCGAAATCGGCCGCGCCGGCGCCATCGCCTGGCTCGCGGTGGGCGCGATGGCCCTCGTGTTCCTGATCCGCCAGGGCGCGGCGGTAGCCCGGTTGCGGCTGATGGCGGTGCTGGGTGAGTGGGTCGCCCGCGACCTGCGTGCCGAGCTGTACGAGCACCTGCAACGCCTCAGCCTGGCGTTCTTCTCGCGCAAACGCACGGGCAGTCTCATCACGCGCGTGTCGGCCGACACCGACCGGCTGTGGGAGTTCCTCGCGTTCGGCGTGGTGGACGTGTCGCTCTCGCTGGTGATGCTCGCCGGCCTGGGCGCCGTGCTGCTGTCGCTCGACTGGCGGCTGGGGCTGGTCATGACCATTCCGGTGCCGCTGTTCTGCTGGGGGATCTACCGCCACGGCGAAGCGCTGAACCGGCGGTTCCTGCGCGTGTGGCGCAAGTGGTCGCGACTCACGGACGTGCTCTCGGACACGATGCCGGGCATCCGGGTCGTGAAGGCGTTCAACCAGGAGGAGCGCGAGGTGGCGCGCTTCGCGGGACACAACGATGACGCGACCGACGAGATCAACCGGCTGCACGCGTCGTGGACCACGTTCTGGCCGCTGCTGATGCTCGCGGTGCACGCCACGACGCTGGGTGTGTGGGTGCTGGCCGTGCCGCGCCTGCTGGGCGGTGCCCCGGCGCTGTCGACGGGAACGTTCATCTCGTTCCTGCTCTACACCACGATGTTCGTCGGGCCCATCGAGGTGATCGGCCAGATGGCCCGCACCATGAACCGGGCCACGACGTCGGCGCACCGCGTGTTCGAGGTGCTCGACACCGAGCCCGAGGTGATCGATGCCCCGCACCCGGTGCGGCTCGAGCCCGTACGCGGACGCGTAACCTTCGAGAACGTGACGTTTGCGTACGACGGGGTGCGCCAAGTGCTGCGCGGTGTGAGCTTCGACGTGGCACCGGGTGAGCTGATCGGCCTGGTCGGGCCGTCAGGCGGCGGCAAGACGACGATCGTGAACCTGATCGCGCGCTTCTACGACGTCACCGGCGGCAGGATCGCAATCGACGGCGTGGACGTGCGGCGGCTCGAGACGGGACACTACCGCCGCCAGATCGGGATGGTGCTGCAGGATCCCTATCTGTTCCACGGGACCGTGCTCGAGAACATCCGGTACGGGCTGCCGGCGGCGTCGCTCGATCAGGCCGTGGCGGCAGCGCAGGCCGCCAACGCCCACGACTTCATCTGCAAGCTGCAGCACGGCTATGACACGGTGGTGGGCGAGCGGGGACACACGTTGTCGGGCGGCGAGCGTCAGCGCGTGTCGATCGCGCGGGCAATCCTGCACGACCCGCGTATCCTGATCCTCGACGAGGCGACGTCGAGCGTGGACACGGAGACCGAGCGGGAGATCCAGGAGGCGCTCGAGCGCCTCATCGCGGGCCGCACGGTCTTCGCGATCGCGCACCGGCTCTCGACGTTGCGACGGGCGTCGCGCCTGTTCGTGATCGACGACGGGCGCCTGGTGGAGAGCGGCACCCATGCCGAGCTGATGGAGCAGGCGGGCGGGAAGTATCGCCGCTTGTACGAACTCCAAGTGCAGCTGCAATAGGAGGAGCGATGGCGACGATCATGGTCGGAAACGAGTTGACTCTCGCGCGCCGGGCGGACGGCCGCCTCTGGGCCGCACGGGGCGAGCTGGAGCGCCCCGTGTGGGTGCGGCGCTGTTTTCCCTGGACGGCGCCCGGCCGGCTAGTGTCGCTGCGCGATGACGACGACCGGGAGTTCGCGCTGGTCCATGACCCGGGGGAGCTCGATGCAGCGTCGCGGAGCGTGCTCGAGGAGGCGCTGGTCGCCGCCGGCTTCGTGTTCGGCATCACGCGCCTGGTCGCGATCGAAGAAGAAGTGGAGGTGCGACACTGGCGGGTGGAGACGCGCCAGGGGACCCGCACGTTCCAGACGCGCCTCGACGCCTGGCCGCGCGCACTCCCCCACGGCGGCTTGCTGATCCGCGACGTGGCGGGGGACCTGTATCACATCGCCGATCCGGCGGGCCTCGACGCGCCCAGCCGGGAGCTGCTGTGGGCGTTTGTTGACTAGCCCCGAGCCCCTAGCCGCCGCAGAAACGTCTCGGGATCGTTGAGGAACGCACGCGTCAGGGTCACGTGATCGAGGTCGGCATACGCCACCGCCTCGATCGGGACCCGATCGAAGTTGTAGATGGTCGCGCCCGGAAACGCGAGCAGCACCGGCGAGTGGGTCGCGATCACGAACTGCGCGTCCTGCTCGATCATGTCGAGCAGGATCGCGAGCAGCCCCAGCTGATTCTGGGGTGAGAGCGGCGCCTCGGGCTCGTCCAGCAGGTACAGCCCACCGGGCACGAAGCGCCCCTGGAACAGATTGAGGAACGCCTGCCCGTGCGAGCGGGCGTCCGGGTCCTTCCCGTAGCGGTGCTCCATGTCAGCGAGCGACGCCCGCACGGGACCGGACGCGAGCCCTTTGGCGTAGGCGGACCGGTCGCGGTACTCCTCGTCCAGCTCGGTGAGCCGCTGCTCGAACTCCCGGCGCTCGCCCGCGAGCCGGCGCTGAAACCCGAAAAAGTCCTCGGCGCGCAGGAAGAAGCCGCGATGGGTACGCTTGTTCCAGGCGAGGCGCAGCGCGCCCGCGAGCTGCCGCTGGGCGGCCAGCGTCCCGTCCCGTCCGACTTCGGCGGACCCGACCGTGGGCAGGCTCGCCGCCGCGGCGATCCCTTCGAGCAGCGTCGACTTGCCCGAGCCGTTTTCTCCCACGAAGAACGTCACGCGCGCCGAGAGGTCGAGCGCCGGGAGCGTGCGGATGGCCGGCACCGAGAACGGAAACGGCGCCTCGCCGGGGGGGAGGGGGGGCGCCGGCTGCTTCAGGCTGACGGAGCGGAGGTGGGGCACGCTGCCCTATTGATGGCGTGCCCCGGGCCCGGCGTCAACGCACGTGCTACAGCCGCGCGCTCGCGCCCAGCTGCAGTCCCCAGTTGCCGGTGTAGAAGTTGAACGGTCCGCCGGCGGCTGTGTGGAACATCACATCGGCGTCGAACCCCGCCCGCACCGCGATCCGATCGGTCAGGCGCCGGCTCAACCCCAGCACCCCCGACACGCCGCCGTCGCTCGCGCCGAGCGGGCCGCCGTAGGAGTTGCGCACGTACCCGCCGCCCACCAGTACCTCGCTCCTCGCCCCCACCGGGAGCACGCCCACGAGCCGCGCGTGCACCGGCGTGTAGCTCACGGAGCCGCCACCCGTGCTGTGATCGGCCGCGGTGTGCGACACGTCCACCTCGAACGCGAGGCCGGGCCGCAAAAACACCGTGGCCCGGCCGCCCACGGCCATCGCCTGGTCCAGGCCGAGGCTGCGGTCGAACTCCGTCACGCGCGCGAACGCGCCGATCTCGATCGTTCCGACGCGCTGGGCGGCCAGCCCGCCGGCCATCACGACCGCCAGTGCTGCCGCCAGGCCGCTCGCTCGTATCGTCATGGTGATGCCTCCGCTTTGGCGTTCGTGTCCGTCAGTACCCCGGGTTCTGCTTGAGCCGGGCGTTGCGGTTCAGCTCACTCAGGGGAATCGGCATGAAATACATCCGGTCGAGCCATGCCCGTTGCTGGATGCTGTGCGTTTCGTACTGCACATTGGTCCAGGTACTGCGATCCGTGGGGCTGGCACCCTGAGCATAGATGTTGATGCCGACCGCGTCCCGACTCAGCGCCTGGGGCGCGATCATCCAGCGGCGCACATCGAAGAACCGCTGCTCCTCGAACGCCATCTCGACCCGCCGCTCGTTGCGGTACTCGTCGCGCAGGTTCGGACCGGCGGTCAAATCCGGCATGCCGGCCCGGCGGCGGATCTGGTTCAAAGCGGTGAGCGCGTCGGGAATCTCGTTCAGCTCGATCGAGGCTTCGGCGTAGTTCAGCAGCACCTCGGCATACCGGAAGAAGATCCACGGCACCTCTTCCTTGAGGAACTGCGCGTTGATCGACGGATCGATGTACTTCCTCAGGTAGTAGCCGGAGTAGGCTCCGTTCCAGTTCTCGACCGGACTGTCCCGGGTGTCGAGGCCGGCGACGACGCTCGCGTTGGGGAGGGTGAGCGCGCGGAACGTCTGAATGACGCCGACCGGGTCGAGGTTCTTGACGTCGTCGGGACGCGCCCGCCAGCGCGCTCCGTCGTACGCGATCGTGCCGTAGAAGCGGGGATCGCGGTTCGCGTACGGAGCGGCAGCCTCCACCGGGTTGTTCCAGTCGAACGCCGAGCCGTCGGCCATCCGGTAGTCGTCGATCAGATTCTGGATCGGCGTGTTCCCACCCCAGGTGTGAAAGCCGTTGGGGCCGTCGTGCAGACCGGGATTGTACCCGTCGTCGCGCGTCGACAGGAAGAACCGGCTCATGATCGCTTCGTCGCTCACTTTCTGAAGGAACAGGTCGGCGTAGTTCTGCGAGGCTTCCTGCGCGCTGGCCGGCGTGGGGCGGTACAGGCTGTAGATCCCCAGGTTCATCACGTCCTGGGCGGCGTTCTTGGCCGCCCGCCATAGGGCCGTGCGGTCCTGCGGGGTGGTGTAGCCGTTCTCGGCCTGGCCGCTCGGGTTCGCGTTGTAGAGATCGCTCGCGGCGTACAACAGCACGCGGGCCTTGAGCGCGAGCGCGGCTCCCTTCGTCGCCCGGCCGACGTCCGCGCCCGAGTACGACAGCGGGAGCAGCGCGGCCGCGGAGTCGGCGTCCGCGGCGATGAAGGCGACGGTCTCGGCAAAGCTGTTGCGCGCGACGCTGTAGTCCTCGTTCAGGCCGTACACTTTGGTGACGAGGGGCACGCCCCCGTACATGCGCATGAGGTTGTGGTAGAAGTAGGCGCGCAGAAAAAACGCTTCGCCCTTCATGCGCTGCTTCCAGGCGGGGTCGAACGTGGCCTGATCGATGTTGCTCAGGAAGATGTTGGCCTGCCGGATGCGCGAGTAGGCCGGACCCCAGTTGAAGTGCGCGAAGCGCCCGTCGTCCAGGGCCCCCCGGTCGCTGGGCGTGATCACCGCCTGCACGATCTTGTCGGTGCCGTACCCGTGGATGAAGTGGGTCTCGTCGGCGAGCGACGCCAGCATGATCTCGTACAGCCCGTGCCCCATGCCCCGGTAGGCGTCGTTCAGGAACGCCTGGGCCAGGTTCGGGTCGGTGAAGACCGCCTGCTCCGGGAACTGATCCTTCGGGCCCACGTCCAGCACGTTGTTGCAGGCGCTCGCTCCGAAGAGCACCAGCAGGGCTGCGATGACGCGGCATTGGAATCTCATGGCAGGTGATCTCCGCTAGAACGTGACGGACGCGCCGACATTGAACACGCGTTGCTGGGGGTAGTACTGGCCGTTGGAATCGCGTGTCTCGGGATCGACGACCTTGAACTGGTCGAGCAGCAGCAGATTGTAGCCACTGGCGTAGGCACGGACGTCGCGCACGCCCATGCGGGCCGCCATCGGCGCCGGCAGGTGGTATCCGACCTCGACGGACTTGAGCCGCATGTAGCTCGCGTCGCGCAGGAAGTAGGTGTTCGGGTTCGACACCCAGTATTCGTCCTGGCGATTGAAGGCCCGCGGGCCGGTGGCGTTGGGGTTTTGTGGCGTCCAACGGTTGGCGGCGAAGTCTTCCGTGTAGTTGCCGATGTCACCCGATTCGGTGATGAAGTACTGCACCGCATCGAGCGCGCCCTGGAAGAGCACGGCGACGTCGAAGCGCTTCACCTGGGCGCCGAGCCGCAGGCCGAGGGTATAGGCCGGGTCGCCGGTCTTGTCGGTGCGGATCCTATCGAGCGCGTCGATCTTGCCGTCGCGATTGACGTCCTCGAAGATGACGTCTCCGGGCCGGGCGCCGGGCCAGTGAGGATACGCGGCCACCGCCGCGGAGTCCTTGAAGATCCCGATTGCATGGTACAGCAGGCCGTCTGACGACGGGCAGGACGACACCGATACGCACATCGGCATGCCGGTGGAGCGCTGCCAGGGCGGGAGCCCCGGCGGCTCATCCCAGTAGATGATGTGGTTGCGGGCGTGGCCGAAGTTGAAGGTCACGTCGTAGGAGACGTCGCCCGACAACTGCTCGCGCCAGACGACGGAGCCGTCGTAGCCGCGGTTCGCGACCTCGCCGATGTTCTCGCGTGGCAACGGAATCCCGGCCGTCAGAGGCACGGAGGCGTTGCGGTACCACAGAATGCTGCTGCGCCGCTCCGTGAAGTAGTCGAACACCACGGACATGCGGCTCTGGAGCAGCGTGGCGTCGAGGCCCAGGTTGAGTTGCTTCGCGACCTCCCAGGTGACGTTCGGATTGGGGGTGCGCGTCTGGAAGATGCTCTTCACTTCGGTGTTGACACCGAAGACGTAGCCGCTGCCGAACCCGTACGTGGCGAGATACTGCCATTCGTTGATCCGGTCGTTCCCCGTCTTCCCCCACGAGGCGCGCAGCTTGAGATCGTCGAACAGCGACACGTGGTCACGGAAGAACGGCTCTTCCGAGATGCGCCATCCCGCCGACACCGCGGGGAAGAATCCGAAGCGCTTGCTGGGGGGAAAGATGTACGAGCCGTCCAGGCGGCCGACGAGCTCCAGGAGGTACTTATCTTTGAAGGCGTAATTGAAGCGGCTGAAGTAATTCTGTCGCGCGGCCACCCACGCGGTGCCGCTGCTGGTCTTGCCGAGATCGCCGCCGGCGAACAGCTCGTCGACCTGATCCGAGACGAAGTAATTGCGGAACCCCGTGAGGCTCGAGCTGTCTTCCGTTTGCCGCTCGACGCCGCCCAGGATGCTGATCCGGTGCGGCCCGAACTCGTGGCGATACTCCGCGATCAGGTTCAGCAGGATGCCCGTGGACCGCAGATCCCCCTCGTTGAGCTGGGGCGTACTGAATCCCCGCTGGGCAGGCTGCAGCACCGGCTGGCCGTTCGCGTCGCGCGTCTGATAGTCCCACGTGTACAGGGTCCACGGCGTGGCCCAGGCCTTCTGGGTGCGGGTGCCGTAGTCGTAGGCCGCGTTGGCCCGGAGCGTCAGGCCGGTGATGCCGGGCACCACGAAGTCGCCGCCCAGATTGCCCTGCAGGTAGTAGCGCTGGTCGCGGTTGTAGCCTGTCGCCGGCGTGGCGATCACGACGGGATTGTCGCCATACTCGATGTCGGGCCCGGGCAGCCCGTTCGGCCAGTACGCCGGGAGGTTGGGCTTGCCGCGCATCAGCTCCCGGAAAATCGACCCGGCGCTGCGGATGGGAAAGTTGCGGTCCTCGAACCGGCCCGTGACGTCGAACCGCAGCTTCAGCCGGCTCGACACCTGGCCGTCGATGTTGCTGCGGAAGTTGTACTGGTTGTAGCGGGTTCCGCTGTTACGGTAGTAGCCGTCCTCGGTCTGACGGCCCAGCGACAGGTAGTACCCGATCCGCTCGGCGCTGCCCCGCAGCGCCACGTGCTCCACGTTCTGGAACGACGTCGGCTTGATCACCGCCGCGAACCAGTCGGTGTTGGGATACATCCACGGGTCGGCACCGGCGCGGTACTTCTGGATCAGATCTGCTGAGTAGCGTGGCGTCTGGTTGCGATACGTGTCGATCTCGTCCAGCATCGTCATGTACGTCGCCGCGTCGGCCATCTGGGGAAGCCGGGTCGGCTGGTTGACGCCCATGTTGAAGCTCGCCGTCAGCTCCGGCTTGCTGGTGCTGCCCCGCTTCGTGGTTATGAGAATCACGCCGTTGGCGGCACGTGAGCCGTAGATCGCCGCGGAGGCGTCCTTCAGCACGCTCATGCTCTCGATGTCGTCGGGGCTCAGCCGCTCCAGGCCGCCCACGCGATCGGGCACGCCGTCGATCACGATCAGCGCGCTGTTGTCGTTGAGCGTGTGATCGCCGCGGATCCGGATGGTCGCCCCATCATAGCCGGGCTCGCCGCTGCGGTTCACGGTCACCACCCCGGGCAGCCTGCCCGCGACTGTGTTCGACAGGTTCACAGTCGGAACCGTCTTCAGCTCGTCGCCCGCCACGGCGCTCACGGCGCCCGTCAGCGTGGCCTTGCGCTGCTCGCCGTAGCCGACGGCCACGACGGTTTCCAGCTGGATGGCGCTCGCTTGCAGCCGCACGTCGGCGATCGCCTGCTGGCCATCCCCGACGACGACGGCGACGTCCGTTGCGGCATAGCCCAGCCGCCGCACGCGCAGCTGGTGGCTGCCGGCCGGCACCGCGGCGATGGTGTACTTCCCGTCCGGCCCGGTGGCGGCGCTGAGCTGCGTCCCGACCACCGATAGTGTGACCCCGGCGAGCGGTGTCGCGCTCGTCGCGTCGGTGACGGTGCCGGCGAACGAGCCGCCCCCCTGGGCCCGGAGCAATCCCGGAGCGGTCGACAGGACGAGGAGCGAGACGGACGTGAGGAAGCGACGCATAGGACGGTTCTCCGGTCGGTGGGAGACGGCGGGCACTGCGGGAGAGGCGTCCGGGGGAGCGGTATGTCGGGCGCGCGACACTACGGCGCGCACCAGTATTGAATGGCGCGCGCTGACTCGAGCGGTAGTCGAGACGGCGGCCTGCATCGCGTCGTTCCCCCTGGACGGCACAAAGGGCACAACGAGTCGGCAGGGTGCTGTTCAAGTTTGACGCCGGGACGAAACGGCCGGCGCAGAACCGTCGCGGCGCTAGTTGAGGACGCGCCGGTTGTCCTGACGTTGCGTCCGAGCTATAGCGCGGGCCGCTGCATTGTCGCGGCCTCGCACCAACGCTCAGCGCGTCGCGAACCGCAGCACGGTGCGGGAGTGGTACTCGGCGCCCGGCAGGAGAATCGTCGAGGGGAACAGCGGGTGGTTCGGGGAATCGGGGAAGTGCTGCGTCTCCATGGCGAAGCCGGAGCGATGCCCGTAGACGACGCCACGTTTGCCATGCAGCGTGCCGTCGAGGAAGTTGCCCGAGTAGAACTGCATCCCCGGCTCTGTAGTAGAGATCTCCAGCACACGGCCGCTCGTCGGCTCGTACACGCGGGCGGCGAATGTGAGATCGCGCCCCCCGCCCCCCCTGTCCGGTTCAGCACGAAGTTGTGATCGTATCCGCCGCCGTAGCGCAGCTGCTGGTCAGCTTGCGCGATGCGCGCGCCAATGGCCGTGGGCATCCGGAAGTCGAACGGCGTTCCCTGCACGCTGCGGAGTTCGCCGGTGGGGATCAGCGTGGAGTCGACCGGCGTGAAGCGATCGGCGTTGATCGTGACGACGTGGCCCAGGATGTCGCCTTTCCCCGGGCCGTCCCCCGTCAGGTTGAAGTAGCTGTGCTGGGTGAGGTTGACCGGCGTCGCGTGATCGGTGGTGGCCTGATAGTCGAAGATCAGCTCGTTCGCCTCCGTCAGCGTGTAGGTGACCGTGGCCCGCAGTGTGCCGGGGTATCCCTCTTCGCCGTCGGGGCTCGTGTAATGAAACGTCAGGCCGGTCGAGTCCGGCCTCTTGAAGGGTGACACATCCCACACCACCTTGTCGAAGCCTTTCACGCCGCCGTGCAGATGATTCGGGCCGTTGTTGCGGGCGAGCGTGTACGTGCGCCCGTCCAGCGTGAACCGGCCGTGGGCGACGCGGTTGCCATAGCGGCCGATGATCGCGCCGAAGTACGGCGACGCCCGTACGTAGTCGGCCAGGGAGTCGAACCCCAGCACGACATCAGCGGACCGGCCGCTCCTGTCCGGCACGGTGAGCGAGAGGATGATCCCGCCATAGTCGAGAACCCGGAGCTCCATCCCGTGGGCGTTCTTGAGGGTGTACACGCTGACGGTGTCTCCTCCTGGGGCAGTCCCGAACGGCGCGCGCGCGACGGACGAGGACTCCGTCCCGCAGGCGAGCAGCACCATTCCGCCGAGCAATCGGAGAGCGAGCGCGCGTGGCATGCCGGGTGTGGCTCGAAGTTCGCCCGTTGGACGCGGGAGCGC
>CBFHAJ010000076.1:0-17367 GCA_965653495.1 uncultured bacterium | reverse complement strand
GTGGCAAAACCTCAACGGCGCGTGGCAGTTTCAATTCGACCGCGGCGACTCAGGTGTGACCCAGCGCTGGTTCGCGCATGGGCTGCCGCAGCCGCGGTCCATCGTCGTGCCATTCCCGTGGGGGAGCCCGCTGTCCGGCGTCCCCGACAGCGCCGCCATCGGCTGGTACGCCCGCACGATCGACGTGCCGGCCGACTGGGGGAGGACGCGGGGCGGACGACGGGTGTTCCTCGTGATCGGCGCCGCCGACTGGCGCACCACCGCGTGGCTCGACGGCAACGAGCTCGGCAGCCACGACGGCGGATATGTCCCGTTCGAATTTGAGCTGACCCGCTATCTCAAGACGACGCGGCGCCACCTGCTGGTGCTCCGCATCGACGACGCACCGCGCGCGTTTCAGCTGACCGGCAAACAAGGCTACGGCGACGCCCGCGGCATCTGGCAGACACCGTATCTCGAGGCGCGTGGCTCCGTACCGCTGCGCGTGCTGCACTTCTCACCCGACATCGACCGCCACCGTGTAGTGGTCGCGGCCAAGCTCCTCGAAAAAGCTCCGCGAGATCTCACCCTAACCCTGCACGTCCAGAACGCCGCCGTCCCCACCGCCAGCGCGCGCATTCCCAGGGGCGCGGACAGCGTCGCGCTCACGGTCTCGATCTCGGACATGCACCTCTGGTCCCTCGACGACCCGTTCCTGTACGAGGTGGAGGCGCGCGTGGGCGACGATCGCGTGCACAGCTACTTCGGGATGCGCTAGATCTCGGTCGGGATCCTGCCGGGCAGCAACTACCGCTATGTCGCCCTGAACGACCGGCCGCTGTACCTCCAGCTCGCGCTCGATCAGGCGTTCCACCCACAGGGGTTCTACACGTTCCCCAGCGACTCTTTCATGCGGGCGGAGATCTTACGCGCCAAGAGCATCGGGCTGAACGGGCTGCGAGAGCACGTGAAGGTCGAAGCGCCCAGAAAGCTCTACTGGGCCGATCGCCTCGGGCTGTTGATCATGGCCGACTTGCCGAACTCCTGGGGAGAGCCCGATTCCGCGATGCGACGCGAGGCCGTCACCACGCTGCATGCCATGATCGAACGCGACTACGATCATCCGGCCATCTTTGCCTGGGTGTTGTTCAACGAGACGTGGGGACTGCTTACCAAAGACGGCCGGCGAGAGGTCTATCGGCCGGAGACTCAGAAGTGGGTCGCGTCTGTGTACCGCGAGACGAAGGCCCGCGACCCCACTCGCCTCGTGGAGGACAACTCACCCTGTTGCGGCCGCGGGCACACCGAGACCGACATCAACTCGTGGCACACGTATCTGCCCGGGTGGGCGTGGGAGCAACACGACCAACTGGTGAGCGATAGCACATATCCCGGCTCGACCTGGAACTTCGAGCCAGGTTACCGGCAGGACAGCCAGCCGACGATCAACAGCGAGTTCGGCAACGTTTGGGGCTACCAGGGGAGCACGGGCGACGTCGACTGGAGCTGGGACTACCATCGCGCCGTGAACGCGTTCCGGCGCCACCCGCGCATCGCCGGCTGGCTCTACACCGAGCTGCATGACGTGATCAACGAATGGAACGGCTACTGGCGCTTCGACCGCTCGCCCAAAGAGACGGGACTGGGGGAGCTGGTGGAAGGAATGTCGCTGCGCGACCTCCAGGCGCCGCTGTATGTCGTGGTCGGCGACTCGCTGAGCCAGAGCGTAACGGCCGGTGCCGAAGTGCAGGTGCCGTTGTACGCATCGTTCCTGTCACCTGGCAGCACCGTGGGCGACAGCCTCACCCTGCACGCGCAGGCGTACGGCTGGAATACCCTTGGCGAACAGCAGCAGTACTTCGAGACTACGCGCCGCCTGCCCTACCATCCGTGGATGACGGGACCACTCGAGCCGCTGCGGGTCCCGATGCCCGACCACCCCGCCGTGGTCGTGGTGGCGGTGCGGCTCGAGACGGCGGCCGGGACAGTCTTGCAACACAACTTCTGTACGTTCGTGGTGGAGGGTGAGCCACCGGCAGAGGTCCGCCTGGCCGACGGCCGGCGCGCCAAGCTGCTGCGCATCGATCCCGCGCGGTTCGACTCGGCGTCCTGGTCGCTCAAGCAGTGGAACGTGATGGACGGGCTGAAGGTGAATGGCGCCGGCTCGGGATTCTTCGAATACCGCGTCCCCTGGCCGACCGGCCTGCGCCCGACCGACCTGGACAGTGCGGCGTTCATCGCCGAAGTGTCCGCGAAACAGCTCTTCGCCAAGGACCGGGAAGACGCTGGCCGCATGGCCGGAGACTACATGCTCGGCCAGGGTACGCACGACCCATCCCTCAATCCCAACGCCTATCCGATGACCGACGAGCACCGGTACCCGAGCGCCGTCACGGTACGGGTGAACGGGATCGTGGCCGGGCACCAGGCGCTCGAGAACGATCCCGCCGACCACCGCGGGATCTTGTCCTGGCACGCGCAGCAACGGGATCGCCACTTGCGAGACGCAGGCTCATACGGCTGGCTGTTGCGCGCCGCGGTTCCGCGCCAGGCGCTCGAGCGGGCCGCGGCCCAAGGGACGATGGTCATTCGTCTCGAAGTCGACGCCGAGCAGCCCGGCGGCCTCGCGATCTATGGCAGGGGGTTTGGTCGCTACCCGCTCGACCCGACGGTCGTGCTGGTGCTGAAGCCAACCTGACGCTCACCTGAGGGGTTCAGTGGATACCATGAAGGCGTTGATCACGCTCACCACTCGAGCGGTGTTGGCGCTGACGGCGCTCTCGGTGGTCGCGTCGCCCTATCGGCGGAGTGTGGCCGCGCAGGCGACGGATTCGATTTCCCCCGAGCGCCGCGCCGCACGCCAATGGTTTCGGGACGCGAAGTTCGGCATGTTCATCCACTGGGGCGTGTACAGCCTGCTTGGCCAGGGCGAATGGGTCATGCAACAGCGTGAGATCCCGGTCGAGACATACGAATGGCTCGCATCGACGTTCCATCCCGTGAAGTTCGACGCGCGGGAGTGGGTGGCGCTCGCGAAGGCCGCCGGAATGAAGTACATCACCATCACGTCGCGCCACCACGACGGCTTCTCCATGTTCGCCACGCATGCCACGCCGTACAACATCGTGGACTGGACACCGTTCAGGCGCGATCCCCTGAAGGAGCTCGCGGACGAGTGCCGGCGGCAGGGGCTGAAGCTGTTCTTCTACTACTCGCAGCTCGACTGGCATCATCCCGACTACTGGCCCCGCGGCCGCACCGGACATGCGACCGGCCGGCCCGAGAGCGGCGATTGGAGCCGGTATCTGGATTTCATGGACAGCCAGTTGACCGAGCTGCTCACCAACTACGGCCCGCTCGGCGGCATTTGGTTCGACGGCATGTGGGACAAGCCCGACGCCGAGTGGCGGCTGCCGCACACGTACGCGCTGATCCATCGCCTGCAGCCGGCCGCGCTGATCGTGCCCAACCACCACCAAGCGCCGCTCCCCGGCGAAGACGTGCAGACTTTCGAGCAGGACCTGCCCGGCGCCAACACGGCCGGGTTCAACACGAGGGCGATCGGCTCGCTGCCCCTGGAGACGTCCCTGACGATGAACCACTCCTGGGGCTTCAACATTACTGACCGCGCGTTCAAGTCGGCGCGCGACCTGATCGGCTATCTCGTGCGGGCCGCGGGCTCGGACGCCAACCTGCTGCTGAACATCGGACCGCGTCCCGACGGCACGATCCAGCCGGAGGCCGTCGAGCGGCTGCGCGACGTGGGACGCTGGCTCGGAGAGTTCGGCAGCTCGATTTACGGCACGCGTGGCGGGCCGGTAGCGCCGCGTGACTGGGGTGCGACCACGCAACGCGGCGACACGGTGTTCGTCCACGTGCTCGCGTGGCCCGACCGCGAGCTCGCGCTGCCGCCGCTGAGCGCGCGTGTGGCACGGGCCGGCATGTTGGGCAGCGGCGAGCGCGTGGGGGTGACACAGTCCGACGCTGGCGTGACCCTCACGCTCCCCACCGTGGGCGGGCCGGCCGACCTCGACCGCGTCGTGGTGCTGACGCTCAAGACCGTGAAGCCATGACGACACTCGGCTGGGTCGACTACGCGGTGATGCTGCTGTACTTCGCGTTCGTGCTCGGCATCGGCGCGGCGCTGCGGCGCTCCATCCGCACCAGCGAGGATTTCTTCCTCTCGGGCCGCGCGATCCCGGCGTGGGTGACCGGACTCGCATTCATCTCGGCAAACCTGGGCGCGCAGGAAGTGATCGGCATGGGCGCGTCGGGTGCGAAGTACGGCATCGCGACGAGCCACTTCTACTGGATCGGCGCGATCCCCGCGATGGTGTTCATCGGCATTTTCATGATGCCGTTCTACTACGGTTCGCGCGCCCGCTCCGTCCCAGAGTACTTGAAGCTGCGCTTCGACGAGAAGACACGCGCCTTGAACGCTGTCTCCTTTGCCGTTATGACGGTGTTCTCCTCCGGCATCTCGCTCTACGCCATGGGCAAGCTGCTGAATCTGCTGCTCGGGTGGAGCTTCAACACGAGCATTTTCGTGGCCGCGTTGATCGTGCTCGCGTACATCTTCTTGGGCGGGCTCACGAGCGCCATTTACAACGAGGTGCTGCAGTTCTGCCTGATCGTGCTCGGCTTCGCGCCGCTGGTGTTCCTGGGGTTGCGCGCCGTCGGTGGCTGGTCGGGGCTGGTGGCGCGGCTCGCCGAGCATTCCACGGCCGCCGGCTTCGCTCCAGGCGCCTACACGCACAGCTGGGCCTATATGGGCCACGCGTCCACCAATCCGGTGGGCGTCGAGTGGTTCGGGCTAGTGATGGGGCTCGGGTTCGTGCTGTCGTTCGGATACTGGTGCACCGATTTTCTGGTGGTCCAGCGGGCCATGGCGGCGAACTCGATGACCGCCGCACGCCGCACGCCGCTGATCGCCGCGTTTCCCAAAATGGTGTTTCCGTTTCTCGTGATCCTGCCGGGGATGCTGGCGCTGATCGTGAGCCCCACGAGCGGCGTGCGGCGGGGGGATCTTGCCGCCGTCACCACCTCCACCGCCCTCCACCGCCCTCCACCGACCTCCGAGGCACCGTACGGGATCGTGCCACCCAAGGTCGATCCCCACACCTGCGAGCCCCTCCGTGACGTGACAGGTCGCGTCGTCCTCGACTACGACCTCGCGACGCCGATGCTGCTGCTGCACTTCTTCCCCAGCGGCATGCTCGGGCTCGGCCTTACCGCGCTGCTCGCCTCGTTCATGTCGGGGATGGCGGGGAACGTCACGGCCTTCAACACCGTGTGGACCTACGACCTGTACCAGAGCTACGTGCACCCGGGCGCCTCGGACGCGCACTACCTCACGATGGGGCGCGCGACTACGGTGGTCGGCGTCGCGATCTCGATTGCGACCGCGTACGTGGCGGCGTCGTTCAACAACATCATGGACTTTCTGCAGCTGGTGTTCGCGTTCGTCAACGCGCCGCTGTTCGCGACGTTCGCGCTGGGGATGTTCTGGAAGCGCGCCACGGGGCACGGCGCCTTCGTGGGGCTCGTGACCGGCACCCTCGCGGCCGCCGTGCAGCACGGCCTGTCGCTCCCGGCGGGCGCGCGCGTCGGGATCAAGGGAGGGTACCTCGGCGTGCTGACGACGTTTCCCAGCGAGCTGGCGCAGACGTTCTGGACCGCGATCGTCGCCTGGGTCGCGTGCTTCGTCGTGACGATCGTCGTGTCGCTCGCCACCCAGCCCCGGCCAGCCGAACAGCTGCACGGGCTGGTGTACGGGCTCACGCCCATCCCGGCCGATCAGGGGGGGGGCGCCTGGTACGAGCGACCGGTGACGCTGGCGCTCGTCGCGCTGGTGTGCGCCCTGGTGCTCAACGTGGTGTTTTTCTAGCGAATGATGAGCCACCGGGGTCTCGACGTAGGGATTTCCCATCCTGAAGGATGGGCCCAGCGAGGCATTGCGCTTAAGCGCAGCGCGGTATCGGGCCCAGGCTTTAGCCTGGGACTTTCCGCCTCGGCTTGAGAGAGGAGTACTCGCCATGACTCTCGACGTCCGCTGGCCAATCGGCCTGTTCTTCACGGTGCTGGGAGTGCTGCTCGCCGGCTACGGTGCCGCCACCAGCGGCGCGCCCGGAATGACGCCCACCGGTGTCCCGATCGACCTCGTTTGGGGCGCGGCCCTGCTGGTGTTCGGGGTCGCGATGCTCTGGCTCGCCCGCCGTCCATAAGGAGCTGCCATGTCCGCCCGCTACGCGATTCTGCTCGTACTGTGTCTCGGCTTCGCCGCCCGCCGGGGCCCCGCCCCGAGGCCGAATGACAACGCCCTCGCCCGCACGCCGCCCATGGGCTGGAACAGCTGGAATCACTTCGGCTGCGACGTGAGCGCGCAGCTCATCAAGGAGACCGCCGACGCGATGGCCAGGAGCGGCATGCGCGACGCCGGCTATCAGTACGTCGTGATCGACGACTGCTGGCAGGTAGCGCGCGACGCCGCGGGCCGACTCGTCGCCGACTCAGTGCGGTTTCCCGGCGGCATCAAGCCGCTCGCCGACTACGTGCATGCCAAGGGGCTGAAGCTCGGCGTCTACACCGACGCGGGCCGGCTGACCTGCCAGCGTCGCCCGGGCACGTACGGCTCCGAGGAGCTGGATGCCCGGACGTTCGCCGAGTGGGGCGTGGACTACGTGAAGGAGGACTGGTGCCACGCCGAGGGGCTCGATGGGCCGGTGCAGTACGCCAAGTTCCGCGACGCCCTCGCCAAAGCGGGCCGCCCGATCGTGTTCTCGATCTGCGAGTGGGGCTCGAACCAGCCGTGGGCGTGGGGTCCTCAGACGGGCAATCTGTGGCGCACGACCGGTGACATCGGCGATCGCTGGGCCAGCATGATCGGGATCCTCGACCTCTCCACCCAGTACGCCCTGGCCGCTGCGCCCGGCCATTGGAACGACCCCGACATGCTCGAGGTGGGCAACGGCGGCATGACCGACGACGAGTACCGTGCCCACTTCAGCCTCTGGGCCCTCATGGCCGCGCCGCTCATGGCCGGCAACGACGTGCGCACGATGCCGGCGGCGACCCGCGACATCCTGCTCAATAAGGAGGTCATCGCGGTGGATCAGGACCCGCTCGGCAAACAGGGCATGCTCGTCCAGGAGCCGGCGCCGGACCTGCAGGTGTGGTCCAAGCCTCTGGCCGACGGGTCGCGCGCGGTGGTGCTGCTGAACCGCTCGGTGCTACAGACGGTCGTCACCGCCTCGTGGCACGCGCTCGGCATTCAGGGGGCGGCTCGGGTGCGCGACCTGTGGACTCACAGCGATCTCGGCGCGTTCACCAATCGGTTCGGTGCCACCGTGCCGGCGCACGGCGTGGTCATGGTGCGGATCACCCCGACGCCCGAGACCTGACGGATACGCAATCGTCACGGCGCTCGAGCGAAGCCCAGGTCGATAGACTCGATTTCCACGCCGTAACTGCCCGGCGTGACAGTCGCGGTGTCTTCCCGCCGCAGCGAGAATTGCAGCCGCTCGATCCGCTCGAGCCGTGGCCGATCGGTGGCATTCCCCCGCCCCGCGGCAGGACCGACCCAGTAGTTCCACTCGCCGGGGAATCCCTCGGGGAGGAGAACACCGCGCCCGACTGTGAAGTCCGAGAGTGCGACCGACCGCTCGCTCCACCTGTTATCCACGGCCACCGCAGCGCTCCAGCTGGTGCCGTCGTCTTCCATGAGGGTGACGTGGAGCAGCTGGCGGGTTCCGAGCCCCCGCAGCCGCATGCGCAGCTCGCCCGCGCCGGCGATCGTCTCGTGCCGGGCCCTGATCCTGTCTCTGATGACGAGCGACGCGGTGTAGTCAGGCGGACTCCAGCCGCTCGCGTTCACCGGCAGCTCGAAATGAAAGACCGGCTGGCCGGTGACGTCGGACACGCTCACATGGAATAGCCCGCGGCGCCCTGCATCGCCGATGCGCGTGAACGCCAAATGTCCGGCGTCGACGCGCGGTGTAAACAGCCGCAACGGCGTCAGCGGACCGACCACGTCGAATGTCCAGGATGCCTGGCCGTAGTAGTCCCAGTCGGTCGGCTTCGGGTGCAGTCTCGCGGGGAACGTCACGCTCGAGTCGCTGCGAAACAGGGTGACCACGAATGCGTGGGGGCCTTCCTGGAGCGTGCCCGCTGGAACCAGCGCGGAGTACCCGTAGCCGTGCGCCTGACTCATGCGCACTGCTCGATAGACACCGCCCGCCGTGGGGCGAACGTAGAGCACGACCGAGTCAGGGGCCGTCCTATCGACCACCCGGACCTCGAGCTCCGCGTCGCGCCCCATGAGATACTCGGGCGCGGCGAGCGATTGAATCGAGGGCAGCAGTGAATCGACCGGCGGTGCGTGATACTCGGCGAACCCGATCTCACCGACATGGGTGGGCAGCGTGGCACCATCGACCGGCCCCCCGGCACTGAGGACATAGACGCCCGGGGTGATGGTGAATCGGCCCGCGACCGCTCGTCCGGGCGTGGCATTACCGGCGGTGATCGGCTGTACCGTGAAGGTCGCGCCCAGGTCCGGCAACGACACCGTCATGGGCCAGGCCCGGCTGATCGCGCGCGTCACGATCTTGTCGGGATTGGGCGGCTCGAACGGGTCCGCGACCGGCACCGCGTCGGGATAGACCTCCAGCCGCCACACCCCGGCGCGCACCTTGTCGAGGAAATAGATCCCCTCTCCGTCGTAGGTCACGGTGGACGACGATCCGTAGCCAGCGATCCGGACGAGCGACGCCGGGTCTGGTGGCGTCGCGGTGGTCGACCCCGCGTACAGAAACGCATCGCGCGCCACCAGCTCTCCCAGGTTCGCGTCGTAGGAGACATGGAAGTCGCCGAACCGCGCGTTCTCGGGATACGAACCATACGAGCGCATCCGGGGCAACCGGCGCGTCGCCTCGGCGGCGATGATCGCGCTCATCGCCTTGCGCGGCGTGTAGACCAGATTCAGGTAATGCGTCTGCCAGCCGAGGTTGCGTGAGGCGGTCGCGAGCATGTCGTAGGCGAACATCGCCACGAACTGCGTGCCGACGGCGCGAAACGTCCGCGCCATGGCCGGATACATGAAGCCGGTGCGCAGGTCCGGCGAGTCGAACTCGTACACGATGCGTGGCAGCCGGGCCAGCTCCGGGCGCAGCATGTCGGGGTACGCATCGACCGCGCGCAGGTCATTCCCTTCCAGCTCGTGACCGGAGTTCAGGCCGGACGGATACCATCCGAATGTCACTCCCTGCGCCTTGGACCGACGGATCGCTTCAGCGATTCTGAAGTCCTGACTCACGTTGTAGAAGACGAGCGTGCTGCACACGGTGCCGCGCACCGCGTCGGTGAGAGCGTTGATGTACCTGATCGAGCCCGGGAGGTCCTCAGGATGGTGCCACGGCTCGTTCACGAGCTCGATGAACAGGATGGCGGGCTCGTTCTTGAGCGCCACCCCCGTGTAGCGATTCACGTGATTGAGAATCTGGCGCAGGTAATTCACCTGCGCGGCAATGGCGGCGGGATCGGTGCCCATCCGCGCCTTGCCGAAGCGGCGACCGAACCCGGGATCGGTCGTGTCGTCGAGCGCGTCGGGCCAGTTCGCGCCATACAGCTGGATGGGGCTGAACAACATGTAAATGCCCCGCTCGCGCGCGCGGGCCACGAGATAGTCCAGCAGATCCAGATGGTCGTTGGCGATGAGGTTGCCGGCCGAGTCGGACGCCTCCCAGTCGCCCCAGAACGTGAGGCGCAGGCCGTCCCACCCCATGCGGGCAAACTGCGCCATGTCCTCGTCGATCATTTTCTTGCGATCAGCCCGGAGGTATCCCGCGGCGCGGTAGTCGGACGCGGTGGGAAGCACGTAGTTCGCGCCGAACAGCGTGACCTCGCGCCGGTCGTCGCGCCACCGCACCACGCCGTCCGTGTCGAGGAACACAGGCCGGTCGGCGGCGTGCTGGGCGTGCGCCTGACTGACTCCGGCGGCGAGGGCCGCGAGGAGCACGGCCCAGCGAATCACCGGTGCACGAGGTCGAGCACGAGGCTCTGGCGCGGACCGATCGACCCGACCGGCACGTAGCCGCGGATGCTGCCGTCGGCGCCCACCTGCAGTGCAGCGCCGTTCGGTCCGCCCAGCAGGTTCCGCGGAGCGTACGCCCCCGGTGACAGCACCCCCGGCGCGGACTCGATCGCCACGCCCGACACCGGCTCGCCGCCGACGTTCGCCACCACAATCACCGTGCGGGTCCCGGCTCGGCGCACGTAGGCAGCAACGTGCGGACTGTTCGCCGAGAGTGCCACCAGCCTGCCCGTCGCCAACGCCGCGTTCTGTTTGCGCAGATGAATCAAGCGGCGGTACAGCTGCAGCAGGGAGCCGGGGTCCTTCTCTTGCACCGCGACATCGGCCGACAGCGAGTCGGGCTGCAGGCTCTCCCACGGTGTGCCCGTAGTGAAGCCCGCGCCCCCCCCCGGACGTGGAGCCCACTGCATGGGCGTGCGGATCCGCGGGTCGGGCTTGTCCCCCGTCATCCCGATCTCCTCGCCGTAGTAGACGAACGGCAGCCCCGGCAGCGTGAGCAGCAGTGTGGCGGCGAGCTTGGCGCGCGTCACATCGCCGCCCAGCACGGTCATCGTGCGGGCCTGGTCGTGATTCGTGAGAAACGGCGACCAGCGGTAGGCGGGAAGCGTGTCCTGCAGCCGCAGATACCCGGCCAGCAGACCCGCCGCGGAGCCCGTGCGCACCACCGACAGGAGCGAGTCGGCGAGCTCGAATGCGAAATACGACGTGAGCTGGTCGGGATAGTACGGCAGCACGGCGCTGATGCTCCCCCACGCCTCGCCCACCGTGTAGGCGTCGGGCTTCACGCTGCGGACGTGCGCCGCGAAGTCGCGCAGCACTACGTGCGTGCCGGCGCAGCCCATGAGGCAGCTGCCCTCTTCCACGAGGTAGGGGACCGCGTCCAGACGAAACCCGTCCACTCCCATGTCCCGCAGCCAGAAGGTGGCGATCTTGTCGGCCTCCTGTCGCACCGCCGAGGTCTCGTAGTTGAGGTCGGGCATCCCGCTCCAGAACACGCCGTAGTAGTACTCATCGCGCACCGGGGAGCGGTGCCATGCCTCCGCTCCCCAGGGTCCCTTGCCCAGCGGCGTGGGTGAAAAGCGGTACCAGCTGCGGTAGGGCGACGCGGTGTCGCGCAGCGCCGCCTGAAAGTACGGATGCTCGCTCGATGAATGATTGAGCACCAGGTCGACGAGCACCTTGATGCCCCGGCGGTGCGCCTCGCGCACCATGCGCTTGAAGTCGTCGTTGGTGCCGTACGCGGGCTCCACGTGGTAGTAATCGGTGACGTCGTACCCGTGGTAGCTGGGCGACTTGTCGACCGGCATGAGCCAGATGCACGAGGCGCCGAGGCTGTCGATGTAGCCCAGCTTCTGGGTGAGGCCGTTGAGATCTCCGATGCCGTCGCCGTTCGAGTCGAAGAACGACCGCACGAACACTTCGTAGCACACGGTGCCACCCGTCCAGGCGGGAGCGGTTTGTGCTCGAGCCCCAGCAGCGATGCACACCGCTAATGCTGCGCCCACCAGGCTGGCGCGTGCGATTGACACTGCCGGCGCTCTTGTGGTACTACTCGGCAGACCTGCTGGAGGTACTATGAGCGACGACATGACAACCTTTCGCGTTCGTGTGGTGGTCGCCAATCCGGCGCGCCCCGGCGAATGGCGAGCCTTGGACTCCGTGCTGGTTGACACTGGCGCTGAGTTGTCCTGGTTCCCTGCGCCCGTGCTCGAGTCGCTCGGCATCGAGCGCGTCAACGCGCGGCTGTTTCGACAAGCGGACGGGACGGTGCTGGAGCGCAGGACCGGCGGCGTCATCGTCCGTGTCGCCGGCGTCCAGACGTGGGACGAGGTGGTCTTTGGCGAGCTCGGAGATCTGAGCCTGCTTGGGGCTCGGTCGTTGGAAGGGTTGAACCTGCGGGTCGACCCGGTCACCAAGCAATTGATCGACGCTGGCCCCGCCCCCGCGGCGGCGACGGCCGGGATATAGCTCACGGCAGCTTCGTCGCGAGGTCGATCGCGATCGCAGAATTGGCCGCAAGCTGCAGCTGGATCGCCCCGGTAGCATCGACCACCACCGAGCTGCCGGACAGCAGGTCGGCGTAGCTCCCCGGCGGCATCCCGGTGGCGATGGTCGTATCGATCACCGCGCTCTCCCGATTGATGGCCACGAACCCCTTGGCGCCGCGCGAGAACGCAATCGCATTAGCGCCGTCGTCCCACCAGTGGTTCACGTCGCTGCCCGCCACGACGCGACGAAAGCCGACCATCTTGAGGATGGCAGCATCGCGGTGCTCGCACACCCACTGCCCCACGGTCGCCGTCTCGAGGCTCGTCGCGCAAGTCACATTGTTGGTATTCCCGCTGGCGTCTGAGGGAGGTCCCATGTCGTTCTCCGCCGGGCAGTCGAACGCGTAGCTCGACAGGATCGACGGGTACCCGTATGGCTGCGCCAGCACCCAGACGTTGGCCAGCCGGAACACGGGCGGCTGCCGGTAGCTCAAGCCGCAATTGTGTTGCGTGTCATGGTTCTCGATGAACACGACCGCCTTATCCGAAGGCATCAGCCCCCACGCCGCTGGGGAGAACTGATTCCCGGTCGTCCCGCTGGGATTGAGCTGCGAGATGTGCTGGCCGCCCGTACCGGTGAACTTGTCGTCGATCCCGGAGAAGGTGAACTCCGTGATATCCGCGGCGCCGCCTGAACCGTAGGCTTCGCCGAAATAGTCCCGCGGCGAGAGGGCCTCTCCGGGGCCGCTGCTCACCTCGAGAAAGTAGTACGGGGTGGGGCGCCCTTCCGCCTGCATGGTCGAATCCACGATCGCGAGAATGTCGTTGAGCTCCACCTGCTGGATGTGCTTCGCGGCGTCGATGCGGAATCCCGCCACGCCGAGGCGCGCGAGCATGATCAGATACGCGGCGATCTTGTGGCGTACCGAATCCTTGCCGGTGTTCAAGTCGGGGAGCCCGAAGAGTTCGCAGTCCTGGACATTCGCCGCGTCCTGGTAGTTGTCGACCGTGCAGGGCGTGTGAAAGTCCGCCGGTGTGTACAGACCCGGGTAGTTGTACTT
This sequence comes from uncultured bacterium, assembly GCA_965653495.1. Classification (GTDB taxonomy): domain Bacteria; phylum Gemmatimonadota; class Gemmatimonadetes; order Gemmatimonadales; family GWC2-71-9; genus AG41. The sequence goes on along the minus strand of CBFHAJ010000076.1, from coordinate 4,249 downwards.
GGTGTACGCGGTGCCGTTCGACCCCACGCCGGGACTGGGGTAGTTGGTCATGTGATTGATGACCGCGTCCACGTAAATGCCCACGCCCACCGCCGCACAGCGCTGCACCATGTCCGCGAATTCGACGTCCGTGCCCGAGCGGCTGCGGGCGATACTGTAGCTCACGGGCTGGTAGCGCTCGCTCCAGGTATAGCCGGGCGGCTGGAGGCTGTGCTCCTGGGGGGGCGAGATCTGGACCGCCTGGAACCCGGCCGGTCCCAACACTTGCTCACATTCGGTGGCGACGTCCGTCCATTTCCACTCGAACAGGTGCACGAACACGTCGCCGGCCGCCATGTGGCCGCTAGCGCGATAGGTGGGGGGCAGCGTCGGTCGGGGAGGCGGCGGGTTACCCCCGGGCGGGGACGCCAGGCTCTGGTCGCCGCATGCACCGACGAAGATACACAGCCCCGCCGCGAGGAGACGTCGCGACGCGGCGGGGCGTAGGCTGCTGGAAACGAGTCCTCCCCTCCTCAGTAGCCCGGATTCTGCTTCAGGTTCGGGTTGGCGATCAACTCGTTCGCCGGAATCGGATAGAGATTCAGGTGTCCATCGGTCGCGACACCGGTCGAATCCGAGCCATAGGCATTGGCGCCTTTCCATGCCCAGAGATAGCTCCCGCCGGTGAACAGGCCGTACCGTACCAGATCGGTGCGCCGATGCGCTTCCCACATCAGCTCGCGTCCCCGCTCGTCGAGAATGCTCTGCAGCGTGAACGAGGCGTCGGGGATGGCGTGCGCGGTATCGCCGAACGCCCGGGCCCGCAGCGCGTTGACGTAGGCGAGTGCCTGGGCCCGTGTGCCGCCGCCGCCGCGCAGGCTCGCTTCGGCGTAGATCAGGTACGCCTCCCCCAAACGGAACATCGGGAAGTCGGTGTCGGCGAACGCCGGGTTTGATCCCGTCCCGCCCGTCGACGTCTTGTTGGTGAACTTGGGGTTGGGAATGCCGTCGCCGAACGTCGAGATGCTGGCCAGGGCCACCGTCTGGCCGTTGGTGTAGAATTGCGCCGCCCGCAGGTCCCCCGCTCCATAAAGGTCGTGGGCGGAAGGCTTGAGACGCAGGCCGTACCAGCAACCGTCCACGCCGTAGTCCGAGTGGTTCATGCTGTTGCCGCACGACGCGTGAATGATGAAGTTGGTCGAGCCGTAGGTCTGGGTGTGAATGCCGTCTTCAGGGATGGCGAAGATCATCTCCGGCGACGTGTTGTTGTCCGCCTCGAAGTTCAGGAAGTAGTTCGGCGCGAGCGTGTAGTAGCCGGAGCCGATCACCGCGCTCGCTTCGTTCAGGGCGCCGCTGTAGTTCGCCGTGCCCGTATAGACGCCGGCGTTGAGGTAGAGTTCCGCCAGGAGCATATCGGCCGCGGGGCCTGTCGCGCGACCATAGCTGCTGGCCCCCGGCGCGGGCAGGGAATCTCGGATCGCCGTCAGCTCGCCCACGACGTAATTGTAGACGTCGGCGCGCGTGCTCTGCTTCGGAATCGTCCCGAGCGGGTCGTTCTCCGTCAGCAGCGGAATGTCCCCAAAGAAATCGAGGCCATGCCAGTACGAGAGTGCCCGAAGGAACCGGGCCTCGGCGCGGTAGGTGTGGATGGTGGCCTTGACCTGTGCGCTCACGCCCCGCCCCGCGAGCACGGCATCGGTCGTCTGGCGCAGGAATTCGTTCGCCATCCCAACCTGGAAGTAAATCCGATAGTACATCGCGTTCACGAATGTGTTGGACGCATTCCAGCCCTGGGTGTTCAACTCCGGCAGGGTCTGGTCGCCCCAAGCGATGACGGCCTCGTCGGTCGGCAATTCCTCCAGCTCCCAGTAGAGCCGCATGTATTGCGAGAAGCCGCCGTCAATCCCCTGGATGTCGGTCGACCCGTCTCCCCCGTTCTGGCCGCCAACGGCGAGGCCGCCGTACACCTTCGCCAGGAACGCCTGGTAGGAGGCCGGGTCGGTGTAGAAATTCGCGCCCGTGACGGTGCTCGTCGGCGCCACGCTCGGATCGGTGCACGCAGCCACGCCGAGGGCAAGGAGGGTGGCCGCGACTGCGAGCGTCTGACAACTCGTGGTGTGCATAGAACCGCTCCGTGTGCGCGAGATGCGCGTCATCATTGGCGCTCAGAACTGGACATTGAGGCCACCCGTGATGATACGTGAACGAGGATAGATGTTGTTGTCAATGCCGTTTACCCCGGCCGTCGGATCTACGCCGCTGTACCCCGTGATGGTGAACGCGCTCTGCACGTTGACGTACACGCGCAGCTGCTGGGCCTGCCACGGGAACGCGTAGCCCAGTGCGATGTTGTCCATCCGCAGAAACGACCCGTTCTCGACGTAGTAGTCCGACAGCAGCTGCTGGGTCTGGAAACCTGTCGCCAGCACCGAGGTGCTCAGGTTGTACGGCGAGCTCCCGTCTTTGAGCTCCCGGTAGTCGCCCAGGTTGGAGGCGACGTTGTTGTACACGTAGTTGCCGAGCCATGCGCGGAGCGTGAAGCTCAGGTCGAAGCGATGATAGGTCATGTCCGACGTAAGACCAAACATCCAGTGCGGCGCCGGGTCATGGAATGCCCGGGTGTTCGTGCCCCGGGCGCATCCGGTCGTGTCGGCGCCCGCCAACGTCTTGTACCCGTTCTCGACCGGTCTGCCGCCGCTGTAGGCTTGCTGGCACACAAAGAACGAGTTGATGGGCTCGCCCGGCTCGAGCACCTGGACCGTGCTCCCGACACCGCCCGCGATGGCCCCTGTGAGGATCTGGCTGCCCGTGACACCGACCGCGTTGGGATTGATGACCAGGAGCTCATTGGCATTGTGGGACACGTTGAAGCCCGTGGTCCAGGAGAGGCCGCCGGTCGGTGATGCGTTGCGGAGCCGCGCGGTCAAGCCCAGGTCGAAGCCCGTGTTCTTCACGCTCCCGATGTTCCGCGTGACGAAGTTCGAGAGGAACTGACCGGCCGCCGCGACTTCGTCGAACAGCAGGTCGTCCGTCCGCTTTGTGTACCAGTCGAGCGACCCGGCGACCCGCTGCCCCAGCAGGGTGAAATCCGCGCCCACATCCCAGGTGCGGGTGGACTCCCACTTGAGGTTCGGGTCCACGCCGCTGGGGCGGGCGGGGCACACGAACTGGTTCCCGAACTGCACTTCCGCTTTCGAGTTACAGAACTGATATGTCGGAACGTACAGGTAGTTCCCGAACGCCTGGTTCCCAGTCTTGCCCCACGAGGCGCGCAGCTTCAGGTCCGAGATCGCGGAGACACCGCGCAGGAAGGGTTCCTGTGAGATTCGCCAACCCACCGACACGGCAGGGAAGTTTCCCCACTCGTTCTCGGCCCCAAAACGTGACGAGCCATCGCGCCGGATGCTGGCCGCCACCAGGTAGCGGTCGTCGATGTTGTATCCCGCCCGCCCGAAGAAGGAAATCAACTTCGAGTCCTCGACGTCCGGGGATGGGACGGGGGGGGTCGCGGTTTGGGGGATCCCCGCGTCGCGCAGCGCGTTCGAGAGGAGCTGCGTGGCGAAAATGGACGGATAGTCCCCGTGCGACTGCGTGTACGAATAGCCGCCGGTGAAATCGAGCCTGCCCGGACCGAGGCTCACCGGTGGCGCGTAGTCGGCGTACGCGTCGAGTACCGTGTTCACCTGCTGGTTCTGCGAGCGAAAGTAGCTGCCGTCGGTGCCGTTCTTGGTTTCCAGATGGATGTCGTTCGGATAGAACGTGACGCGGTCGGCATACGTCACGTCGTACCCCAGCGCCACCGTGCCGGTGAGGCCGCGGAGTGCGGCGAACCGGGAGAAATCGTATTTCGCCTGGAGGTTGCCGACGCTGCGGTAGGTCGCGCCGTGATCCAGTGCACTATTCAAGACTTCGATCGGGTTGTCCGCCGACGTCAACGAATTGCCGGGCCAGTTGTAAAAGCCGGTCGTGCTGGTCGGATCCAACACCGGCTGGGTCGGCCCCATTTGCGCGGCGTTGTAGAGCACCCCGTTGGGCGTGAACTGGTCGTAGGCGCGCGTGCCCAACACGTTGGCCGTCAAGTCGAGGTGGTCGTCGTACAGGCGCTGGTCGTAATTGAGCGCCAGGGAGACCCGCTGGGTCGAAGAGCCCTTGAGGATGCCGTTCTGGTCGAAATACCCGACGGACAGACGATAGTTGTTGGTCGCTCCGGCTCCCGCCAGCTCGACGTTGTGCTGTTGGCCCATCCCTGTCTGGTCCACCCGCCCGAACC
>CBFHAJ010000075.1:0-17395 GCA_965653495.1 uncultured bacterium | reverse complement strand
CTACAGCGATCGCGAGTACGACGACGTCGAGGCCACGTGGAAGCGCAAGGACGGCCAGCGGCTCACCGTCCAGCTGAGCGTGCGCGCGGTGCGTGACGCCACCGGTCGCGTCGCCTACTACGAGACATTTGCCCGCGACATCACCGAGCGCCGGCAGCTCGAGACCCAGCTGCTGCAGGCCCAGAAGATGGAAGCCGTGGGCCGGCTGGCGGGCGGAGTGGCCCACGATTTCAACAACCTCCTCACCGTGATCATGAGCTACAGTGATCTGCTGCTCGAGGACCTGCCGCCCGACGCACCCGATCGGGAAGACGTGGAGGAGATCCGCAAGGCCGCCGTCGCCGCCAGCACGCTCACCCGCCAGCTGCTCGCCTTCAGCCGCCAGCAGGTGCTCCAGCCGCGCGTGCTGGACGTCAACGAGGTGGTCGCCGGCACCGAAAAGCTGCTCGCCCGGCTGCTGGGTGAGGACGTGCGCCTCAGCACCACCCTCGCCCCCAAGCTGGGCGCGGTGAAGGTCGACCCGGGCCAGCTCGAGCAGATTATCATGAACCTCGCCGTCAACGCCCGCGACGCGATGCCGCTCGGCGGCCGGCTCAGCATCGAGACGGCCAACGTCGAGCTGGACGAGGTGTACGTTCGCGGTCACCCGCTGGCGCAGCCGGGCCGCTACGTCATGCTCGCCGTGTCGGACACCGGCATCGGGATGGACGCGGTCACCCAGGCGCGCATCTTCGAGCCGTTCTTCACCACCAAGGAGCCGGGCAAGGGCACGGGGCTCGGCCTCGCGACCGTGTACGGGATCGTGAAGCAGCACAGCGGATCGATCTGGGTGTACTCCGAGCCCGGTCACGGCACCAGCTTCAAGATCTACCTGCCCCGCGTGGACGAGGCCGTGTCACCCAGGGAAGCGGCTCCGTCCGAGACGGTCCGCGGGTCGGAGACGGTCCTCATCACGGAAGACGTGGACGCCGTGCGAGGGGTCGCGCGGCAGATGCTCGAGCGCCAGGGCTACACCGTGCTCGAGGCCCCGGACGGCGAGGCGGCGCTCAAGCTGGTCGAGCAGTATGCCGGCGTGATCCATCTCTTGCTCACGGACGTCGTCATGCCGGACCTGAGCGGGCGCGAGCTGGCGACCCGGCTCGGGGCGCTGCGCCCCTCGCTGAAAGTGCTGTACATGTCCGGGTACACCGACGACGCCATCGTGCGTCACGGCATCCTGGAGCAGGGCATCGCGTACCTGCAGAAGCCGTTCACGCCCGACACCTTGGCGCGGAAAGTCCGGGCCGTGCTGGACGGAATCTCCTAGCGCGCCGATCGACGCACCGGGGGCTTCTGACCGTGTCGCACGGGCGCCCCACCGTGCCGCAAAATCGCCCTTTTCCCTCCGCCTGGCCCCTGCGATGTTGCGCGACAATCCGTGACCATTACACATAGAGGCATGACTCGCGCCGAGGACCTGGCTGCGGCGGCGTCCGTAGACGCCGAAATACGCCGCGCCGCGCTGTCACAACTGCTCCGCGGCGGCGCGTTCGCCGAGGCGATCCACATCGTCCTCGTCCTGATCGTGGCCGCCCTGGGATGGGACTCGCTGCCCCTGAGCGTCACGATCGGCTGGGTCGGCGGCGTCCTCGCGGCCGCCGGCCTGCGCACCTGGTGGCGCCTCGGCCTGTCTCGTCGAACGGCCACATCCGACGAGGCGCTGCGCGGCGTGCGGCTCACGGTCGCGGGCGTCGGGCTCGCGTGGGGCTTCGGCGCCGCCAGCGCGATCCCGGCCCTGCGGCTCGAACAGGGGGCGCTGATTCTCGTGGTGCTGGCCGGGATCGTGGCCGGCGCCACCGGAACGCTCGTGGGCGACCGCCGCAGCTTCCGCTATCTCCTCGTGACCACATTGGCACCGCTCCCCGTGGGCATCCTGCTGCACGGCCACAGCCGGACTCACTTCCTGGCGACGCTGATGGTGCTGCTGTTCGCCTGGTCAATGGACCGGGTCCACGCCCGGAGCTACCGCACCTTCGCCGAGCGGGTCCGGGCCTCGGTGCTGCTGGAGCGCTCCACGCAGGAAACCGCCCGCCAGAATGCCTACCTCGATGCGCTGATCGCGAGCACGCCGGTGGGGATCGCGGTGCTGGACGACCAGCGTGCCGTACGCAGCGTCAATCCGGCGTTTGAGACGTTGTTCGGCTATTCGGCTGCGGAGGTCGCGGGTCGCAAGATCGATGATCTGATCGTGCCCGACGCTGATCGGGCGCAGAGCGCCGACCTGGAAGTCCGGGTGCGGCGGGGCGAGGTCGTTCGCGTGGAGGTGGAGCGCACCCACAAGGATGGCCGGCCCATGCAGGTCCGCCTGTCGGCCGCGGCGGTGAAGGCGGCCGGCGAAGGGGCGCTCATCGCGCTGTACGAAGACATCAGCGAGCGCAAGGCCGCCGAGCAGGCGATGCGAGCGGCGCGCGACCTGGCCGAGCGCGTGGCCCGCGCCCGCAGCGCCTTCCTGGCCAACATGAGCCACGAGATCCGCACGCCCATGAACGCCGTGCTCGGGTTCGTCGAGCTGGTGCTCGACACTGAGCTCACGGCGGAGCAACGTCGCGCCCTGGAGCTGGTGCGCTCGTCCTCGGAGGCGCTGCTCACCATCCTCAACGACATCCTCGATTACTCCAAGATCGAAGCCGAGCACCTCGAGCTCGAGGTGATCCCGTTCGACCTGCCCAAGGTGGTGCACGCGACCGCTACGCTGCTCGCGGTGCGGGCCCGGGAGAAACACCTCGAGCTCACCGTGGACGTCCCTCCCGACGTCCCGCAGATGGTGCGGGGCGACCCCACCCGCGTGCGCCAGGTGCTCATGAACCTGATCGGGAACGCGATCAAGTTCACCGACGAGGGCGAGATCGCGTTCGCGGCGCACGACGTGCGCCGCGCCGGCGATCAGGCGCTGGTCGGGTTCCGCGTGCGCGACACCGGCATCGGCATTTCGGCGGAGCAGCAGGCGACCATCTTCCAGGAATTCACACAGGCCGATGCGTCCATGACGCGCCGCTATGGGGGCACGGGACTCGGTCTCGCGATTTCGCGTCGCCTCGTGGCCCTGATGGGCGGCGAGCTCGGCGTCACCAGTGAGGTCGGTCGCGGCAGCGAGTTCAGCTTCACGCTCGCGTTCCCGATCGAGGCCGCCGCCGGCGTCCCGGCCCGCACTGCGGTCACGCTGGGCGGGCGGCGGCTGCTCGTCGTGGACGACAACGAAACCAACCGCCGGATCGTGCGCGACATGCTGGGAGCGGAGGGCATGGCGGTGCACGAGGCGGGGCTGGCGGGCGCCGGGCTCGACGCGCTGCGCACCGGCGCGCGCGCGGGCACGCCGTTCGATATCGCCATCCTGGATGCGCAGATGCCCGATCTCGACGGGTTCGCGCTCGCCGCCGCGGTGCGCGCCGACCATGCGCTCGCGCACACGCGGCTCGTGATTCTCACTTCCGCGGGCCAGCGCGGCGACGGCGAGCGCTGCCGCCAGCTCGGCGTCGAAGCCTACCTCACCAAGCCGATCGCCCGCGCCGACCTGGTCGAGGCCGTGAGCACCGTGCTGGCGGGAGGGTCGGCTGCTGCCGGCGACCTCATCACGCGCCACTCCATCGCGGAGTCACGCTCCAGCCTCCACATCCTGCTCGCCGAAGACAACCCGGTGAATCAGCAGGTGGCCGTCGCGATGCTCGTGAAGCGCGGCCACCAGGTCGAGGTCGTAAACAACGGCCGTGAGGCGCTCGAGGCCGTCGCTGCCCGGGACTATGACCTGGTGCTCATGGATATCCAAATGCCGGAAATGGACGGGTTCGAGGCGACTGAGCGCATCCGGGGGTTGCCCAGGGGCCGCACCCTCCCGATCATCGCCCTGACGGCGCATGCCTTGAGCGGCGAGCGCGAGCGCTGCCTGGAGCGGGGTATGACCGGCTATCTTGCGAAGCCGTTCAAGGCGCACGACCTGTTCGCGGCCGTCGAGGGGCGGGGGGCGGGCGGCCCGGCGCCGGAGCCCGCGGGCGCGGCGGCGCCGGCCGTCGACCTGGAGGGGTTCCGCCGGGCGATGCAGGAGGCCGGCGCCGAGCAGGCGGTGGACGGCATCGTCGCGACCTTCGTGGAGACGGTGCCGCAGCGGCTCGAGGCGCTGGTGATGGCCACCGCGGGTGAGGCGGCAGAGCCGATTCAGCGTGCCGCCCACGCGTTCAAGTCGGCCGCCGCTACCATCGGGGCGCGGGACCTGGCGGCGCTGCTCCAGGAGATGGAGACGGCCGGTCGCGACGGCGATCTCGCGGCCGCGCGCGCTCGGCTCGAGCGCGTCCAGACGGCGGCGCGGCTCGCGGTCGAATACCTGCGGAATGCGACGAAAGGCAATCACGATGCCTAGCGTGGTCAGCGTTCTGGTGGTGGATGATGATCCGGTGTCGAGCGCGCAATTCGGCGCCCTCGCTCGCGCCGGAGGATACGACGTGAAGAACGCATCGAACGGTCGCGAGGCCTGGGAGCTGCTCCAGCTGACGCGCATTCCGATCGTGATCTCCGACTGGTACATGCCCGAGATGGACGGTCCGGAGCTGTGCCGGCGCATCCGCGCCCGCACGCGCGAGCCTTACGTTTACTTCATCATGGTCACCGCGCGCGGCGGGAAGCAGCAGTACCTCGCGGGCATGGAGGCCGGCGCTGACGATTTCATTGCCAAGCCCGTGGACCCCGACGAGCTGCGGGCCCGTTTGACCGTCGCGGAGCGCATCCTCGGCCTGCGCAAGGAGCTGCAGCAGCTCGAGGTGCTGCTGCCCATCTGCTCCTACTGCAAGCGCATTCGCAACGACAAAGAGGAATGGGAGTCGCTCGAGCGCTACATCGAGACGCACTTCGAGAAGCTCGTGACCCACAGCATCTGCCCCGAGTGCTACACCAAGTACGTGCAGCCCCAGCTCGATCAGCCGCGGCCGACGCCATGAACTTCCCCCACGAAGTTGAGATCCTGCTGGTGGAAGACAGCGCGAGCGACGAGGAGCTCACGCTGCGGGCGCTTAAGGAGCGCAACCTCGCGAACCAGGTGTTCGTGGCGCGCGACGGCGCCGAAGCGCTCGACTTCTTCTTCGGCGACGGCAGTCACCCCTGGCACGAAATCGGAATCGTCCCGCGAGTCGTCCTGCTCGACCTGAAGCTCCCCAAGGTCGACGGCCTCGAGGTGCTGCGCCGTCTCAAGGCGGACGAGCGCACCCGCGCCCTCCCCGTGGTCGTCCTCACTTCGTCGCGGGAGGAGCCGGACATCGCCACCGCGTACCGGCTGGGAGCCAACAGCTACATCGTGAAGCCGGTGGACTTCGAGTCGTTCGCCCGCGCCGTGTCGGACGTCGGGCTCTACTGGGTGCTGCTGAACGAGCCGCCCCGCTAGCGAACGCATGACCACGCTCGCCCGCATCCTGCTGGTGGAGGACGTCGCCGCCGATGCCGAGCTGATCGAGCGGGAGCTGCGCCGGGCGGGCATCACCTGCGCCACTCGGCGCGTGGACGCCGAGGCTTCGTTGCGCGAGGCGCTCCGGAGCTTCGCCCCCGACATCGTCCTCACGGACCATTCCATGCCCCGCCTGTCGGCGAGCGATGCGCTGCGGCTGGTGCAACAGGAGACCCCCGACACGCCGGTCATCATCGTGACGGGCAGCCTGGACGAGGAGATGGCCGCGGAGTACATCAAGTCGGGCGCGACCGACTACGTCGTCAAGCACCACCTCGAGCGGCTCGGGCCCGCGGTGCAGCGCGCCCTCGACCTGCGGCGTGCCCGTGAGGAGCAGGCCCAGGCGGAGGAGGCGCGGCGTCAGGGCGAGGAGCGGTTCCGCGCCCTCATCGAGCACGGCACCGACGCCATCGCCCTGCTCAGCGCCGACGGCGCGGTGCTGTTCCTCAGCCAGTCCGCCGAGCGCCTGTTCGGGTATCGGCCCAGCGACCTGCTCGGCCGCAGCGCCTTCGAGCTGCTCCACCCGCACGACGTGCCCCGCCTGCAGGCCGTGTTCGCCGACCTGCTCGGCCGCCCCGGTCGACCCGCCACGCTCGAGCTACGGCTGCTGCAGCGCGACGGCGCCTGGCGGGAAGGCGAGGCGGTGGTCGTCAACCGCCTCACGGAGCCGGCCGTGGGCGCGGTAGTGGTCAATTTCCGCGACGTCTCGGAGCGCAAGCAGGCCGAGCAGGCGCTGCGCGACTCCGAGACGCAATACCGCTCCCTGGTGGAGGGCGTGCGCGACGTGATCTTCGCCCTCTCCCCCGACGGGATGATCGTCTCGCTCAATCCCGCCTTCGAGGCCATCACCGGCGCCCCGCCGAGCGAGTGGCTGGGCAAGCCGTTTGACCAGCTGGTGCACCCCGAAGATCTGCCGCTGGCGCTCGAGCTGTTCGGTCGTGTGGTGCGCGGCGAGCCACGCCCCACGGCGCAGTTCCGCATCCGCACCTCCGCGGCGGGCGACTACCGCCTCACCGAGTTCGCCGCCACCGCTCAGCTGCGCGACGACCGCCTGATCGGAGTCCTGGGGATCGGGCGTGACGTGACCGAGCGGGTGCTGCTCGAGCAGCAGCTGCGCCAGGCGCAGAAGATGGAGGCGGTGGGACGGCTCGCGGGCGGCATCGCCCACGACTTCAACAACATCCTCACGGCCATCACGGGCTACGCCGACCTGCTGCTCGAGGACCTGGGGGCGAAGGACCCGCGCCGCCAGGACGCCGAGGAGATCCACCGCGCGGCCGATCGCGCCGCCGGCCTCACACGCCAGCTGCTGGCCTTCAGCCGCCAGCAGGTGCTGCAGCCGCGCGTGGTGGACTTGAACAAGCTGGTGAGCGAACTCGAGAAGATGCTGCGGCGCCTGCTGGGAGAGGATGTGAAGCTCGCGACCGCGCTGTCGCCCAGCGTGAGCCGGGTGCGCGCCGACCCGGGCCAGCTCGAGCAGGTGATCATGAACCTCGCCGTGAACGCCCGCGACGCCATGCCGACGGGCGGCAAGCTCACGATCGAGACGGCCGATGTGCGCATCGACGGCAGCAATGCCGGCGATCACTACCCCGCCCCGCCGGGCGACTATGCGATGCTCGCCGTCAGCGACACCGGCACGGGCATGGACCCGGAGACCCAGGCCCACCTGTTCGAGCCCTTCTTCACCACTAAAGAAAAAGGAAAGGGCACCGGGCTGGGACTCGCCACGGTGTACGGGATCGTGAAGCAGAGCGGCGGGTTCATTTGGGTGTCGAGCTCGCTGGGCGCCGGCAGCACCTTCAAGATCTACCTGCCCCGCGTGGACGCGGCCGCGGAGCCGATCGGCGGCGCCGAGGCACCCAACCGCGTGCCGCGCGGCAGCGAAACCGTGCTGGTGGCGGAGGACGAGGCGCCGGTGCGCGCGGTCGCCCGTCAGGCCCTGGAGCGCTACGGCTACCATGTGCTGGAGGCGTCGAGCGCCGAAGCGGCCCTCGATCTGGCGGACCGCTACTCCGGCACCATCCACGTGCTCCTGACCGACGTCATCATGCCCGGCCTCTCCGGCCGCGAGCTGGCCACCCGGCTGGCCGCGCGCCGGCCCGAAACCCGCGTCATCTACATGTCGGGCTACACGGACGACGCCATCACCCGTCACGGCGTACTCGAGCCCGGGTTCGTGTTCGTCCAGAAGCCGTTTACCCCGGACACCCTGGCCCGTACGGTGCGCGACGTCCTGCACGGCGACGCCGCGCGGCGCAAGCGGGCTTGATCCCTCGTCTCTCCTTCGAGCGCCGGATCCAGATCGGATTCGGTGTCGGCGTGGCCCTCGTCGCGCTGGTGGGGGCCGCGTCGCTGCGCGGCACGGCGGCCACCGTCGACAGCGCGCTGTGGGTCGCCCACACCCTGCAGGTGCGCGCCGAGCTCGAGGCGACTCTCGCCAGCCTGCTCGAGGCCGAGTCCGGCGTCCGAGGCTATGTCGTCACGGGCGACACGACGTACCTCACGCCCTTCCGCTCGGTCCGCGCCACGCTCGAGGCGTCGCTCGCGGACCTGCGCGCGCTCACGGCCGACAACAGCTCGCAGCAGGTACGGCTCGATTCGCTCGCGAAGGCCATCTCCGTCCGGCTCGAGCGGCTTCAGTGGACCGTGGACACGCGGCGCGCCGGCGGCGCAGCGGCGGCGGCTCAGGCGGTGATCGGCGCGCGGGGCAGAGAGCTCGTCGCCGAGGTGCAGAGTCTGATCGGCCAGATGGAGGACGAGGAAGCTCGACGGCTCGCGCAGCGCTCGCGCGCGCTGCAGGAACGAGCGCGGCTGGCGCGGGTCACGGCGTGGAGCGGGTCCCTGCTCGCGCTCACCCTGGGTGTGCTCGCGAGCGTCCTGGTCGGCCGCGAGTTGGGGGGACGCCGGCAGGCAGAAGACGCGCTGCTCCTGTCGGAGCAGCGCGAGCGGCACATGGTTGTCAGCGTGCGCGACTACGCGATCTACATGCTCGACGCGACCGGCCGCGTGGTCAGCTGGAACCGCGGCGCCGAGCAGATCAAGGGATATCGCGCGGCCGAAATCCTGGGTCAGCACTTCTCCCGCTTCTTCATTCCCGAGGATATCGCGGCCGGGAGACCCGCGGCTGTGCTCCAGGCCGCCGCGGCGGAGGGGCGCTACGAGGAAGAGAACTGGCGCGTGCGCAAAGACGGGTCGCGGTTCTGGGCCGACGTCGTGGTCAGCGCGATCCGCGATGACCAGGGCAGACTGGTGGGGTTCGCGAAGGTCACCCGCGATTTGACCGAGCGCAAGCGCAGCGCCGAGGAGCTGCAGCGCTATGCCAGACAGCTCGAGGCCGCCAACCGCGAGCTCGAGGCGTTCTCCTACTCCGTGTCCCACGACCTGCGCGCCCCGCTCCGCACCATGGACGGGTTCAGCCAGGCGCTGCTAGAGGATTACGCCGATCGCCTCGACGACCCCGGCCGCGACTTCCTGGAGCGCATCCGGTCCGCGAGCCAGCGCATGGCCCATCTGATCGATGATCTCCTCGGCTTGTCGCAAGTCACGCGCAGCGAGATGCAGTTCGCGGACGTGAACCTGAGCGCCCTCGCCGAGCAGTTGGTAGGGGAATTGCAGAAGACCGAGCCGGCGCGCCAGGTCACGTGGACCATCGCGCCCGGCCTCGTAGCCCGCGCCGACGCCGGGCTGGTGCGCCTGGTGCTGCAGAACCTGCTCGGCAACGCCTGGAAGTTCACCGCGCAGCGTCCCCAGGCGCATGTAGAATTCGGGGCGACGTCGCACAACGGCCGCCGGGCCTATTTCGTACGGGACGATGGCGCGGGCTTCGACATGGCATACGCTGATAAGCTGTTCGGCGCGTTCCAGCGGCTGCACCGCACCGCCGAGTATCCCGGCACGGGGGTCGGTCTCGCGACCGTGCAGCGCATCGTCCACCGACACGGTGGCGAGGTGTGGGCCGAGGGCGCCGTCGTCCGGGGCGCTACCTATTACTTCACGCTGTGAGGCAACCGATCATGCGCGACCGCTCGATTCTGCTGGTGGAAGACAATCCCGACGACGAGGCGTTGACGCGCCGCGCCCTGGCGAAGAACAACATCCAGAACGCCATCGTCGTCGCCCGCGACGGTGCGGAGGCGCTCGATTGCCTGTTCGGAACCGGCGCGCACGTCGGCAGCCCCATGGCCCCGGAGATCGTACTGCTCGACCTGAAGCTCCCCAAGGTCGACGGCCTCGAAGTGCTGCGGCGCATCCGCACCGAGCCGCGCACCCGTCTGCTCCCGGTCGTGATCCTCACGTCGTCCCGGGAGGAACGGGACATCGTGACCGGCTATGGCCTCGGCGCCAACAGCTACATCCGCAAGCCCGTCGACTTCAGCCAGTTCGTCGAAGCCGTGCGCCAGCTCGGCCTGTACTGGCTCGTCCTGAACGAGCCGCCCCCCAAGCCCGGCGCGTCCTGAGCACCAGTTTGGGGGGACGTGACCCGCGTCACCTGACCCGGCCAGACTGAGAGGTTGCCCCCGGGACCCTGGCGGGTGAGTATTGTGCCCCCGGAATGACCGTCTCGAAGCCCGTGCGGGGCACCCCAGCCGATGCGGCCGCCACTCCCGGCGCCGAGGCCGAACGCAGCGCCCTGGACGCGCTGCGCGCCAGCGAGCAGCGGTTCCGGGCACTCATCGAGTACGCGCGTGACGTCATCACCCTGCTCGACGCGCACGGCACCGTGCTCTACGCGAGCCAATCGACCTCGCCGGTGCTCGGCTACGAAACGACAGAGAACGTGGGCCGGAACGTGTTCGAGCTCATCCACCCGGATGACCGCCCCGGAGCGCTCGAGCTGTTCGCCCAGTTGATGCAGGAGCCCGGCCGGCTGGTACAAACCGAGGTGCGGGGCCTGCACAAGGACGGCACGTGGCGTCTGCTCGAGGTCGTGGGCGTGAATCGGCTGAGCGAGCCGGCGATCGGGGCGATCGTCGTCACCTATCGCGATATCACCGCGCGGGAGCGCGCCGAGCGCGACCTGCGCGAGACCCTGTCGCTCCTCAGTGCCACGTTCGAGTCCACGGCGGACGGCATTCTCGTGGTCGACCTGGGGGGCCGCATCGTGAGCTTCAACCGCAAGTTCACCGAGCTGTGGCGTATCCCTGACTCGGTCATCGAGGCCAAGGTCGCCGAGCAGACGCTGGCGTTCGTGCGGGACCAGGTGACGGACCCGCAGGCGTTCCTGGCGCGCATTCGGGACATCTACGCGCGCCCCGACGCCTCGAGCTTCGATGTGCTGACCTTCAAGGACGGGCGCCGGTTCGAGCGCTTCTCACAGCCGCAGCGCATCGGGGGGAAGAGCGTGGGGCGGGTGTGGAGCTTCCGTGATGTGACGGAAGCCAAGCGAGCCGAGCAGATCCAACTCGCGACCTACCGCATCTCCGAGGCGGCCCACGCCGCGCGCAACCTGCAGGAGCTGTACGCGGCGATCCACCGCATCGTGGGTGAGCTCATGCCCGCGAAGAACTTCTACATCGCTCTATACGACCCGGCCAGGGATATCCTGAGCTTCCCCTATTTTGTGGATGAGTACGACCAGGACTTCGCCGACAAACGACCGGGCAAAGGCCTCACCGAGTACGTCCTGCACACCGGGGAGCCGCTGCTCGTCACGCCGGAGCTTCAGGCGGAGCTCGAGCGGCGCGGCGAGGTCGAGCTGATCGGTGCGCCGTCGATCGACTGGGTCGGCGTGCCCCTCAAAATCGAGCACCGCACGATCGGCGTGCTCGCGGCCCAGACCTATGCGCCCGGCGTGCGCTACGGGGAGACGGAGAAACACGTCCTGCAGTTCGTCTCCACGCAGGTCGCCATGGCGATCGAGCGCAAGCGCACCGAGGAGCAGCTGCACGAGAGCGAGCACAAGTATCGGCTGCTGTTCGAGACCAACCCCGAGCCGGCGTTGGTGTACGACTTCGAGACGCTGCGCATCCTGGCGGTGAACCAGGCGGCGATCGCCCGCTACGGCTACCCGGAAGCGGAATTCCTCCAGCTCACCATCCGCGATATCCGGCCGCCGGAGGCGCAGAATCGACTCGACGAGGAGCTGGTGCACCGCCCCGAAGAAGGCGTCGTGCGTACCGGCGTGCGCCATCGCACCAGAGACGGACGCCCGTTCGAGGTGGATCTGATCGCCCGGCCGCTCGAATTCGCCGGACGGAAGGCCGGGCTGGTGCTGGCGCGCGACGTCACCGCGCAGCGTCAGCTGGAGGAGCAGCTCCGCCAGTCACAGAAAATGGAGGCGGTAGGCCAGCTTGCGGGCGGCATCGCGCACGACTTCAACAACCTGCTGACGGCCATCCTCGGCTCGACCCAGCTGCTGCTGAACGCGATCCCGCCGGGCGACGCCTGCCGCGAGGACGTCGAGGAGATCCGCAACGCCGGCGTGCGCGCGGCCGAGCTCACCCGGCAACTGCTGGCGTTCAGTCGCCGCCAGGTGCTGGCGCCCAAGGTGCTCGAGCTCAACACGGTAGTGGCGAACATGGACAAGATGCTGCGCCGCCTGATCGGGGAGGACGTCGACCTGGCGACGTCGCTCGGGCCGCACGCGGGCGCCGTGCACGCCGACCCCGGCCAGCTGGAGCAGGTGCTCCTGAACCTCGTCGTCAACGCGCGCGACGCCATGCCCAGCGGCGGCCGGGTCACCATCGAGACGACGCGCGTCACCCTGCACGACGAGCTGGTCGAGCGGCGCCACCGCCTCCCGGCCGGCGATTACGCCTGCCTCGTGGTCACCGACTCGGGGGCCGGTATGGACGAGGCCACGCAGGCACACCTGTTCGAGCCGTTCTTCACCACGAAGGAGGTCGGCAAGGGCACGGGCCTGGGGCTCGCCACGGTGTACGGGATCGTAAAGCAGAGCGGCGGCTACATCTGGGTGTACAGCGAGCCCGGCCGGGGCACGATCGTGAAAGTGTATCTGCCGCGGGTGCCGGGAGCCGCCGAGCCCGCCGCACCGCCGCCGGAGCAGCCGGCGCTGCGGGGCGGGCGGGAGACCGTACTGCTGGTGGAAGACGCGCCGCCCGTGCGCACGCTGGCGCGGCGTAGTCTCGAGGCGCGCGGCTATGCCGTGCTCGAGGCGCCCGACGGCCCCAGCGCGGTCTCGTTGTGCGCCGCGCATGCCGGTACCATCGATCTGCTCGTCACCGACGTCGTGATGCCTGGAATGAGCGGCCGCGAGCTCGCCGAGCGGCTCGCCCCGCTGCGGCCCGAGATGAAGGTGCTCTATACCTCGGGATACACCGACGACGCGATGGTCCGCCAGGGCGTGCTCAACGCGGGCGTCGCCTTCCTGCAGAAGCCGTTCGTGCCGGATACGCTGGCGAGGAAGGTGCGGGAGGTGCTGGACGGGGAGCAGGGAGCGGGGAGCGGTACCCTCCGCTGACGGAGGCTGCTACTGCGTCGGCTGGGACCGCTCCCCGCTCCCCGCTCCCGCAGCACGATCCAAGATCTCTCTGAGTCTCCTGAGCAGGTCCTGCTCCGTCCAGGGCTTGTGCAACAGCGGGATCGCCGGATCCAACCCGTTCCCCCGGGCCGGATCGGAGTAGCCGCTCGCGAACAGAAACGGCACGGTACGCCCCTCGCGGCGCGCAGCGTCGTACAGGCCGCGACCGCCCAGCCGCGGCATGACGAGATCGGAGAACACGAGGCGCACTCCCGGCCCGTGACGCAACGCCTCCAAGGCCTCGAGGCCGTCCGCCGCGGTGAGCACCTGGTACCCGGCCTCCTCCAGCACGCGCTTGGCCGAGCGCCGCAGTTGATCGTCGTCTTCCACCACGAGGATCGTCTCGTGGCCGCCCCGCGGCGTCGGCTCTTGGGTGGGCTGCCGCTGCGGCGCGGCCAGGTCGGCGGCGAGCGGGAAGTAGATCCGGAACCGCGTTCCCTTGCCGATCTGGCTGTCCACCTCGATGCCTCCGCCATGCTGCTTCACCAGGCCGTACACCGTCGCCAGCCCGAGGCCCGTGCCCTTGCCCTTCTCCTTGGTAGTGAAGAACGGCTCGAACATGCGAGTCCGCGTTTCCGCGTCCATGCCGACGCCCGTGTCCTCCACCGCGAGGCACACGTGGTCGCCCGCGCTCTGTGCGCCGCACGCCGCGCGCTGCTCCTCCGACAGGTGCACGAGGCTCGTCGCCAGCCGCAGCACGCCGCCGTTCGGCATCGCGTCGCGGGCGTTGGTCGCGAGGTTGAAGAGGATTTGCTCGGCCGCGTGCACGTCGCAGCGAACGTCGGGCAGGTCGTCTCCGTCGGCCATGACGATCTCCACGTCCGCGGGAATGATCCGGCGCAGGAACCCGGACAGGTCAGAGACCAGGCCGCCCAGCTGCACCGGCTGGAGCTCGAGGCTCGAGCGCCGCGCGAAGCCGAGCAGCTCCTTCACCATCACCCGGCCGCGCAGCGCCGCGGCCGTCACGTCACGCAGGTCGGCGTGTGCATGCTCCGCCGTCGGGGGGATCGATTTGGTGAGTAGCTGAGCGTTGGCCAGAATGATGGTCAACAGGTTGTTGAAGTCGTGCGCAATGCCGCCCGTGAGCTGGCCGATCGCCTCGAGCTTCTGCGACTGGCGCAGCTGCTCCTCCAGCGCGCGGCGCTCCGTGACGTCCTGCGCGATCGTCTCGAAGCACTCGATCGTGCCGTCGGGCCGGCGTACCGCGCGGCCGGCCAGCCGCACCAGGATGCGCTGGCCGTCACGCCGCTTCCACTTCACCTCCACGCCATCGACTACCGCGTCGCGATCGCCGAATCGGGCGAGCAGACGGTGGCGCTCCGTCGGATCCTCGTACACGTCGGTCGCCATATCCACGGCCAGGAGCTGATCGGCGGATTCGTACCCGAGCATGGCGACGAGCGCGGGGTTGACGCTCAGGAACCGGCCCTCGGGCGAGGAACGGTAGATCGCGTAGGAGGCGTGCTGCACCAGCGCGCGGTGGCTCTCCTCGGAGCGCCGCAACGCCTCCTCCGCCCGCCGGCGCTCGGTGATGTCGGTGCCGACGCCGATCACGCCCGCCACAGTGCCGTCGGAGTCCCGCACCGGTGAGTACCACGTTTCGAACACCACGCCGAGCACCTCGACGATCGACGAGAACGTCTCGCCCGCGAGGGCCCGCCGCACGTCCGCGAGGGCCTGCGGGAAGTCGGCGTACAGCTCGAACGCGGAGCGGCCCACGAGCATGGCGGACCGCACGCCCAACGCATCCAGCCCCCGACCCTCCACCATCGTGAACACGCCTTGCCCGTCCAGCGCGAACAACACGAGCGGCGCACCCGAGACGACCGTGCGCAGCCGCTCCTTGCTCTCGCGCAGCGCCCGCTCCTGGCGCCGTCGCTCCGTCACGTCGCGAGCGTTCACGATGAGGCGCGCGGAGCCGCCGCCGGCCTCCGCCCGCGCCTGCCCGACCGCCTCCAGTAGCCGCCACGACCCGTCCTGCGCCCGGAACCGGAACTGCGCTGACTGCGGCGTGCCGGGGCGCTGGATCGCGCGCGCCAGTGAGTCGGCCACGACGGCGATGTCGTCGGGATGCACGTAATCGAACGCGTTGCGCTCGAGCAGGTCACGCGGCGCGTAACCCAGCACGCGCCCCACCGACGGGCTCGCGTACTGGAACACGCCGTTCTCGCCCACCACCGTGACGATGTCCGACGCGTTCTCGATCAGGGAGCGGAAGTGCTCCTCGCTCCGCCGCAGCGCCTCTTCCGTGCGGGCGCGGTCGAGGGCAGTCGCGAGTACGTTCGCGACCGCCTGCATGAAGTGCGTGTCGTGAATGGTGAATTCGCGCCGCCGGGTCGCGTGCGCTCCCAGAATCCCGAATGGCCGGGCCGGGCCATGGATCAGTACACTGAGGCTCGAGACGACGCGGTGGCTGGCCAGCAGCGCCGAGCTGCCGAACCGCGGATCGGTCGCCAGGTCTTCCACCACCACCGGCCCGGCCGCGCGCAGCACGTAGCCGGCGTGCGAATCCGCGTCCGCCGGGAGCACCGTGCGCCCCGCGGCCCCCGGACGCCATCCCACACCGGCCCGCAGCAACAGCGTGCGGCTCTCCGGACGCAACTCCAGCACGCTCGCGAGCTCTACCTCCAGCACGCGCGCCGCCAGCGCCACGGCGGCGTCGATCAGCTCCACAGGCGGCGCCCCGGCCAGCGCCTGCTGTCCGAGGTGCGCGACCGCCTCCTGCTGCCGTGCCGTGGCGCGCAACTGCTCCTCCGGACGCGGCGACTCTTCGCGTCCGGCGGCGTCCAGCCGCAGTAGCTTGAAGCGGCTCGTACTCACACTTCCGCCTGCCTCCCTCGCCGAGGTCCGGGGAATGATGCTCGGGCGTGGTCCTGGGTAATGCTGCGCGAACTGCGCGACGTCCAAGCTTGCATCTCCGCGCGGCGCTTTCCATTATCACCTTCACACAAACCTCGTGCGCCCCGTCACACAGCCTGCAAGTGAGCCAGTGCCAATGAGCTACATCGAACCGCCATGAGCCAATACCTGCTGCTCCGCGATCTGGCGAT
This sequence comes from uncultured bacterium, assembly GCA_965653495.1. Taxonomy (GTDB): domain Bacteria; phylum Gemmatimonadota; class Gemmatimonadetes; order Gemmatimonadales; family GWC2-71-9; genus AG41. The sequence continues at coordinate 1,398 of CBFHAJ010000075.1, read as the reverse complement.
CATCTTCGCCGGCTCGCTGCTCGTGATCCTCGCGTTCCACCGGCTCCGGCTCCCCGCCCTGCCCGGGTTCATCGTGGCCGGCGTGCTGCTCGGCCCCAACGCGCTGGGGTTGGTGTCGGACGCTCATCAGGTGGAGAGCCTCGCCGAGGTGGGCGTGATCCTCCTGCTGTTCACCATCGGAATCGAGTTCTCCCTCAGCCGGCTGCGCGAGATGGGTCGCCAGGTCGTGGTCGGCGGCGGGTCCCAGGTCCTGCTGACAGTCGGCCTGTCCACGGCGCTCGCGGCCATGTCCGGCCTCCCCTGGCCGGTGGCCGTGCTGCTGGGGTTCCTCATCGCGCTGTCGAGCACCGCGATCGTCCTCAAAGGGCTCACCGACAAGGGCGAGATCGATACGCCGCACGGCCGCCTCGCCACCGGCGTGCTCATCTTCCAGGACCTCTGCGTCGTCCCGATGATGCTGGTCCTCCCGTTTCTCGCGGGCTCGGGCGGCGGGGTCGGCGGATTGGGGGTGGCGCTCCTCAAGGCCGGGCTGGTCGTGGTAGGCGTGCTGGTGCTCGCCCGCACAGTGGTCCCCCGTGTGCTGAGCGAGATCGTCAAGACGCGCAGCCGCGAGCTCTTTCTCATCGCGGTGATCCTCGTCGGCACCCTCACCGCGCTCGGCACCGCGGCCGCCGGCGCCTCACTCGCCCTCGGCGCCTTCCTCGCCGGCCTGGTGATCTCGGAATCCGACTATGGGCACCAGGCGATGGCCGAGCTGCTCCCGTTCCGAGACGTATTCATCTCACTCTTCTTCGTCACGGTGGGCATGCTGGTTCAGGTCGGCTTCCTCCGAGACCACCCGGTGCTGGCGGTCACGGGGGTCGCCGCCATCATGGGGGGGAAGACCGTGCTCGCCGCCCTCGGCCCCGGCCTGCTGGGATATTCGGGGCGCGTGGCCCTGCTCGCAGGACTCGCGGTGTCCCAGATCGGGGAGTTCTCGTTCGTGCTGGCGCGGCAGGGCCGCGGCACCGGGCTCTTCTCGGAAGACCTGTACCAGACGTTTTTGGCGGTGGCCGTGCTCACCATGCTGGTGACACCGTTCGTGCTGCAGGGTGGCCCAGCCCTGCTCGACGGGCTCGAGCGCCTGGTGCCGCTCGACCGCCTGCTGCCCGGGTTCCGGCGGCAAGCCATGGCGCCGAGTGAAGAGCCCCTGACCGACCACGTGATCGTCGCCGGATACGGCCTGAACGGGCGCAACCTCGCGGCCGCGCTACACTCGATCCGCGCGCCGTATCTGATCGTCGAGCTGAATGCCCAGACGGTGCGACAGGCGCGGGCGCGTGGAGAGCCGGCCTTCTACGGCGACGCCACGCGCGAGGAGCTCCTGCGCGCGCGCGGGGCCGAGCGGGCGCGGAGGCT
>CBFHAJ010000074.1:0-17816 GCA_965653495.1 uncultured bacterium | reverse complement strand
GGCCCCGGCGCCCACCACGACTACCTGCTTCCCCACTCCGACCGGCTCGCGCGCGGCCGCACGCTCATCGATTACGCCCAGCGCGGCGGCGGCCGGTCACCCGTCCCGCGCGACACTCCCGTCGGGTGGCGCGACCACGTCGCCGATCTCGAGGCGTTGCGGAGCGCGTGGCGCCTCGAGCGAGCCGACTTGCTCGGCTACTCGTGGGGCGGCCTGCTCGCCGTGCTGTACGCCCTCGAGCATCCCACCCGGATCGGCCGCCTCGCCCTCGTCGCCGCCGCGCCTCTCACCGCCGTCTGGCGCGATGAGTTCGAGCGCCGCTTCGCCGCCCGCATGAGCCAGCCGTGGGTGGCGCGCGCCCGCGCCGAGCTCACGGCCTCAGGTCTGTCGCGCTCCGATCCGGAAAGGTACCGCCGCCTTGCGTTCGCGCTATCGGTCGCGGGCTACTTCCGGGATCCGAGCCAGGCGCGCGACATGACCCCGTTCCGCGTCACCGCCCGCACCCAACAGGCGGTGTGGGACAGCCTGGGACGCTACGATCTCCGCGACCGCCTCCGACAGACCTTCCCCAACGGGACCGCGCCGCGCGCCCTCCTCCTGCATGGCATCTACGACCCCATGCCGCTCGATTCGGCCCGTGAGACGGCGGCGCTGCTCGGCGCGGGCGTGATGGAGCTCCCCACGGGCCACGCCCCACACGTCGAGGCGACGGAGCAGTTCGAGCAAGCGCTGGATCCGTTCCTGCCCCGCCGTTGAGCGGTCGAGAAAGAGCCGCAAGCGGAATGCCACCCGGGCGGTTAGGTTCCCGTCGAGCTATGGCGAAATCGGTGGCGCGACGCACGCGACCGCGGACCCGACTCAAGGGGCGAGTCCGTAAGATTCTGGAGCGCCTCGAGCGGGAGTATCCCGACGCGACCTGTGCCCTGCACCACACCAGCGCGCTCGAGCTGCTCGTGGCGACCATTCTCTCGGCCCAATCGACCGATGCCCGCGTCAACATGGTCACACCGGCGCTGTTTGCGAAATACCGTTCCGCGCGCGACTTCGCCGGCGCCGACCCGCGGCTGCTGGAGCAGGAGATCCACAGCACCGGGTTCTTCCGCAACAAGACCAAGTCCATCATCGGGATGGCGCAGGCGCTGGTCGAGCGGCACGGCGGCGAGGTGCCCGATACGATGGAAGCCCTCGTGCAGCTCCCGGGCGTCGGGCGCAAGACCGCGAACGTGGTACTCGGCACCTGGTTCGGGAAAAATGACGGGATCGTGGTGGACACCCACGTGCAGCGGGTCGCCACCCTGCTCGGCTTGACCAAGGAGAAGGACCCCGTGAAGATCGAGCGGGATCTGATGGCGATCGTACCGCGCGACAAGTGGACATGGTTCTCGCACACCCTCATTCTGCACGGGCGTCAGGTGTGCATCGCGCGGCGGCCCAAGTGCGAGGTCTGCGTGGTGAATCGGTGGTGTCCTTCGTCGCGCGTATGACCTCCCTCCCCCCCATCGACCGCGCCCAGCTCATCGCGACGCGCCGCGACCTGCACCAGCACCCCGAACTGGGCTTCGAGGAGCGCCGCACCAGCGCGCTCGTGGCGGAGCGGCTCAAGGCGCTCGGCTACAGCGTGACGACCGGCGTCGCCAAGACCGGCGTCGTGGGGCTGCGCGACGGCGCCGCCACCAAGGGCACCGCCGGCCGCTGCGTGCTGATTCGTGCCGACATGGATGCCCTCCCCGTCGACGAAGCGAACGACGTCCCCTACCGCTCGCAGCATCCAGGGCGGATGCACGCCTGCGGCCACGACGGGCACGTCGCCATCGGGCTCGAGGTCGCGCGCCGGCTGCACGCGGTGTACCTGCCGGACGGCGGCGCCGTGAAGTTCGCGTTCCAGCCGGCCGAGGAGATCTCCGACGGAGCCGAGGCGATGATCCGCGAGGGCGTGCTCGAGGGCCCCCCCCCGGTGCGCGCGGCGTTCGGCATTCATCTCTGGAACGACCTTCCGGCCGGCACCATCGCGATCATGCCGGGTCCGATGATGGCCTCGGTGGATCAGTTCGAGATCACCATCGTGGGACGTGGCGGGCATGCCGCGGCGCCGCACCAGGCGATCGACCCCGTCCTGGTCGCGGCACATGTCGTCACGGCACTGCAGAGCATTGTCTCGCGTCGACGCAACCCGTTCGAAGAAGGTGTCGTCTCGGTAACACAAGTCAGCGCGGGTCATGCCTTCAACGTGATCCCGGGCCGCGCGGAGCTGCGCGGCACGGTGCGCACATTCGGCGGGAAGTTCTACGACGAGGCACCCCAGCTGGTCGAGGAGACCGCACAGGGCATCGCGCGGGCGCTCGGCGCGAGTGCGGAGGTTCGCTATCGGCGGCTGTCGCGCGCCCTGGTGAACGACGAGAGGATGGCGGCGCTGATGCAACGAGTGGCGCGCGAAATCGTCGGCCCGGAACGCGTGGTCGAAGGCGTTCGGACGATGGGAGGCGAGGACATGTCGTGCTTCCTCTCACGGGTCCCGGGTGCCTTCGCGTTCGTCGGCTCCGGCCCCGGGGGGGGGGGCACGAAAGGCGCCCCGCACCACAGCCCCACGTTCGACATCGATGAGGAAAGCCTGGTGATCGGGGCGGAGCTGGTCTCCCGCACAGTGATCCGCTACCTGGAAGGCGCCAACTAGCCGCCGTCGCGCCGCTGCCGCGCACCCGCCACACCGCCTACCTGGAATTCGCCTACGTCGTGGCCCTGCTCTTGCGACGTCGGGCCACGGCCACGGAGGATCACATCCAGATTCGGGCCGCGGCACGGGCCGCTGTCATCGTCATCGTCGCTTGCACGACTCCGCTTGATGAGAGCGGAGGCGATGGGAGTGTGCTGTCGGTCAGCGTGCAGCCGAAGCAGGCCTCGCTGTTGGTGGGCGAGAGCGTGCAGCTCGCCGCGAGCGTCACGATGGCCGGTAACGCGCCGCCAGATCCGGTCACGTGGCGGAGCTCGGACAGCGCCGTCGCAACGGTCAATGCCTCCGGGGAGGTGCGCGGCGTCGCCCCCGGCAGCGCGTACGTCGTCGCCATCGCGGGTGCCACGAAACAGGACTCCGCGGCGCTGACGGTCGTTCCGGTTCCCGTGGCAACGGTGGCGGTGGCGCCGCCGACCACGACACTGCTGCTGGGCACGACGCTGCAACTCGCCGCCACGCCGCGGGATTCGGCCGGTGATTCCCTGTCAGGTCGGGCCGTCAGTTGGGCGAGCAGCGACACCGCTATCGCGCCGGTAGACGCGCGCGGCGTCGTGACGGCCAGGGCCACGGGGTCCGCGACCATCACCGCGAGCGTCGAAGGCAAGAGCGGCAGCGCCACGATCACAGTCGTGCCCGTGCCGGTGGCGTCCGTGACTGTGACGCCGCCATCGGCGACGCTGCTCGTCGGCACGACGCTGCAGCTCGCTGCGACGCCGAAAGATTCGGCCGGTGGGACGCTCTCGGGTCGGACGCTGAGCTGGGCGAGCGGCGACACGACCGTCGCGAGCGTGGATGCCAAGGGCCTCGTCACCGCCAGGGCCCCGGGCTCCACGGCGGTCACGGCCAGCGTGGAAGGGAAAAGCGGGACGATGACGCTCACTGTCGTGCCGGTCCCCGTGGCCTCGATCACCGTCGCGCCTACCAGCGCCGCGATCTTCGTCGGCGCGTCGCGGCAGTTCACTGCGACACCGAAGGATTCGACGGGAGCCCCGCTCGCCGGGCGGACCGTCACCTGGTCGAGTGGCAACTCCACCGTGGCGAGCGTGAGTGCCACCGGGCTGGTCACCGGCGCCGGGGCGGGCTCGACGTCGATTACCGCGAGCTCCGGAGGAAAGAGCGCCACGGCGAACGTCACAGTCGCCCTGGTGCCGGTGGCATCGGTGAGCGTGAGTCCGCCTTCCGACAGCGTGGCCGTCGGGCACAGCGTGCAGCTCGTGGCGACGACCAAGGACTCGGCAGGCAACGTGCTGACCGGCCGGTCCGTGACGTGGACGAGCGCCAACGCCGGAGTCGCGGCGGTGATCGGCACGGGGAGCGTCGCGGGCGTCACGCGCGGCGTCACGAGCATCAGCGCCGCGAGCGAAGGGAAGACCGGCAACGCGGCCATGACCGTCACCCGTCCAGGCTGGTACGCTGCGCCGGGCGGTACGAGTGGGGGGGGGGACGGCGGCGTCAGCGCGCCGTGGGACCTCGCGACGGCGCTCGCCGGGGGCAACGGGAACGTGCAGCCGGGCGACACAATCTGGCTGCGCGCCGGGACCTACGCCGGCACGTTCCACGCGACCCTCGCCGGGACCGCCGCGGCCCCGATCGTCGTCCGGCCGTACGGGGCGGAGCGGGCCACGATCGACGGTGGCACCGCCAATATCGAGACCTTCACCATCGACGGGCAGAACGCGTGGTACTGGGGGCTGGAGATCATGCAGTCGAACACGGCGCGGCTGGGACCGGCGGGCACCAGGACGCCGCTGCGACCGGCGGGCGTCTATGTGCGCAATGCGACGAGCGTCAAGCTCATCAACCTGATCGTGCACGACGTGGGGCACGGCATCTACACCGAGAGCGCCGCCCGCGACATCGAGATGTACGGCTGCATCATCTACAACGGCGGGGAGGAAAACCAGTCGATGGGGGGGCGCTCGGACGGACACGGCATCTATCTGCGCAACGACGACGTCGGCTGGAAGGTCGTTCGGGACAACGTGATCTTCGACCAGTTCGGGTACGGCATTCACGCGTATGCCGTGACCGGAGAAGGACTGAAGAACCTGGTGCTGGACGGGAACGCGTTGTTCAACAACGGCACTCCCTCCGACTACGACAACTCCAACCTGCTGCTGGGCGGCACCGTACCCGCGGGGAACGACACGGTCTCGAACAACATGCTGTACTTCCCGCCCGGCGTGGGGTTCTGGAATGCCCGCATCGGGTTCGACACGCTGTTGAATGACGCGGCCGTGGTGCAGAACAATTATCTCATCGGCGGCCGGCCGACCCTGGACGTGGGACGCTGGACCAGCCTCGTGGTGCAGGGGAACACGCTGTACGGGGCGATCACGCTGGCCTGGCCGCACGACACCGCGGCGCCGGCGACGGAGCGGTGGAGCGGGAATACGCATTATCGCGACCCCGCCGCGCTCGCCTGGCAGTACGCGCACGGCTACTACCCCTTCGCGGCCTGGGCGACGGCGCTCGGCGCCACCGATCAGGTCAGCGCCACGCCTCCCGCGTCGCCGCAGGTGTTCGTGCGCCCCAATCGCTACGAAGCGGGGCGCGCCACCATCGTCGTGTACAACTGGCCGCAACAGACCAGCGTGTCGGTCGACGTGAGCGGCGTCGTCGCCGTGGGCAGCCGCTACCAGGTCCGGAGCGTGCAGAACATCTTCGGGCCCCCGATCGGGAGCGGCACCTACGGCGGCGGGGCGATCGCGATTCCCATGAGCGGGGTCGCCCCGCCGGCACCCATCGGCGGCTCGTTCCGGCCGCTCACGAGCACCGAGCCTTTCTTCGACGCCTTCGTGGTGACGACCACGCCCTGAAGAACGCGGGCAGGCGCGCCGGCCGGGGTTAGGTTTCCCTCGATGCCCAACCGCCTCGCCTCCGAGCCCTCCGCCTACCTGAAGTCCGCCGCCCACCAGCCGGTGGACTGGCACCCCTGGAGCGACGTCGCGTTCGCGCGCGCGCGCGCCGAGGACAAACCCATTCTGCTCGACATCGGCGCGGTGTGGTGCCACTGGTGCCACGTCATGGACGGCGAGTCGTACGAGGACGCCGCCGTGGCCGCGGTCCTGAACGCCGACTTCGTGTGCATCAAGGTGGATCGCGACGAGCGGCCCGACGTGGACGCCCGCTACCAGCGGGCCGTGCAGGCGCTCACCGGCCAGGGGGGCTGGCCGCTCACCGCCTTCCTGACGCCGCAAGGCGAAGTGTTCTTCGGCGGGACGTATTTCCCGCCCGAAGGGAACCAGTTCGGGCGGCCCGGGTTCCGCTCGGTGCTCCAGCAGGTGGCCGGGATCTATCGCCAGCAGCGCGAGAAAGTCGCCGAGAACGCCACGGCGATCCGGCGCCACGTCGCCGAATCGCTCGACGAAGCGAAGGCCGGCGCCGTGAGCGCGGCCACCCTGGAACGGGGCGCGAGCGAGATGGCGCGCGTGTTCGACATTCGCTACGGCGGATTCGGCGCCGCGCCCAAGTTCCCCCACCCCGCCGCCGTTCAGTTCCTGCTGGCGCGCTGGTACGACACGCGCGAGGACTGGCTGCGCGAGATCGTCGAGAAGACGCTCACCGGGATGGCCAAGGGTGGCATCCGCGACCAGGTGGGAGGCGGATTCCACCGCTATGCCGTGGACGAGCGGTGGATCGTGCCGCACTTCGAGAAAATGTCTTACGACAACTCGGAGCTGCTGCACGCCTATCTCGACGGGTACGCGGCGCTCGGCAAGCCGCTATTCCGCGACGTGGCCCAGGGGATCGTGAACTGGGTGCTCGAGGTCCTGTCCGACCGGGAGCGGGGTGCGTTCTACACGTCGCAGGACGCCGACTTGCAGTTCGGCGACGACGGGGACTACTGGACCTGGACGCTCGCGGAGCTCAAAGAGGCGTTGCCGGATGATGCGTTCCACGTTGCAGGCCGCACGTTCGACGTGGAAGAAACGGGAGAGATGCACCACAACCCCCGCAAGAACGTGCTGTGGTGGCGGCGCGATCCCGCGGATGCGCAAGAACAGCGGATGCTCCAGGACGCGCTCGTACGGCTCAAGGCCGTACGCGACCGGCGCCCGGCACCGTACGTGGACACGACGCCGTACGTGAGCTGGAACGCCATGATGGCCGCCGCATTCCTCCACGCTGGCGCCGTGCTCGATCGGCCGGAGTGCAATCAGCTCGCGCTCCGCGTGCTGCAGCGAGTCTGGACCGACGCCTGGGACGGGACACGAGGGATGAGCCACGTGATCGGCCGTGCTGAGCCGCGCGGCTTGCTCGACGACCACGTGCAGGCCGCGGCCGCGTTTCTTGACGCCTACGAAGCAACCGGCGACGCCGACTGGCTCGAGCGCGTCACTGGTGTGCTGAGATATTGCGTGCGCGCGCATTGGGACGACGCGGGGGGGGGCGGCTTCTTCGATGTACCGCAGGACCATGCGGGCACGGCCTATCTCGCCACGCGCGCGAAACCCGTCCAGGACGCCCCCACGCCCTCGGCCAACGGTGTCGCCGCGCTCGTGTTGGCGCGGCTCTCGGCCGCGACGGACGACACGGAATGGCGCCGTTTGCTCGACCGCCAGCTCGCCGCGTTCGGCGGCGCGGCGCCGCAGCTCTCGCTGTACGGCGCGACGTTCCTGCGAGCGGTCGACTGGGCGGTGAATCCGGTAGCGCGGGTCGAGGTGCTCGGGCCTCGGGACAAGGGAGCAGCGTGCGACATGCATCTGGTCGCACTGCAAGCATACCGGCCGCGCAGGGTCGTGATCCGCAGAACGGCGGAGCGGCCGGCGGCGACCGTCTGCGTCGGCACAACCTGCTCCTTGCCGGTGGCGACACCGGAAGCGCTGCGCGGCCTGTTGCAGTGAAGCGGCGGCTGCTCGGCCGCACCGGGCTCGCCGTGAGCCCCATCGGCTTCGGTGCCTGGGCGATTGGGGGGAACCGGTTCGGGAATTCCTACGGCCTCACCGACGACGCGGAATCGCGCCGCGCGGTGCGCCGGGCGCACGAGCTGGGATGCAACTTCTTCGACACGGCGGATGTGTACGGCCACGGGCACTCGGAGCAGCTGCTGGGCGAGGCGCTCCGCGGGATCCGCTCCGACGTCATCCTCGCGACCAAGGTGGGTGGCAACTTCTACAACCGCGACGTGAACCCGCACCTGCTCGGCCGCATCGAGCAGGCGCTGGGCCGGCCGCTCGGCGACGTCCCCCGCGATGCGCCACTCCCCGTCACCCACGACTCCTGCTTCGACCCCGGCTACGTGCGGTTCGCGGTGGAGCAGTCGCTGCGCCGGCTCGGCACCGACTACATCGACCTGCTGCAGCTGCACAATCCCACGCTCGATCTGATCGCCGACCCCGAGACTTATCGGGTGCTCGACGACTTGAAGGCCGAGGGAAAGGTCCGTTTCTACGGCGTCTCGGTGCACCCGCCCGAGGAGGGACTCGCGGCGGTGGAGGTCACCCGTCCCGACACCGTGCAGATCGTCTACAACCTGGTGCGCCGCGAAGCGGCCGACCGCTTCCTGCCGGCGGCCCAGGCCGCGAACGTGGGTGTGATCGCGCGCGAGCCGCTGGCCAACGGCTTCCTCGCGGGAAAGTATCGGCCCGACAGCACGTGGGAGCAGGGCGACATCCGGGCCCGCATGGCGCGCCCCTACGTCGCCCGGCTGGCCGCGCTCGGCACCCGGGTCGCCGAACTGGCGGCCGAAACCGGTGTGACCCCCGCCCAGCTGGCCTTGCGCTTCGTGCTGGACAACGACGCCGTGTCGGTCGTGATTGTAGGGATGAAGACTGTGGCGCAGGTGGAAGAAAACCTCTCCCTGGAGCAATGATGCCGAGCAAGAAAGCCATACTCGAGACCGCCAAGGGCCGCATCGAGGTGGAGCTGTTTGCCGACGAGGTGCCGGACACGGTAGCGAACTTCACGAAGCTCGCCAACTCCGGCTTCTACGACGGCACCAAGTTCCACCGCGTGATCCCCAACTTCATGGTTCAGGGGGGCGATCCCTACTCGAAAACCGGGAAGGGGCGCGTCGGCACGGGCGGACCGGGCTACACCATCAAGTGCGAGACCGAGAAGAACCTGCACAAGCACGTCGCCGGCACGCTCTCGATGGCCCACGCGGGCAAGAACACCGGCGGGAGCCAGTTTTTCATCTGTCACTCACCGCAGCCGCACCTTGACGGGGTCCACACGGTTTTCGGACAGGTACGCAAGGGGCAGGACGTGGTGAACGTGATTGCGCAGAACGACGAAGTGAAATCGATTCGGGTGGAATAGGAGGATTCCCATGAATCGGAAGCTCGTTCTGCTCAGCGCCGCCGCTCTATGCTCCGCGAGTCCACTCCGGTCGCAAACCGACAGCGGCGCCTTCGTGATCACCCTCGGCGCCGACACGATCGGCGTGGAGCGCTACACCCGCACCGTCGACCGGCTGGTGGACGACATGGTGATGCGCGACCGCACGCCGGCCGTCACCCGCCACTTCGTCGCCGACTTGGGGCCCGATGGCCTGGTGAGTCGCATGGAGCTCGACAACCAGCCCGTCACGCCCGCCGAAGGCGCCGGCCCGCTGCACGTGGTGGCGCGCTACAACAAGGACGAAGCGTTCCTCGACGTGACGCGCAACGGCCAGACGACCACTGCCCACGTGGCCGCCCTGACCGGCGTTCCCATCCTGCCGTTCATCAACTTCTGCTACGCCCTGTACGCTCAGTACGGGGTGCGTGCCCGCGCCGTCGGGGGCAGCTCGCCGGTGAAGCTGTCCGTGTTGAACTTTGGCGGCAGTGCGCCGTTCGATCTCACGGTGACGTTGCCGCAGCGCGACTCCATGGGCGTCGCCTTCGAGAACGACCAACCCACGCTCTTCAAGCTCGATGCCGCCGGCCGCATCTTGGGCGCCGACGGGCGGCTCACGACGCAGAAGGTGCTCATCACCCGGGTCGCGAGCGTCGACGTGGCGGCCTTCGCCGCCGCGGCCCGCTCTCGCACGCTCGGGCCTCTCTCCCCTCCCGATTCGGTGCGGGCCAGCCTCGGCGGGGCCGATATCGCCATCGATTACGGGCGCCCGGCGATGCGCGGTCGCAAGGTCTTCGGCAACATCGTGCCCTGGAACCAGGTGTGGCGCACCGGCGCGAACTTCGCCACGCGGCTCACGACGTCGGTCGATCTGATCATGGGCGGCACCACCATTCCCAAGGGCAGCTACACCTTGTGGACGCTGCCCGCCGCGACGGGCCCCTGGAAGCTGATCATCAACAAACAGACCAAGGCGCCCTGCGAAGGCGACGCCTGCGCGTTGCCGACACGCGCGCGCCTCTGGGGCACCGACTATGACGCGGACTCGGACTTCGCCCGAGTGGACTTGAAGGTGGACCGCCTGCCGCGGCCGGTCGAGCAGCTGGTGATCGCGGTCGAGCCCCAGGGAAAGGGCGGCCTGCTCACCGTGCAATGGGAGACCACACGCGCATCGGTGCCCATTCAAAGGAAATGACCCTATGCGGACACTCACTACGCTGATCGCCGCTGCGCTCACGCTCCCCGCGAGCCTCGCTGCCCAGACGGGCCAGTTCGTGGTGCGGCTCGGCCACGACACGCTCGCGATCGAGCAATACACCCGCACCGCCGGTCGTCTGGCGGGGGAGCAGGTGGTGCGCGCCCCGCGCACCGTGCATCGCCTCTACACCATCAATTTCGGTCCCGACGGCGCCGTCACCACCGTCGAGCTGGTGGAGCACAACGTGTCGGGCGCGCCTGGTCCAGCCGAGATGCGTTGGACCGCCGAGCTCACCGGAGACTCCGCCGTGGTGCGGGCGTCCGACGGCGACTCGGCGCACACCATGCGCGTGCGGGTGGGCGCCGGCGCGCTTCCCTTCATCCCTCAGTCGTTCGGCCTGGCAGAGGAGCTGACACGCCGTGCTCACGCCGCTCCGGACGGGAGCTACACCGGCACGCTGCTGGACCTGGGCGATACTGCGACGGCGCACGCCACGGTCACGCCCCGCGGCGGCGACTCCGCGATTGTCACGCTCGGCCCGATCGCAGGGTTGCGGGCCCGCGTGGACGCGCAAGGTACACTGCTGGGCGTCTCCGGCATCGGCACGGTCATGCAGGTCACGGTCGAGCGCGTGCAGGGGCTGGACTTCGCGACGCTCGGGAAGTCGTTCGCGGCGCGCTCGCTCGGCACGCTCTCCCCTCACGATTCGGTCCGGGCAACGCTGGCGGGCGCCGTGCTGTCAGTGCGTTACAGCCGGCCGTCCACGCGCGGCCGCGCGATCTTCGGGAACGTCGTCCCGTGGGGTCGGGTGTGGCGCACCGGCGCGAACGAGGCCACGATCTTCGAAACCAGCGCCGACCTGGTCGCGGGCGGGACGACGATCCCGGCGGGCAAGTACTCGCTCTGGACCATACCCGCTCCCGGCAACTGGACACTGATCGTCAACAAGAACACCGGCCAGTGGGGCACCGACTACGACGCGCAGTACGACCTCGCCCGGCTCACGATGCAGGTGGAGCACCTCACGCAGCCGGTGGAGCAGTTCACGATCGGGATCGAGCCCAAGGGGAAAGGCGGCGTGCTCGCGCTCGCATGGGAGAACACGCGAGCGGTGATTCCGGTGTCCGTCACCCGTCATCCGTGAGCCGTGACGCCGCATGCACCTCGACTTCGCCGTCATCGCCGACTACGCGATCGTCGATCAGGCCGGCAAGCTGTCGGTGCTGGGCATGTTTCAGCACATCTGGGTGCAGCAGTTCCCCGCCATGCACCCGCGCCTCCACCTGGTGCTGCGCCTCAAGGGAAAGCGCACCGAGATCGGCGAGCATCACGTACAGATCCGCCTGCTGGATGAGCACGATGTCGAGATCATCGGCGGCAACGGGAACGTGAGCTTCGCCGAGCCGCCGGCGGGCGTCACCGACATCGAGGCGGGCGCCATCCTCGTGTTCGACGTGCCGTTCCCCCACGCCGGCGGGTACCGTTTCGAGATCACGATCGACGGTGAGCGGAAGGCGGCCGTCCCCTTGACGGTGACGCAGCTCCCCCCCCCCCCGGCCGGCGTGCACTGAACGGCACCGGGCAGAAACGGAGCCCAATTGACCGTCCGCGCCCCGCGATCGAACTTTCGAGGAGGGCGATCGACCAGTCGCGGGGGCCGAGACGCCGAGCGTGGACGTCGATCGAGCTGCCCCGCCCGCCGATCCACCGACCGCGCCCTCCGAGCGGACGGCCGCGGAGGCCGATTCAACAGACATGGTGCCCGATCGAACGTCCGCGACTCCCGACTGAACCGACGCGGTCCGCGAGCGACCGACCGCGCCGTCCGATTGAACATTGCTGGACCCCGATCGACCGACCGCGCGTCGCGTCTGAACGACCGCGTGTCGCGATGCGTTCGCCGTGTCCTCCATGGAGGACACCTGGCCGCGTTAGCTTGCCATACCCATACTCATACTCGGAGCAGTCATGACCTTTCGCCGCTTCATCGTCCTCGGCCTCCTCGCGGCGGCCTGCCGCGGCAGCGACCGCGCCAAGACGGCGACGGCCGGCGGCGCAACCGGCGCGTTCGCGAATCCCGCCACGCTGCACGAGCGGGCCCCGGACAGGTTCCGGGCGCGCTTCGAGACCACAGCCGGTGATTTCACCATCCTCGTCCACCGCAACTGGGCGCCGCTCGGCGCCGACCGATTCTACAACCTCGTGAAGAGCGGGTATTTCGACGGCGTGAAGTTCTTCCGCGTGATCCCGGGCTTCATGGCGCAGTTCGGGATCCACGGCGACCCGGTGATTACCGCTGCCTGGCGCGATCAACGGATCCCCGATGACCCGGTACTCCAGAGCAACAGGCGCGGGATGGTGACCTTTGCGACGGCGGGGCCGGGCACGCGAACCACCCAGCTCTTCATCAACTACGGCGACAACAGCCGGCTCGACGGGATGGGGTTCGCGCCCTTCGGGCAAGTGGTGGAGGGCATCGACGTCGTCGATCGGCTGTACGGGGGGTACGGCGAAGGGGCGCCGGCCGGGCGCGGACCGGAGCAGGGTCGCATTCAGGCGGAGGGGAATGCGTACCTGGATCGGGATTTTCCCAAGCTCGACCAGGTCCGCCACGCGACCCTGGTGGTGGAGCCCTAGAACTACCGCCCATGGGGCGGGAGGGTGCCGACGTTGATGTGCGCCCAGATGACGCGCGCCCGCGAGCAGCGCGCACACTTCGCGGTCAACCCGTCGACGGAGACGTCGCCGTGCCGGCGATGACCGTTCCCACGTACCCGAGCCACAGAAATGCCGGGATGTTCGCGAAGATGAGCGGCTCCAGAAAGTACAGCCCGGTCGCCGATCCGATGCCGCGGCCCCACGAGAGCACGCTTGCGACTGCCCCCACCCACGCGGCCCACCGCGGCAGGCCGAGCCATGGCCGCCGCAGCTCGGCGACGGCGAGCGTGGTCAGCCCGAGCAGGAACAGCGGATTTCCCAGCCAGCCGTAGCCGATCAGCAGCCGGTTGAACGCGTCATACAGCAGCGGATCGGTTGCTGGACCGGCCCGGCTCACGAGGAAGTGCATCACCCAGCCGTTGATCAGCGCCACGCCCGTGAAGAAGGTCATGCCGACGGTCATGGCACCCCAGGCGAGCGCGAGCCACCAGGAACGCGTCAGCGACCCGCCGGCCACGAGCATGAGCAGGGTGCCCAGGACGCACAGCACGAATCCGCCTGCGATCGCGACGTGGATCGGTCCCCACCAGGGCGTGTTCTGGAGGACCGAGGGTCGCTCCTCGAACCCCCCGGCGGGGACCGGATGGAACAGCAGCCCGACGGCGACCAGCAGCGCGGCGACCGCGAGGACGTAGCCGCCGGCCCGGGCGGCGCCGGGCTCGCGAAACGAGACCGTTAGTGCGGCCACAGCCAGCCGAACACGGCGGCCGTGAGCAACGCGTAGATCAGCCCGTCGACCGTGCTCTTGGTGGTCGTGAGCCACGAGCGGCGGTACCAGATGGACATCTGCCACAGCGCCAACGTGTACCCGACGAACGCCGTGACACCCACGAAGCGAAATACGGACGCATACGCGGCGCCTGGGCCCACGGCGCGACCGGCGACGTACCCCGCGAACACGCCGACGACCAAGGCGTACAGGAACCAATTGATCAGCTGGTTACGCATCGACAGGGGCCCCGGCGGGATCACATTGAGCATCACGACCGGCCCCCGCTCGTATTTGGCCTTGAACGCCGGTGTCTTCATCTCCTCGGGACTCGAGGGGCGCGGCATGTAGTACTCGCCCGGCGGGATGCCGAGCCCGCGCATCGTGTCCATCACGCGGTCCTCATTCGGCACCTTGGGATAGTCGCTCTTGTGCCAGGGCGTCATCATGTGAATGAGCGAGCTGACCACAAAGACGAGTACGGCGGACAGGACGATCGGCAGCGCCAGCGAGAGCAGCGGGACCATCGAGGCCTCCCGGGTTTGGTGCAGCCGTCAATCTACTTCGGCGGCAAGGAGGCCGCGTACTTGGCTCCGAGCCGCTTGCGGACGCGGCCATGCGGATCTCTCAGATTAGGGCGCCGAGCTTCAAGACCGTGTTCCAGTTGCGACCGGTACCGCTCGCGCCCAGCAGCCGCTCGATGAGCGCGCTCGTCACGTGTGAACGGCCGATGCCGTCAGGGTACACGATATAGGCCTGGTGGCCGACGGTCCGGACGACTTCCCGGCCGGTGATGGCGGACTGGAGTGCCTTCACCTGCTTCGCGGCGGGCGCGGCCTTGAGACACACCACCAGCAGGTGAGCGGGATCGCGCGTGGCCTCCGCGGGAAATGGATTGCGCGCAATGAGCGTTTGCCACTCGCGCGCGCTGCGCACGAACCAGTCGGTTTCCAGTCTCAGGCGCCGCTTCCCTTCCGTCTCCAACAGGCGCTCGAGCTGCGCGGCCGAGCGTGCATCACTGTCGAAAACCAGATTGCCGCTCTGAAGCAGCGACTGCACGTTCCCGAAGCCCAGCCGCGTGAGCAGGTCGCGCAGGTCGGCCATCGCGACCCGATTGCGGGGGCCGAGATTGATAGCGCGCAGCAGGGCGACGTGCCGGCTCACACCGCTACCCGCTGCCCCGCCCACACCTGCTCCGCCTGCAGCGCCGCCCCGCGCTGCCGTACTCGTCGGCGATGACCTGGAGTTGGAATTGCACTATGTTTACCGCCCGGAGCCCGAGTCCCCAGACACCAAGCTTATTTCCATCACTTCGCCCCCGCCAACGAGCCCCCTTCTTCCCGCCCGGATGGGCGGGTTGCCGCTGCTGCTGCTCCTGGCCTGTGTGGCGCTCGGCTGGAACCTGAACGGCTACCGCTTGCTGGACCCAGACGAGGGACGCAACGCCGAGGTCGCGCGTGAGATGGCCCAGACCAACGACTATCTGGTGCCCCATCTCGACGGGCTTCCCTATCTCGACAAGCCCATCGTCTACTTCGCGGCCGCCGCCGCGACCATCGAGCTGCTCGGCCCGAGTGAGACCGCGGCCCGGCTTCCCGCGTACCTCGCGACCCTCGCCACGGTCGCGCTGCTCGTCTCGTTCGGGCGGCGGCGCTGGGGCGACGAGGCCGGCTGGACGGCAGGGCTCGCCTACGCGACCATGGTGCTGCCGCTCGCGTACGCCCGCACGGCGATCTTCGACAGTACCCTGACCTTGTGCACCACAGCCGCCATACTGGCCTTCTGGGAGGAGCGGCCGCTGCCCGGGTGGGCCGCGCTGGCGGTCGGGACCCTCACCAAGGGGCCCATCGCCTTGGCGCTCCCGTTACTCGCGCTCGTGGCGCATGCGCTCGTGACCGGCCGCCCCGTACGGCGGCTGTTCCCCTGGCGCGGGCTCGCGCTGTTCGGCCTGCTCGCGCTCCCCTGGTTCGTCGCCGTCTCCGTCACGCATCCCGACTTTCCCGCGTACGCGTTGCTGCGCGAGACGCTGCAGCGGATGACGACCGCCACGTTCCATCGGACCGCGCCCTGGTGGTACTACCTGCCGATCGTCCCCGTGGCGGCGTTCCCCTGGATCGTCCCCGCGCTCGCGCGGCTGAAAACCTGGCGGCCGACCGGGGAGGCGCGGCGCGGCCCGGGGGCCGGCGAGGCGCTGCTGCTCGCGGCCTGGGTGATCGTGCCGCTCGTGTTTCTGAGTGTAAACCAGTCGAAGCTGCCCCAATACGTGCTGCCGCTCATGCCCGCGTTTGCGCTCGCCGCCGCGCGCAACCTGGCGCGGTCGAGCACGACTGCGGTCAAGAGCTACGCCGGCGTAGCGACCGTCGTGGGCCTGGCGCTCGTCGCGCTCACCCGCTGGCTCCCAGCGCCGATCAGCCTCACGCCTGAGGAGAAGACCGCGATTCCGGTGACGGCCGCGGCGCTGGGAATCGTGGCGGTGTGCTCGGCCGCTTTGGTGGCCGTCGGCGCCCTGGTGCGCAGGCCGCGCGTCTCGCTGTTCGGCTACGCCGTCGTGGTCGGGGCGATCCCGTTCCTGTCGAGAAACCTGCTCGTGGCCGTGGGGCAGGACCGCTCGTCGGCAGCCGTCGCCAACGCCACCGCGGCCGCGCTGCAGCACACCGCCGGCACCGGTGCCGTCCTCGGCGTCATGGCCTATCCGCCGTCGCTGCCCTTCTACCTCGGCCGGCCGATCGCGGTGGCGACGGCCACCGGCGCCGAGCTCACGAGCAACTACATCGCCGACCATGTCGAGCGAATGCGGTCGCGCACCGACTCGCCGCTCCTGCCGGCGGGCTACTGGCGCGATGCGCTGGCCCGCTGCCCCGTGCCCACGGTGTTCCTGGTAGGGGCCGGCAATGTCGCCGTGCGCACCACGCTCGCGGCCACGCTCCCGCTCCTTGCCGCCGACGGCCACTACGCAGCGTACGGTCCATGTCGGCCTCGGCTGGCTTCACAACCTTCCCAACCTCCAGAAGCTCCACGGCAGGGTGGGAGGGGGCGGTAGTGTGCGGCATTTTCGGCGCCGTGTCGCTGTCCGGCGCCCCGCTCCGTCACGCCGGCTGCATCGGCGCGATGGCCGCCGCGCTCGCGCACCGTGGCCCCGACGGGGAGCGCATGGTCGGTCACGAGCGCGCCCGGTTGGGCGCCCGGCGCCTGGCCATCATGGACCTCACCACCGGCGATCAACCGTTCGCGAGCCCTGACGGCACCACCTGGATGATCTGCAACGGCGAGATCTACAACGCGCCGGCGCTGCGCCGCGAGGCCAGCGCCGCCGGCTATCCGTTCCGCTCTTCTGGTGATATCGAGACGATCGTCCCGCTGGACCAGCGGCTCGGCCCCGACGCGGTGGCGCGCCTCGAGGGCATGTTCGCGCTGGCCGTGTGGGACGACCGTCGCCAGCGCCTCATTCTGGCGCGCGACCGGGCGGGCGAGAAGCCGTTGTTCTGGACGGAGCGCGGTGGCGAGCTGCGGTTCGCGTCCGAGATGCAAGCGCTGCTGGTTTTTCCTGACCAACCGCGGCGCGCCAGTGGCCCAGCGGCGGCGCTGTACGCCGCGCTCGGGTACGTCCCGGCACCCTATACCATGCTCGAGGGCATCTCGAAGCTGCCGCCTGCACACCTGCTCGTCGCCGACGCGAGCGGAATCACGCAGCGCCCGTTCTGGGACGCCGCTCGAGTCGCGGCGCGCCCGCCGGCTCTCGACCGGCCCGCTACGCTGCGCGACGCGCTGCTCCGCGCCGTGGAGCGCGAGCTCATGTCCGATGTGCCAGTGGGTGTGTTTACGAGCGGCGGGCTCGACTCGTCGCTGCTCGCCGCAGCGGCAGCCCGGGTCATGGCGGGTGAGCGCATTCACACCTACTCGGTGCGGTACGTCGAGCCCGGCTTCGATGAGAGCCGCTACGCCGAAGCGGTGACTCATTCGATCCGCACCGTGCACCATGTCGTCACCGCGGACGACCCGGCGCTCGAGCGGGCCTTCGAGGTCGTGACGCGGTCGCTCGCCGAGCCGATCGGCGATCCGGCGGTGCTGCCCACGTATCTCCTGGCCGATCGGGCGCGACAGGAGGTGAAGGTCGTGCTGTCGGGCGCGGGGGCGGACGAGCTGTTCGGCGGCTACCCCACGTATCTCGGACACAAGGCGGC
>CBFHAJ010000073.1:0-17842 GCA_965653495.1 uncultured bacterium | reverse complement strand
GTGACGGGGAACCCGCCGTGGGTCCGGGGCGAGCGCGTGCCAGCGCGGGTACGCGAAACGCTGGCACTGCGGTATGCGACGTGGCGTCCAACGCGAGCGGGCGGGTTCGCCCACCTGCCCGATCTCGCCGTCGCATTCGTCGAGCGCGCGCTCGAGCTGGCGGCGCCGGGCGGCGCGGCTGCGTTGCTCGTCCCCGCCAAGCTGGCGTCGAGCGGGTACGCCGAGGCTTTGCGGCGCCGTCTGGCCGAAGGTGCCCGCCTGGAGCGGGTCGCGCCGGTGCACGAGGCGAGCGGTGGGTTCGCGGCCGCCGTGTATCCCATGGCCCTCGTCACCGCCCGGGCGGGGCCGATCGGCCGCGAACAGGTGGCGACCACGCTCGGCGCCAAGAGCACGGCACCGGTCATCCCGCAGCGAGCGCTCGCAGGCGATGGTCCGTGGATATTGGCGCGCGACGCACTGCGCGTAGCGCGCCACCTACGAGCCGTCTGTATCCCCCTTGGCGAGCGCTGGAGCCCGCAGCTCGGCGTGAAGACCGGCGCAGACGAGGTGTTCCTCGTCGACGAGCCGGGCCCCGAGACGCGGCCCGCGGTGCGGGGGCGGGACCTGGCGCCGTGGCGAGCCCTGACGCGCATGCACCTGCTCTGGACCCATGCACCCAACGGCCGGCCGCTCGAGCGCCTGTCCGCGCGGTTGGCTGCGGCGCTCGAGCCGCACCACGAGCGTCTGGGCCGCCGCGGCGACTACCGCAGCGGGCCTTTATGGCAGCTGTTCCGCACCGCGCTCGCGCACGCACCCCACCGCGTGATCTGGCCCGACCTCGCGCGCCGCCTCGCCGCGGTTGTCCCGGACGCCGAGATCGTTCCGCTCAACACCGTGTACGGGATCGCGACGCGTGAGGCCGACGACGCGTACGCGCTCGCCGCCCTGCTCAATTCCCGTTGGCTGACGGCGCTGGCCCGGCTGTACGCCGATCCGGCACGGGGCGGGTTCCGGCGCTTCAACGCGCGCGTGGTGCGGGCGCTGCCGCTCCCGCAGTCCACTCCGTCCGCGTGGCGCACTCTCGCCGGACAAGGACGGCAGAGCGTCACGAACGACGACGCCGTCGCCGACTTGTACCAGCTCGACGCCGCGGACCGCCGTGCCCTCTCAGCCTCCCCGGATCCTTTCTGAGCACCTCACTCCGCTCCCGGAACCGCTCGCCTGTCTCCTCACGCCGGGCGCGGTCGAGCCGGCGGCTGCGGTGGCGGCGCTCGGGGCGCGGGCGCTGCTCGACGTCGCGCCGCTGGCGGGCGGATCGCCGCAGCCGTGGCCGGCATGGCTCGCGCCGCACCAGATCCCCGCCGCGGAGCGCGTCGCTGCGCTCCTGATCCGCTATGGCGGCGCGGTGCTCGCCGATGCAGTGGGCCTGGGCAAGTCGTACGTGTCGCTTGCAGTCGCGTTGCGCTTCGGCGAGCCGTTCGCGCTCGTCGTACCAGCCGTGCTGGCAGAACAGTGGCGCGCATTGCTGTCCCAACATGGTTGTGATGCCCCCTTGATGACTCACGAGGCGTTGAGCGCCGGCTCGGCCTGCCCGACCGCCTGTCCGCCGGTCCGCCTGCTGCTCGTCGACGAGGCCCACCGGTTCCGCAATCCCAACACGAAACGCTATCGCGCGCTCGCGCGGTTGGCGGTGGGAATGCGGGTCCTGCTCATCACCGCGACCGCCGTCCACAACCGCATCGGCGACCTGTGTCATCTGCTCCGGCTGTTCCTGCGGGACCATGACCTGACGGCGTTCGGCGTGCCGTCACTGTCCCGTGCGGCCCACGGTGAGGTGGACGCGCACGCCATCACGGCCGCTGCCGCGCGGCTGTGCGTGGCACGCTCACGGGAACGCGCTCGAGCAGGCTACACGGCCCGGCCGGCGCTGCTCGCGTTTCCGGAGCGCACCGCGGGTGAGACGATTCGCAGGGGCGTCGCGTCCGACACGATCCTCGAAGGCTTGGTGGCGGGCGTCGCGCGGCTCGACGCGGGCGGCGACGCCGCGGCTCTGTTCCGCCTGCTATTGCTGTCACAGCTTGCTTCGAGCCTGCTCGCATTTCGTGCAAGTGTTGCACGATACGAAGCCTTTCTCGACATCAGCGCCGCCGCGCAGGTGCAGGGCAGGAGGCTCGACCGGCGTGACTTCCAGCGCGCGTTTCCCGCTGCGCAAGAAGACTTGCAGCTCGCGCTGCTGCCGCTCCTGCTCCCCGCGGGCAATGGTGTCACGAGCGAGAGCGACCGCGAGACCGTGCGCCGGTTGCGCGAGCTGGCCGGGCCCGCAGACGATCCCAAGGCCGACGCGCTCGCCGGGCTCTTGGGTGCGCGCGCGGGCAAGACGATCGTGTTCGTGCAGCCCCGCGCTACAGTCCGCCATTTGCTGCGCCGGCTGCGCGCACTGCGCGTCGCCGCTGTCGTGGGAGACGGCGGCTGGTTCGGGTCGGAGCGGGCGACTCGAGTCGACGTGCTGCGCGCATTCGCGCCCGTGGCGCAGCGCGGGCCCGCCCCAGCGCCGGCGCTCGCAACGGATGTCTTGCTCGCGACCGACCTCCTGAGCGAGGGGCTGAACCTCCAGGACGCGATGCGCGTGATCCATTATGACGTGCCGTGGAGTCCCGCCCGGCTAGCGCAGCGTGTGGGGCGGATCGATCGCGCCGGCTCACCGCACGGATGCATCGAAACGGTGACGTTCCTTCCACCGGAGCCGCTCGCCACGGCACTGGCGCTCGAGCGACGCTGGGTTGCGAAGCTGCGCGCCCAGTCGCAGACCGGGGCTGGCGGATTCGATTGGTGCGACCGCCTCCAGGCTGTCGCGGGCGGCGGGGACGGACCGTCCTGTCGCACCGGGAGCTGCGCTGCTGTCGCCGCGTCCCGGCGTGTCGTGGTGCTCGTTATCCGGCTCGCGGGTCACGTCGAAGCGGTGGTCGTGACCGAGGACGGCGCTCGCGCCGATCCGGTGCGCGCCACTGAGCTGCTCGAGCTCGCGGCAGTCGCCGACGCGGTGCCGCTCGATCACGCCGCGCTCGATCAGGCGATCCGGCGTGCGGCGCCGCTGGTGCGGAGTCGCCTCGCCGCGGTGGAAGCGGCTCGCTGGCGCGCCGCCGACCGCGACCGCCTGAGCCGGCGGCTCATTCCGTGGGTGCTCACGGCCGCGCGCCGGGCGGCCACCCGGCGGCGCCATGCCGAGCTGGGCAGGCTCGATGCGCTGGTGTCGCGCCTGGCGCTGGGAATGACGGCGGGTGAGGAGCTGCGACTCGAGGATTTGATCACGCGGCGCGCGGCGCTGGCCGTGGCTGACGTGCTCGCGTGGCACGAGGGTCTGCCGCCAGTCAGCGACTCGGCTGAGGGCACAATCCCCCGAGTAGAGCTCGTCGCCGGGTTGGTATTCGGCTGACGCTCACTCGTGATGCAGCAACAGCTCCTCGTAGTCGAGCTCACGCTGTACGCGTCGCATCACCGCGTCGCTGATCTCGTCTTCATCGCGCAACCGGAGCAGCTCCCGCCGCTCCGCCGTGAGCAGCTCGCGTGCGAGCCGCAAATGGGCAGCCGACTTCGTCTCAAGACGGGTATCGACGGCGCCGTCGGCGTGGCCGCGCAGGTGGCGCGCGCGATAGCGGTAGCGATCACGCGTGTGCGACAGCGCGTCCGGGTGCATCCAATCTTCCCCCGCCAACTCCTCGAGCCGCTGCAGTGCGGCCTCCGCAGCGCGTAGTCGAGCAGCGATCTCCTCGCGTTCCTCTTCGTCCCCCGTGTCTTTCACACCCAGCCACCTGAGGAGCGGTGCGAGTGTAAAGCCTTGCCCCAGGAGCGTAACGAGAATGACGGCGTACGAGACCGCGATGATGGCGTCGCGGCCGGGGAACGGCCCTCCGGCCGCGGTCGCGGTAGGCACGGCGGCGGCGAGGATCAGGGTGTCGCCGCCCCGCAAGCCCGCCCAGCCCACAACCGTCAGGTTCTCCCACCGCGGCCGGCCCTCGCGTGGCCGGAGCCGTGGCCCCAAGAGCCACCGGAAATTTCCGGCGAAGTAGACCCACACGAGGCGCGCCACGATCGCGGCCAGGCCCACCAACACGGCAGCGCGCGCCAGGTCGATCGCCGCGGCACCGCTCAAGCCCTCGAGAATGGGCCGTAACGCGAGTCCCGTCAGGATGAAAATGAGCCCCTCGAGGATGAACACCACGACCTCCCACATGCCGATGTTCTGCACCCGCGTGTCCGCCGCCACGACCCGCGGGCCGACCCGACCCAGGTACAGCCCCGTGCCGACCACCGCCAGGACGCCCGACACGCCGAAGTGCTCGGCGGGCAGGAAGGCCGCATAGCCTGAGAGCAGCGAGATGGTATTCTCGACCTCGGGATCGTGGATGCGGCGCCGTACCGCCCCCAGCAGCCACCCTACCGCGAGCCCGACGGCGACGCCGCCGGCGGCGACCCACAGGAAGCGCAGGCTCGCCTGCGCCCAGGAGAACTCGCCGCTCACGGCGGCCGCGACTGCCATGCGGTAGGCGACGATCGCCGCCGCGTCGTTGATCATGCTTTCGCCCTCGAGCACGGTCACGACCCGCCGCGGGAGCGGCAGCCGTCTCAGGAACGCCGTCGCGGCCGCGACGTCGGGCGGGGAGACCACGGCGCCGAGCACGAACGCCGCCGCCCACGGCAGACCGGGGATCGCCCGGTGCGCGACCCAGGCCACCACGATGGTCGCGAACAGCACGTGTCCGATGCCGAGCGACAGGATCGGGCGGAACGTGGCCCGCACGTCCCGATACGACGCCAGGAGGGACGCGCGGTACAGGAGCGGCGGAATGAATATCAGGAACACCAGCTGCGGATCGAACTGCACCAGCGGCAGTCCCGGGACCAGGGCGACCAGGAGGCCACCGGCGACCAGTACTGCGGGCGTGGGGAGTCCGAAGCGGCGGGCCACCAGGGCCAGCAAGCTGACGCCCACCAGCAGCGTGAGGACCGTCTCGAAGTTGTGCATGAGGCCCGGCCCAAAGTTACCTTCCGGCGTGTCGCTCACCACCTTTTTGTTCGACCTGGACGGGACGCTCATCGACTCGATCGAGCTGATCCTCCGTTCGTATCGCCACACCATGCGGACGCACCGCGGGGTCGAGCTCCCCGACGACGTGTGGATGAGCGGCCTCGGCACGCCGCTGTGGGTACAATTCCAGCGTTTTACCGACGACGCCGCCGAGATCGACGCGATGGTCGCGACCTACCGCGACTACAACCTCGCGCACCACGACGAGATGGTCCGGCCGTACGACGGCATCGTGACCGCCGTCCAGCAACTGCGGGAGCGAGGCGGTACACTCGGCCTGGTCACGAGCAAGCTGCGCCGCGGGGCGGTTCGGGGGCTCAAACGGGCAGGACTGGAGGACGCGTTTGCGGTAATCGTGGGCGCGGACGACGTGTCGCACCCCAAGCCGCACCCGGAGCCGGTGCTCGTGGCACTCGAGCGCCTGGGAGCGCCCGCGGCGGGCGCTGTGTTCATCGGGGATTCGCGACATGACTTGGAGTGCGGCCGCGCGGCGGGTGTGCGGACGGCGGCGGCGTTATGGGGACCGTTCGACCGCGCGCAGCTCGCTGATCTCGCGCCCGATTACTGGCTGGAACGCCCCGCCGACATCAGCTTACTGACAACTCCGGAGGCCCCGTGACCTTCGTCCCCTTCGAGCTCGAGCGCTGGCAGAGCACCTGGGAGAATCGGGTACGCTACAACCTGTCGGAGTCGGGCGTCCACCCCTTGTCGATCAAAGAGCTGCTCGAGCTGGCGGGCGTGGCCCCGGCACCGCTGCTCGACGTGCGGCTCGGGTACAACCAGTCGAACGGCACCGATTTGCTGCGGAGCCGGATCGCGGCATTGTACCCCGGGGCGGATCCCGAGCAGGTGCTCGTCACGACGGGAAGCGCCGAAGCGAATTTTGTCGTCTGCTGGCGGCTGATCGAGCGCGGCGACAAAGTCGCGGTGATGCTTCCGAACTACCTGCAGACCTGGGGCCTCGCCCAGAACTTCGGCGCGGAGGTGCGCGGGTTCGAGCTGCACGCGGAAGAGCAGTGGGAGCCGGTGACCGAAGAAGTACGCCGTGCGATCGCTCCGGGAACGAAGCTCGTGGTCGTCACCAACCCGCACAATCCGACGGGGCACGTACTGTCGGACACGATGCGAAAAGTCATCGTGAGCCGGGCAGCGGAAGTGGGGGCGTGGCTGCTCGCGGACGAGGTGTATCAGGGCGCGGAGCGGGACGGCGTCACGACAGCCTCGTTCTGGGGAAGCTACGAGCGGGTGATCGTGGTGAACGGCCTGTCGAAAGCCTACGGCCTGCCCGGCTTGCGAATCGGATGGATCGTAGGGCCGCCGGGGTTCGGCGCCGAAGCGTGGGCGCGACACGACTACACCACCATCGGGCCGTCGGGGGCGAGTGATTATCTGGCGACTGTCACGCTCGAGCCGCGCGTGCGCGACCAGGTGCTCACACGCACCCGCGCGATCCTGCGCTCCAACTATCCCGTGCTCGAGGAGTGGCTGCAGCGCTTCGGGGACACGTTCACCTGGCATCCGCCGCAGGCGGGTGCGATCTGCCTCGTGAAGTATCGGCACGCGGTTACCGGCCCCGAGCTCGTGGAAAAGATCCGGACCGAGCACAGCGTGCTGCTGGTACCGGGTGAGCACTTCGGCCTCCCTCACCACATTCGCTTTGGATTCGGCGAGGAGCTGAAATACTTCCGGGCGGCGCTCGGAGAGACGGAGCGCGGCTTGAAGCGGGTGTTCACCGACTGACATGCGGGTCGTCCCGCTCGAGGCATTCCGCGACAAACTCTCGTTCGCTGTAGCAGTCAACGCCATGGAGCGCGGGTTTCGGGCCCTGGCGCTGGGTGAGGCGGACCTGCCCGACCCGATGGTGGTCGAGCTGCCGGCGCAGCGGGCAGAAGTGCACGTGAAGGGGGCGCACTTGAAGGGCGCGCGCCATATCGTGCTCAAGGTGGCGACCGGGTTCTAAAACAACCGGGCGCGCGGCCTGCCGTCGGGCGACGGCATGTTCATCCTGCTCGACGCGGAGACCGGCGTCCCGGCGCTGTTGCTCGAGGAGCACGGGTACCTCACCGACTTCCGGACCGCGGCCGCGGTCGCCCTCACGCTCAAGTATCTGGCGCCCAAAGACACGCGCGACGCGCTGCTCATCGGCGCGGGAGCGCTCGCCCGGCTCACAGCGCGCGCCATGGTCGGGCAGTTGCCCCTGGCGCGCCTGACTCTGTGGAACCGTACCGCCGAGCGCGCCGCCGACCTGGCCAAAGAGCTGTCGCAGGTGGTCGAGACACGCATCGCGCCCGCGCTCGAATCCGCGGTCCGAGACCATCGCGTGATCGTCGCGGCGACGGCGAGCACGACTCCGCTCGTGATGGCCGCGTGGGTGGGGGCCGGTACGCACGTCACGTCAGTCGGGACGGGAAGTCCCGAGAAGATCGAGCTCGAACCCGCGCTGCTCGCGCGCGCCGACAAGCTCGTCGCCGATCGGACCTTTCAGACCGAGCGCTACGGCAACCTGCATCACGCCATCGCGGCGGGCGCCGTGACGCGCAAGCAGGTCTACGCCGAGCTGGGGGACCTGGCTGCCGGCCGGCGAGCCGGGCGCGAGACTGCGGAAGAGATCACGGTCGCGGACCTGACGGGCGTCGGCGTGCAGGACGCCGCGATTGCGGAAGTGGTGGTGGAGGCGCTGGGGCTCTAGACGATCGCCCGCAGAATGAGGTAGGCGACCCCCGCGATTCCCGCCGCCGCCGGAATCGTCAGGATCCACGCCCACACGATTCGGCCGGCTACCCCCCAGCGCACCGCCGACAGCCGGTGGGCGGCGCCGACGCCGGAGATGGCGCCGGTGATGGTATGGGTGGTGCTGACCGGGATGCCGAAGTGCGACGCGACGAACAGCGTGATGGCGCCGCTCGTCTCGGCGCAGAATCCGCCGAACGGCTGCAGTTTGGTGAGCCGCTGTCCCATCGTTTTTACGATGCGCCACCCTCCCGACATCGTCCCGACACCCATAGCGGCACCGCACGCTACGATCACCCACATCGGGATCGTGGTGGGGTTTGTCAAATGGAATGCCTGCACCGGGAAGCCGGTGAACAACTGCTGCTCGGCGACCAACAGGCCCACGATGATGCCCATGGTCTTCTGCGCATCGTTGGAGCCGTGTCCCAGGGAATACGCGGCGGCCGAGCCGAGCTGCAGCACCCGAAAGACGCGATCCACCTGGCGCGGCATGGAGCGACGCAGCAGCCACGACAACGCGACCGTGAGCAGCAGGGCGATCGTCAGGCCCATCACCGGCGCGATGACGATGAATACCAGGGTGGAAACCCACTTCCCGGGAAACAGCAGCGCGGTGAAGCCCGCCTTGGCCACGGCGGCGCCCCCGTAGCCGCCGATGATCGCGTGCGACGACGACGTCGGGAGCCCCAGCCACCACGTGATGATGTCCCACACGATCGCCCCGAACAGTCCGGCGAGGATCACGTTGTGATCCACGACGGCGAGCACGACCAGCCCGCTGCCCAGGGTCTTCGCGACCGCGGTACCGAACAGGAAGACGGCGATGAAATTGAACGCCGCCGCCCACACCACCGCCGCGGACGGCGACAGCACGCGGGTCGAGACGACGGTGGCGATGGAATTGGCGGCGTCGTGAAACCCGTTGATGAAGTCGAACGCCAGCGCGATCACCACGATGGCGAGGACGAACAGGGCGGCGCCGCTCATCAGACTTGCTTGAGCGTGATGGACTCGAGGTCGTTGGCGACGTCCTCGGACTCATCCAGCGTGCGCTCGAGGTTGTCGTAGATCTCCTTCCATTTGATGATTTCGAGGGCGTCGCGCTCGGTCTCGAACATCCGGCCCAGCGCTTCGTGATAGATCGCGTCACCCTCCTCCTCGAGCTTCTTGGCCTCGATGCAATACCGCATCACGTCGTTGCCCTTCTTCAGGCGTCCGACCCCTTCGGCGAGCACTCCCACCATCCGCAGGATCACCTCGGTGAGCTGCTTCACGCCGCCGGGGGCGATGCCGAGGTGGAAGATCTGCGAGCGCCGCGCGGTTCCGTCGATCGCGTCCATCACGTCGTCCAGATCGGAGGCGAGCTGATGGATGTCCTCCCGGTCGAGCGGTGTGATGAACGTGCGGTCGAGCCGGTTCACCACTTCGTGGGTGAGCTGATCGGCCTCGTGCTCGAGCCGTTTGATCGCTTCCACGGAGGCGATGCGGCGGTCGGGGGACGCGATGAACAGGTCATGAAGATGCTTCGCCGCGTCGATGTTTCGCGTAGCCACTCCGACGAACAGGTCGAAGAATTCTTCTTCCCGGGGCAACAGGCGCACGGTCAGTTTCTCGTGTGGGGGGTCTCAGGTGCGTGTGAACATAGCGGTGCTCGGGCGGAGTCACTAGGTTAGGGCCACCATGGCCACCGCCCAGCAACCGCAGGTCGATTTCGTCAAAGCCATCACCCGGCTCGATGCCACGGCGCTCGTGGTCGGCTCGATGATCGGGTCGGGGATTTTCATCGTGGCGGCGGAAATCCTCCGGGAAGTGCACTCCCCGGGATTGCTGCTCGCCGTATGGGCCGCCTCGGGCGTCGTGACCCTGATGGGCGCGCTCACGTACGGGGAGCTCGCCGCCATGTTCCCGCGCGCCGGGGGCCAGTACGTCTATTTGCGCGAGGGGATCTCACCGCTGTTCGGCTACCTGTATGGCTGGACACTGTTCGTCGTCATCCAGACGGGGACGATTGCAGCGGTGGCCGTGGCGTTCGCCCGGTTCACCGCCGTGTTCTGGCCCGGCCTCTCGCCCGACGTGTTCCTCGGCGTCACCGCGCACTTCCCGCAGCCGATCGGCGATATCGCGGTCGGGCTGTCGCCGCAGCGCATTCTCGCCGTCGTGTCGGTCGCCGTGCTCACGTGGATCAACGTGCGCGGCGTCCGCACCGCCGCGATCATCCAGACCTCGCTCACCGCGATCAAGACCGGCGCGCTCGCCGCGCTCATCCTGCTCGGCATCACCATCGGGCGCCATGCCGACGCGTTGGCCGCCAATTTCGGGGGCAACTTCTGGGCCACGGGCGGCGTGTCGGTAGGGATCGGCGTCGTCGGGGCCGCGATGGTCGGCTCGCTCTTCTCGATGGACGCCTGGAACAACGTCGGCTTTGCGGGCAGCGAGCTCCAGCACCCGGAGCGGGACATCCCATTCGCGATGGGTGTCGGGGTCCTCATCGTCACCGTGCTGTACCTGCTCGCCAATTTGGCGTACCTGAACGTGCTCCCCGCGGCCTCCATTGCGAACGCGCCCCAGGATCGCGTCGGCACCGCCGCCCTGCAGGCGATGCTCGGCGACCCCGGGCTCAAGCTCATGGCCGCCGCCATCATGATCTCCACGTTCGGTTGTAACAACGGGCTGATTCTGTCCGGAGCCCGCGTGTATTACGCGATGGCGCGCGACGACCTGTTCTTCCGGTCCGCGGGCGTGCTGCATCCCCGGTACAAGACGCCCGCCGCCGCGCTGGTCGTGCAGGCGGTGTGGACCAGCGTGTTGTGCCTCTCGGGCACCTACAGCCAGCTCCTCAACTTCGTGATCTTCGCGGCGCTGGTGTTCTACATGCTGACGGCCATCGGCCTGTTCTCGCTACGGACACGCCGCCCTACGGCCCCGCGGCCGGTACGCGCGCCCGGGTATCCCTGGCTCCCCGCCCTGTACGTGGTCGCGACCGGCGTAATCGCCGTCGATCTGTTGGCGCAAGACGCGACCCGCACCTACAGCTTTCTCGGTCTCGGCCTGGTGCTGATCGGCGTCCCGGTGTATTTCGGCTGGCGCGCGCTGGTCAAGCGCGCGGCGTGAAGCGCGGATAGTCTCCCAGTACGATCACCACCGCTCCCTGCGCCTCGAGCTCCCGGATCGCGCCGGCCATGGCCTGGTCCGCGGCCCGCGCCTCGATATCCAGATAGAAGAGGTACTCCCAGGGCGTCGTGCGGTCAGGGCGGCTCTCGAGCTTGGTGAGGTTGAGCCCGGCGGCCGCGAGCGGGGCCAGCGCGCGCGCCAGTGTCCCCGGCCGATGCGGCAGCTTGAGCAGCAAGGTAGTCTTGGCCGGGACGCCGGGGGGCGGCGACGCCG
The DNA here is from genome assembly GCA_965653495.1 of uncultured bacterium. Lineage (GTDB taxonomy): Bacteria > Gemmatimonadota > Gemmatimonadetes > Gemmatimonadales > GWC2-71-9 > AG41. The sequence goes on along the minus strand of CBFHAJ010000073.1, from coordinate 6,660 downwards.
GCTCGGGTGCCACCAACAGAAACCGCGTCTGGTTGTGCGGCTCGTCCTCGATCCGCTCGGCGAGGATCGCGAGGCCGTAGCGGCGGGCCGCCAGCGCGCCGGCGATCGCCGCGAGGGAGCGATCGCCGCGGTGCGCTACCTCGACCGCCGCGCCCGCCGTGTCGTAGAAGGCGACCGCCTCGACGCCGAGCTCACGGAGAAATCGCTCGCACTGCGCCAGCGCGACAGGATGCGAGAGCACGCGGTGCAGCCCAGCCCGCGCCGCACCCGGGACGCCCAGCAGGCAGTGATGGACTTCGCTCACCACCTCACCGACGATCGCGAGGCCCGACTCCGCGATGAGATCGTAGTTCGTGGCGACGGAGCCGACGAGCGAGTTCTCGATGGGCAGCAGGCCGTAGTCGGCGCGGCGCTCGACCACCGCGTGCGCCACGTCGCGAAATTCGCGATACGGCTGTGACTCCGCGTCCGGTCGGAGCTTGAAGAGGGCCTCTTCGGAATAGGCGCCGGGCTCGCCCTGGAATGCTATCCGCTTGGTTTCCACCGGCTTACACTAACCGCCGGCGACCCTTGCCGTAAGCACGAGGCGGGGTCATATTGCCGACGTGACACCCGAACAAATACCGAAGCTTCGTGAGAGCCCGTCGCCGGTCCCGCGTCCTGATTCTCAGCTGTCGCCCTGCCCCGACTGTGGGGCCGGACTCGTCCGCCAGGCGGGCTGTCTGGTGTGCGTGCAATGCGGGTGGGCGAGATGCGGGTAAAAGACGGCGGTCGGGCCGATGGGCGGATGGGCGGTCGGTCACTCCGGGAACGGGTCCAGCTTCCGCTGCTCCCGTCCGACAGTCCGCCCGTCCGGCCGACCGCCCTGCCGGTCCTCGACTCCCGCCTCCGTGGCACCAAGTTCGTCTCCCTCCCTCCGCGCTCGCTCCTCAACTCGCCGCAGCAGACGGGCGTCGACCTCTGGTCGCTCAATCCGTACATCGGGTGTGAATTCGGGTGCACGTACTGCTACGCGCGCTACGCGCACCGCTACGCGGTCGAGCGCGCGCATGACGCGGGCAAGTTGTCGGACGGCGAGTTCGCTGAGTTTCGGGGACCACACGGTTGGGAGGCTTTCGAGCAAAGGATCTTCGTAAAGGAAGGTGCGCTCGCGACGCTGGACCGCGACCTTCAGAGGTATTTCCGGTCAGCCCGTCCGCCCGTCCGCTTGTCCGCCCCGATTGTCATCGGCACCGCCACCGATCCGTATCAGCCCGCCGAGCGACGCTTCCGGCTCACCCGCTCCATCCTCGAGCGCCTGGCGCGTTACGAAGGCTGAACCTCGGCCTCATCACCAAGAGTCCGCTGGTGGCGCGTGACGCGGACGTGCTGCGCCGGATTCAAGATCGCAACGATCTCGAAGTCTACGTGTCGCTGATCACTGTAGACGCGCCGCTGATCCGAAAGCTGGAGATGCGGTCGGCGACGCCGGCGGCGCGGTTACGGGCGCTCGAGCGGCTTGCGGACGCGGGAGTGCGTGTGGGGTTGATCGTGGCGCCGGTCCTCCCGGGGATTACAGATGATGTGCCCCACCTGGAAGCGCTCTTCCAGGCGGCCCGGGAGGCCGGCGCTAAGTTCGTGCACGCGGGACCGCTGCGGCTCTACGCTGCCGTGCGGGAGCGATTCCTGCCCGTCATCGATGACGCGTTCCCGCATCTCGCGGCGCGTTATCGCCGTGCTTACAGCGGGCGGAGCGGCGTACCCCGCGCGTACGCGGCCGCGCTCCAGCGACGGGTGCAACAACTGCAGGCGAGATTTGGATTTCCCGTCAACGACGGGATGGTCGATCGCTACGCCGAGCGGCGGTGGCCGTCCCAGACGACGCTGCGTCTGGAAGACCAGCGTAGTAACGGATCAACTGCTTGACCCAGGACGGGACCGGCTCACGGAGTTCGCCGTACGCTTCGACCAACAGCTTCGAGACGCCGACGCCCAGAACGACACCGTCTGTGCTGTCGACACCAGCGGTCAACTCTTCCACGAGTCTCACGATCTCGGCGGCCTTGCGCGACCGGGGCTTCTGGAGTCGAACCGATCGCGACGAGGGCGCGTCCGCACGACGCGTCGTCACGGGCGGGCGCCGCGCTTATTCACCCAGGCGGCGCGGCCTGCCGCGCCGGGGGGGGGGGGGCCCCCATTGAAGATAGAGATTAACCGAACCGCGCCAACCCCAGGCTAGTTCAGGTTAATAATGCGCCTCGTGAACGCCACGCGATATCGGAAAAAGGCTCGTTGTGATTTAGGGAAAAGTCCTAGCGGACTCGACCCGCTTGCGCCGGTCGGCGCGGCGGTGGGGAAGCACCGCGTCCGCCGTCGAATTGGCGCGTGATCGCGTAGTGTACCAGCTCGGGCGCCGTCTTGATCGCGAGCTTCGCCTTGAGATGCTCGCGATGGGCTTGGATGGTCTTGGCGCTGAGGTGCAGGCGACGGGCGATTTCCGGCGTCCCCAGCCCCTGACCCAATAGGTCCAACACCTGAAGCTCGCGGTCCGAGAGGTCGGCGAGGAAGGAGCCGGCTCCCGGCGCGACCATCCGCCGCAGCAGGCGCTCCCGCATCGCCGGGCTCAAGAACACGGTGTCGGCCAGCACTTCCCGGACCGCTCGGACCACGACGTCGGGCGACTCGTGCTTCTCGACATAACCCATCGCGCCAGCCCGCAAGGCGCGCTCGGCGTATTCCTTCTCGTCGCACATCGAGAGCACCAGCAACCGGATTCCCGGGTAGCGCGCGCTCACCTGCTTAATGAGATCGAGACCCTCACTCTCCTGGAGCCGCAGGTCCACGATCATCAGATCGGGGAGCCGGGGACCCTCGAGCTCTTTCCAGGCAGCGCGGGCGTCTCCCACCTGCGTGCAGACGTCGATGCCCGGCTCGCGCGACAGCAGCTCCGCGAGCCCGTGACGGAACAGCGGGTGGTCGTCCAGGATCAGAACGCGGGCGGGCTCGGTCTTCACCGTGGTTGCCGGTCCTCCCGCGGCTCCATTGCGACGGTACAGCGGATCACCGTTCCGCTCCCTGGGGCCGATTGGATCTCGAGGCGGGCGCCGATCAGGTTGGCGCGATGGCGCATGACGCGCAGACCCATCCCGTGGGAGGCGGCGTCGACGTCGAAGCCCGTGCCGTCGTCCCGGACCTCCAGGACGGTGTGATGGTCCTCGCCGTACAGGCGGATGGTGATCTCGCTCGCGCTGGCGTGCTGCGCGGCGTTGAGTACGGCTTCCTGGGCGATCCGGAACAGCTGAATCGCCTGCTCCTCCTCGGGCCCGGCGGTGTCGTCGCCGACGAATCGGACGGTGTTGGCGCCCAATGCCTTGAAGCGCGCGGCCAGGTCTTCGAGCGCGTGCGCGAGCCCCTCGCCCCCCAGCTCGTCCGGTAGCAACGTGCGGGCGACCATGCGCAGCTGCACCTTCGCTTCGTCGGCCGCCTCGAGCAGCGCCGTCAGGTCTTGCGGACTGGTCTTGCCTTCCGTATCCAGTTTGCGCTGCAGGCTGCGCGTCAGCATCGCCACGGCCGACACGCTCTGACCCACCTTGTCGTGCAACTCGTGCCCGATGCGCCGTTGCTCCTCTTCCGCGAACGTGGCGAGCTGCCGCTCGAGCGCTTTGCGCTCGAACACGTGGGCCATCTGGATGCCGACGTTCGCCATGAGCGCGAGGAACGCGGGATCGGGCTCGAACGGCGTATCCGAGTAAAACTCGAGCACGGCGTCGACGTCGGTCTTTTCGCGTCCGAACACCGGGAAAAAGATGGCCGCCTTGGGGGAGAACGGCGCCGCTGCCCAGCGCAGATCGTCGCCCGTTCCCTCGAGCCACATGGGCTGCCCGGTCGCCGCGACGCGACCGATCGACCCCTGGCCGCGGGCAAAGCGCGTACGCATGGCGGCGACTTTGAACGCTGTGACGTCGTAGCCCTCGCGCACGTACCACGCCTCGCTCGGGATCCAGGCGGAGCCGTCGGTGCTGCGCACGTAGGCGTGACCGGCGACCCATCCCTGGTGCTCGGCGATGCGACCCATGGTGAAGGCGAGCGCTTCTTCGACCGTCTTGGCCTTGTTCGCGGCGCTGGCGATCTGCTCCACCACGAGCTGGACGATCGCCGAGCGCTGCTCCATGCGCAGCTCGAGGCCGCGGTTGAGGGCGGTCAGCTGCTCGGTGAAGCGGTGATGCTCCGTCACGTCGCGCAGCGCCACCAGCATCGACTCGCCACGCGTGAGCACGCGCGCGTCCAGCATCATGCTGCGGCGCCCCCACTTCTCGAGCTCGACCTCGACCGGAACGTCCTCCAGCGCCGCCTCCTCGGTCAGGACCCGCTCGAACGGCACATCCCGCTGCTGCCACCGCACGCGGCCGACGTCCCAGAAGATGTGACCGATCGTGTCTTCCGGGCGGGCGCCGAACGTCTCGTAGAACCAGCGGTTGGCGGACTTGATGCGCAGCCCCGCGTCGAGCACCACCAGGCCCACCCCCACCGTCTCGATGATGCGCTCCGCGTACTGCTTGGAGCTCGCGATGGCGCGCTCCGCGTAGATGCGCTCGGTGATATCGACGAAGGTGGCGACGACGCCGTCGATGCGGTTGTCGCGCGTCCGATAGGGCAGCGTGCGACGCAAGTAGACGCGGTCACGGGCGGTCACTTCCGCCTCGAGCGGCATGAGGCGATCGAGCACCGCGCGCAAGTCCATCATCAGGTCGCGGCCGGCGAACTTCTGGGCGAGGTGGGCGATCGGCCGCCCGACGTCGGTGGGGAGCAAGTCGAACAGCCGCGTCGCCGCGGGCGTGAAGTTGCGGATCCGGAACTGCGGATCCAGAAAGATCACGGCGACCTCCGTGTTCGCGAGGAGGTTCGACAGATCGTTGCGCGAGTTCTCGAGCTCGTCGACCTTGGCCTGCAGCTGGGTGTTCACGGTGCTCAACTCTTCGTTGAGCGACTGCAGCTCTTCCTTGGACGTCTCCAGCTCCTCGTTCGCCGATTGCAGCTCCTCGTTGATCGCGACGACCTCCTCGTTGGACGCGCGCAACTCCTCGTTCGACGTCTCGAGCTGCTCCACGGTGCTCTGGAGCTCGTCGCGCGTCGCTTGCAGCTCCTTCTCGAGATCGTGTTGCAGCGGTTCCTGGCGAGCGCCAGGCTCGAGCGGTGCCGGCGCCGTCGCCTCGTATTCTCTGAACGTGACCACGAGGTGTCGCGGCGCGGTGTGCCGCAACGGCATCGCGTCAATGACGACGCGATGGAACTGTTCCCCCCGGCGTGCATAGGCGTCGGTGACCGTAGCGGGCTGGCCTTTGTCGAGCGCGCTCTCGACCGCGGCCCGCAATTTGGTGCGCAGCCCTTCCCGCACGAGGGCCAGCAAATCGGTCGAAGGCACGCCCTGCGGCAGCGCCAGGTAGGGCTCTGTGACGCCCTGGAGGTGCACCACGTGGAAGGTCTCGTCGATCACCACCGCGGCCGGTGCGTACCGCTCGGCCAAGGCCTGGCGCGCGACGTCCGCCAGGCGCTGGCCCTCCACGCGCACCGCGGGGGCCTGCGCCTCTTTGACCCGCTGTCCGCCGAGGGGCAGCTTGATGCGATCCAGCAGCGGGCTCCCCGTGCCACGATAGATCCGCCACTTCTTGGCGACCGGGGTGAACAGCAGGCTCTCCCGGCCCACCGTCTCCGACGCACCGAGAAAGAGGTAGCCGCCGGGCCGGAGCGTGTAGTGGAACAGCGCCAGCAGCCGGCTCTGGATCTCCGGCTCGAGATAGATCAGGACGTTCCGGCAGCTCACCAGATCGAGCTTCGAGAACGGGGGATCCTGCAGCAGGTTCTGCTGGGCGATGACGAGCAGGTCGCGCAGCTCCGGCTTGACCTGATACGTGTCGTCCTCGCGCTCGAAGAACCGGGCCAGCCGGTCGGGCGGGACGTCCGCGACCATGCTGGCGGGATACACCCCGCGGCGGGCGACCAGTAGCGCATCCGGCGCGGCATCGGTGGCGAAAATCTTCACGTCCACGTGTTTGCCGGTCCGCTCGCTCTCCTCCAGAAGCAGCATGCCGAGCGAATACGCCTCGGCGCCCGTGGCGCACGCGGGCACCCAGGAGCGAATCGGCTGATCGCCCGCCGCGGCAACGAGCGGCGCCAGCACTTCGGTCCGCAGCATCTCCCACGCCTCGGGGTCCCGGAAGAATCCGGTCACGTTGATCATGAGATCGCGGACCAGCGCCTCGATCTCGGTCGGATTACCGCGTAGCAGCGTGGCGTAATCCTTCAGCAGCTCCGTATGCGCCAGACCCATGCGGCGCTGGATGCGGCGCAGGATGGTCGCCTTGCGGTAGCCCCGGAAGTCGTGAGCGCCGCGGGTGTGGAGGATCGACAGGATCTCGTTGAGTCGCTCGGCTTCCTTCACCTCGAGCGAGGTGACCTGGCCGGAGACGCGCACATAGGGGTGATTGACGTACTTGAGCAGCGTCTCGGGGATGGCTTCCGGCGCGAGGATGTAGTCCGCGCCGCCGACGCCGATCGAGCTGCGTGGCATCCCCGAGAATTCCGCCGTTTCGGGATCCTGCACGAAGGTCACACCGCCTTGCGCGCGGATCGCCCGGACGCCGAGCGAGCCGTTCGACCCGCTGCCCGAGAACACGATGGCGA
>CBFHAJ010000072.1:0-18705 GCA_965653495.1 uncultured bacterium | reverse complement strand
GGCGATCCCCCGGATGGTGGTGGGGGTGATCGTGAAGCTCGCCGAGACGTTTGTGAGGAAGGGATCGAAGCGCGCCGTGTCGGTGCCCACCTGGCCGTTCCACAAGTCGTGCGTGACGCTGAGGCTGAACCCCGGCAACAGATCCGACGCGAACGTGTTGTTCAGGGTCTGCGTCTGCCAGCCGTTGTGACCCGGCTGCTTCGCCTGCTCGAAGTTATAGGCCAGCGAGCTCGTGTTGATGGTGAGAAGCCGGATCTTGCGCGCGGCGGCTTGCGCGCTGGTATCGCCCGGCGGCGGCTTGAGCTTCGCCTCGAAGTTCTGCGACAATCCGAGGGTGAGCGTCTGCTGCGGATCGCTGCGCGCCCGGAAGTTCTGACCGGTGGGGTCGACGGCGCGCGCGAACTCAGGGGACACCTCGCTGCCGGGCGCGTACGCGTAGCTGATGATCGGCGAGATCGAGTGACGAATGCGGGCGATGGGCCCGAACCCGGGGAAGAACCCGAAGAACGTCGGGGTCATGCCCGCGCTGAACTGCAGCCGCTTGCCCTGCTGGACCCACTCACCGCCCGTGAACTGGTTCCGGATGCGGAACGGACCCTGGGACGTCTGGTTGATGATCGCGACTCCCGGCTGGAGCTTCCAGGTGCCGGAGAGCAGCGACGGCAGGTTGATGCCGGTCTGCCAGTCGACCGTGGTGCTGAAAGTGCGGGCATAGAGCAGCCGGCGGACCCCGCCCGGAACCGTCGAGTCGCGGACGTCGAACTCCTGCCGTGCGTTGTTGGCGACGTCGTTCAGCGTGAAGCTGTTGGTCCAGTTCCAGCGCCCCAGCCGCAGCGGTGTCTGAAGGCTCATCGCCGTCTGCCGGTTGTCGGAGAACAGCGTGTCGAGCGTCCCATCCGGCAGCAGCACCGGGGCTTGCAGCTGGTGGAACGTCTGCTGGTTCGTGTACGAGAACCCCGGCGACCAGGTGATCGCTTCGGTGATGTTCACCGGCGAGGGGGCCAGGCTCACGTTGGGAAAATTCTGGGTCACGAGCCCGCTGCCGATCTCCTGGCGTCGGCTGCCACCGACGTTGAACGTGCCCCAGTCGAACTGCTTGTTGAAGCTTACCTGTGAGCCGAGGCTCGCGGTCGCGAGGTACGGATTGACGGTGTTGTTCTGAATGACGCTGGTGTTCGTAGAGTAGTCGATGCTGGCGTTGAAGTTGGTGCGCGACGAGAAACTCTGCTGATGCTGCCAGCCCAGGCGGAACGAGTTTCCGGGAAAGTCGAGCTGCGAGTACCGCTCGAACGAAATGCCGCCGTTGATGAACCGGTCGAGCCAGCGGTAGCGGGTTTGCGCCCGGACGGACATGTAGCGATCCGCATACCAGTCGCCGGAGAGCAGGAAATCGACGTAGTCGTTGACGACGAAGTAGTACCCGAGATTGGCGACGTGGCGCTGGTAGTTGCGCGTGGGTCGCACGATGTCGCTCAGCCCGAAGCGCGGTACCAGGATCCCGCTGCGACGCCCCCGCCGCACGTCCTGAAAAATGAATGGCAGCCACATGATCGGGACGTCATGGATATACAGCACGGCGGGTCGCGCCACCATGACGTTCTTGTTCAGCCATTTCATCTCGCCGGTGGAAAAGTGATAGTCGGGGAGAGGATTTTCGTCCGAGGTGATCTCGCTGCTCGCCCCGTACAGGCGCGTCGAGCCGGAATCGACGGCGAGGTCCCCGCGCACGATCCACTGAGCCGAGCCCTGCTGGACGCTCGTGAGCGCATTGTGCACTGTCCCGCGCTTGACGCAGGTATCGTACTTCATCTCCTCCCCCACCAGCACCTTCCCTTGGTCGAACAGGATCGGCTCACCCACGGCGTCGAGGCGACAGCTCTGCTGGCGGTAGCGAATCGAATCGGACTGGAGCTGGGTGCCCTCGCGCTCGACATACGCCGTGCCACGCAAGTGCAGCGTCTGGCTGTCGCCGCCCTGAACGATGAGCGTGTCCCCCATGTACTGCGTGAGTTGATAGCCCTTGAGCTTCTTGAGCGAGTCCATCACCGGATCCGAAGCTGGAAAGCTGCGCGTGGGACCAGTGGGCAGGCCGAGTTTCCGTGCGGCGGTCGAATCGAGGGCCTGGCCTCGCACGGTGTCGCCGGCGGCTCGGGAGGTGTCCGCTGCGTTCCCTCGCTGCACGAGAGGGGGGTAGGGCGGTCGACCTTGCGCGCGCGCGCTGCCGGCGGCCGCGATGACCAACAGGACGGCGACCCCGGTGGCCCCCGCCGAGCGGGGCTGGGCACGCCGGGCGCGCCGCCGCTCCACCACCCAGGCGCACCAGATGCTGACCTCGTACAACAGCCACAGCGGCACCATCATCAACAGCATCGAGATCGCGTCCGGGGGCGCGAGCAGGGCCGCCGACACGGCCGAGATGACGAGCGCGTACCGTCGGTTGCGGGCCAGGAAGTCACGCGTCACCAGACCGAGCAGCGCGAGGATCACCACGACCAGCGGAAGCTCGGTCACGACGCCGAACGCGAGGATGAGCTGGGCGGCGAACGCGAAGTACTTGTCCGCGGTGATGAGCGGGTCGAACACATTGTGCTGGAACGCGAGCAGCACGGCCAGCGCTCGCGGCAGCACCCAGAGGTAGGCGGCGGTCGCGCCCGCCAGGAACAGCACCGCGCCGGCCGACAGCGCGGGGATGATGAGCCGCCGCTCCCGCGGGTAGAGCGCGGGTGCGAGAAAGGCCCAGGCCTGGTAGCCCACGAAGGGCGACGCCAGCACGAGCCCGATCACGAAGGCGAACTTCAGCGTGATGAAGAACGGCTCGGTGGGCCCCGTGACGCGCAGCTTGCCGCCCGGGATCAGCGGGGCGATCGGCTGAATCAGCAGACCAATGACGTCGATCCGCTCGACGATCAGCCAGCCGGCCAGCGTGCCCAGCACGATCGCGAGCAGGCTGTAGAGGATCCGCCAGCGCAGTTCCTCGAGGTGATCGAGGAACGGCATCTCGCCCCGGTTGTCGGGCGCCTCAGGCACGACTCACCCGGCCCCGCCCCGCCCCGGCTAGCGCCCCAGGCGGTTGAGCTTGTCGCGCGCGAGATTGGCCTCGTCGGAGCGCGGGTAGGCGGCGATGACCCGGGCATAATAGGTCCGGGCGGCCGCCTTGTCGTTCCGCTGCTCGGCGAGGAGGCCCAGCTTGTACAGGGCTGAGGGAGCCCGCGACGAGGTCTGATAGGTCTTCACGACCTGTTGATACACCGCGGCCGCGGAATCCGCGTTCTCGCCCGCGAACGTCTCGCCTACGTAATAGAGCGCATCGGGGGCACGCTCGTTGGTGGGGAACATCCGCAGGAATTCCCGAAAGCCGACGCGGGCAGTGGCCAGGCTGCCGCGGCGGAACTGCTGCAGGGATACGTCGTACATCTGGTCCGGGCCCGGGCCGGCGGGGTTCCCCGACGGCCCCACCGGCACGCCGGGCGCGGCGTGCGTCGTATCGAGCGTGGGCACCGGCCGACGGGCCTGCTCCGCGATCTGGCCGCGCAGCTCGGTGAGCCGCTGCTGGCTCTGGCCCGTCAGCTCCTGCACCGACACCAGCTGCTGTTGAACGGCGAGCAGATCGGTCTTCATATCGCCGCGCAGCTGGACGAGGTAGGCCTGCTGAGCCGCGAGCTTTTCCTGGACGACAGCCAGGAGCGCGCGCACCGAATCGACCTGCGCGGCGTGCTGGCTGTCGGCCCGGACGCGCTCAATGCGCAGGGCCTCGACCTGGAGCTCGACCCGCCGGACGTCGCCCTTGAGCGCGCATCCGGCGGTGAGCCACAGGCCGAGCAGCAGGATCCGGCTAGGGCTGCTTGAGCGCATCACCGCCCGCCAGAATCTCGGTCTCGTCGCGGCGGTTCTTGGCCCAGGCTTCCTCGTTATGCCCGGGGTCGATCGGTCGCTCCTCGCCGTAGGACACGGTCTCGATCCGACCGCCATCGATGCCGTGGCTGGTGAGGTACTGCTTGGCCGCCGTGGCGCGGCGGTTGCCGAGGGCCAGGTTGTACTCGTCGGAGCCGCGCTCGTCGCAGTGCCCGCTGATCCGGATACGGAGGGCGGGGTTCGCCTGCAGGATCGCGACCTTCTGGTCGAGCACCGACGCGTCTCCGGCGCGGATGATCGCTTTGTCGTAGTCGAAGTGGATCATCGTCGCCAGGAGCGTCTTCACCGCGTCGGTCGTCTTGCCGATCGCCGCCAGGGAGTCAGCCATTTGCTGCCGGCGCGCGGCGTCCTCCCGCGCCTTGCGATCGGCTTCAGCCTGGGCCGCCGCCATCGAGTCGTCGTGGGCCTTCTGGGCCGCGAGGATCGAGTCCTGGTTGGGCCCGACCACCGGCGCAGGCGTCTCCGGCTTCTTCCCGCCGCACGCAGCGACTGCCGCGACTGCGAGACCGCCCAGCAGGAGCAAGGTTAGGCGTTTCATCGGTGCGAGTCCTCTCAGAATTCAAGGGGTCGACGACGCGGTCTCCGGCAAGCGCGGAGACCAGGCCGGCAGGCGGGCGCCGCTCTGCTGCAGCAGCGGACGGATGCGGCCGGTTTCCAAATCGATGATCCAGAGCTGCCGATATCCTGATCGATCCGACACGAACGCCATATGACGGCTGTCGGGGGCCCAGGTCGGATCTTCGTTCCGCCCTATCGAAGTGAGCTGCCGCACCGCGCGTGTGCGCACGTCGAGGACAAACACCTGTAACGTGCCGCCGACATCGCGGTGGAAGGCGACAGACTGCCCGTCGGGTGACCATTCCGGCGCGTTGGACGAGCCGGTGGCGCCGTAGTCGAACGGGGCGAACAGCTGCTGGTCGGTCCCGTCCGCGGCCATCGCGTAGATCTGCGGCAGTCCCGCTCGCGTCGACACGAACGCGATCCGCTGGCCGTCCGGACTGTAGGTCGGTGACAAGTTGTCGTAAAAGCGCCCTACGGTCAAGCGCTGTAAACAGCAGCCGTCCTTGATGTTCACCGTATAGATGTCAGTCCCCTCCTCGGTGGCCCGGCTGAACGCGAGCGTCTTGCCGTCGGGCGAGAAGGCGGGCGTGAAGTCGAGCGCCTGGCCCGTCGTGGGCACCGGCGCGCGTTTCCCCGTCGCGATATCCTGGACGAACAGGCGCCCGTGTCCCTGCCAGAACTCCATGTACGAGAAGCGCCGCCCATCCTGCGCCCAGGCGGGGGACATTGCCTCGTGGTCGCTCGACGACACGAGCCGGCGATCCGCCCCATCTTCGTCGATCGCGTAGACCTTCCCGTCCATTACGAACAGCACTCGTGTCGCCGCGATCCCGGGCGCGCCCAACGTCGCGTCGAGCACGCGGTCGGACAGACGGTGCACCGCCATCCGAAATCCCGGGTCACTGAGCGACGGCAGGCGCACGCGTACCTCGCGCCGCACCGCGCCGACGGCGATGTCGTGCACGGTCACGACGGTGGTATCACCGCCGGCGACCGTGAAGGCGACGGCGAAATCGGCGCCGAGTGCCTGATAGAGAGGATAATTCAGCCCCGCGGGTCCCCCTCCCCCGCCAGCGCCCGTATTCGTACCGCTGCCGGTTCCCGGCGGCGTGCCGCGCGCGGCTGCCGCGGGAGCGGCGGCGGTGACGCGGATCGAATCGCTCCCGGGAAGTGTGATCAACTCGAACCGATCGCTGTAGTCGAGATCGCGCGTGATGATCGTCCGTGCCGAATCGAGCGCGGCCGCCCGCCCGCCCAGCAACACCATGCCGGGTCGCACGCCGGGCCGGTAGGTGATGCCGATACGAACCCCGCGATCGACAGCGGAGGTATCCTGGGCGGACAGGCGGACCGGCGGACTGGCGGACAGAAAGGCCCCCGCCAGGAGGGCCGCTCGGACCGCCCGTCCGCCCGTCCGCCCGTCCGCCCGACTCACTGGCGCGTCCCGGAGAAGTAGAACCGCACGAACAGCACGTCGGAGGTCCACCCGTCCGGCAGTGGGCCGAACGCCCTGCGGCGTCCCGCATCCTCGACCGCCCCTTGCGCCTCGAGATCGAACTCGAAATCGCCGGAGCGCTTGATGAAACTCATGTCGCTCACCGAGCCGTCGCGATGGATCAGGAAGCCGATCTCGGCCTCCAGCGGCGTGTTCTGCGTCGGCCGTTGCCAGCGCATCGCGATCTGGCCGAGGATGTTGTTGGTGTACGCGGGGAATGGAAAGTCGATCCCCTCGGTCGACACCGGGAGGGGATCGCTGCCCGTAGACGGCTTTTCGCCGGGCAGGGGTTGCGCTTTGGGCGTGGTGCGTGGGGCGGCCTCCCGCTTGGTGTTGTCCGCGACCGGCGGCGGCGGTGCCGGAGCGACGGTACTCTTCGGCGACTTCGCCTTCGGCGCCGGTGCGGGCTTCTCCTCGGCGGGCCGCTCTACCGCCTCGGGCGCCTTCTTCTCATTCTCCGTGGGCTCGGGCGCAGCCACCAGGTGCACGCGGTACGTGGGCGGCGCGGGCTTGCGCGCGTTTGCCGCACCCGCCCCGAGGAACAGGATGGCGACCGCATGGACGAGCACCGTACCGGTGAGCCCGACCCCCACGTTGTCGGGGGCCCGCGGACGGCGCATCAGCGACTCACCGCTTCGGGCTCGGCCACCAGGCCGACATCGTTGACGCCCGATGCCCGAATCACCGCGAGCACCCGTACCACATCGGCGTACGGGACCCGTCCGTCGGCCCGGAGGTACACCCCAGTCGGGCGTTTGGTTCGCACGAACGCGGGGAAGGTCGCGCGGAAGTCCTCGTAGGAGAGCGGCGCCTGATCCATGAAGATCTTGCCCTCCTGATCGAGGGTCACGATCAGTCCCGATTTGGGCTCGAGCGGTCGTGCCTCCGCCCGCGGCAGCCGGACGTCTACACCGCCCTGCATGATGGGCGCGGTGATCATGAAGATGATCAGGAGCACGAAGGCCACGTCCACGAGCGACGTGACGTTGATGTCGGCGTGCAGCGGCAGCTCACCATGGCCCCGCAGGCCGCCGCCCCCTCCCAGCAAGCCGGCCACTAGAGCCTCCCTTCGCGGGCCATGGTCCCGATGATCTCCTGCGCGAACCCCTCGAGCTCGCCGGCGAACAACCCGAGCCGGTTGACGAACAGGTTGTAGGCCATGACCGACGGCACCGCCACGGCCAGCCCGGCCACCGTGGTCACCAAGGCCTCGGCGACGCCCGGGGCCACCGCCGCGATGTTGCCAGACCCGCCCACCGCGATGCCGATGAACGCGTCCATCACGCCGAGCACCGTGCCGAGCAGACCGAGCAGGGGGCTCACCGAGCCGAAGGTCGCGAGCCAGGGGATGAAGCGCGCGGCGGCGTCACGCTCGGCGGCGATCTCCTTGGCCAGCACCATGCGCAGAGCCTCGAGCTGCGTGGTGGTCAGCGTGCTCCGCGTCGCCACCGCGGGGCCGTCCTCCTTGAGGCCGCCCGGCTTCAGCTCCGAAAAGAAATGGATCCCCTCGCGCAGCAGGCGATTGTACGGCGAGGGGGGGAGCCGCATCGCCGCGCGATAGGCGTCGTCGAGCCGCGGGGCCCGCTCGACCTCGCTCATGAAGCGATCGGCGTGGGTGCGCATGCGGCGGAACTGCCACCACTTGAGAAAAATCAGATACCAGGAGACGACGGAGAACACGCACAGAATCGCGAGCACGAACTTGGTCTCGCGACTCGACGTGAGCACCAGCTCCCACGGTGTCGTCGGAACCGCCCGGCCCACCTGTAGCAGCAGCACCTGTCAGCCTCCTCGGTTCCCGTTCCCGTACCCGTCGGGGTGCGCGCGGTGCCACGCCCAGGCGCTCCCGATGATCTCCTCCAGGCTGGAATGCCGCGGACGCCAGCCGAGCAATCGGGCCGCGCGCCCGAGCGCGGCGACCAGCACGGGCGGATCTCCCGCCCGCCGCGGCCGGGGCACCGTGGGAATGGGCCGCCCGGTCACCCGGCGAGCGGCCTCCGCCACGGCCAGCACCGAATGCCCGGTCCCCGTCCCGAGGTTCACCGCCTCGGCCCCATTGAGCGGAGCGTCGAGGGCCCGAATATGTGCATCCGCGAGATCGAGCACGTGGATGTAGTCGCGGATGGCGGTCCCGTCCGGCGTGGGATAGTCGGTCCCGTACACCTCCACCGCGCCGCCGGGCGCTCGCGCCACGCGCAGCACGTTCGGGATGAGGTGCGTTTCCGGATCGTGGTCCTCGCCATAGCGTGGCGATGCTCCCGCAGCATTGAAATAGCGAAGGCTCACGGAAGCAACCCCATGTGCCTTTGCGGCCTGCGCGAGCGTGCGCTCGAACTCCACCTTGGTTTCGCCGTACGGGTTGACCGGCGCAGGGGGCGTATCCTCGCCGATCGGCTCAGCACCGCGCTGGCCATAGATCGTGCAGGAGGACGAGAAAATGACGCGGCGCACGCCGGCGGCGATGCACGCGTCGAGGAGCGTGCGACCGGCGATCACATTATTCACCCGATACTTCTCCGGCTGCGCCACCGACTCAGCGACGAGCGCGAACGCGGCGAGGTGCATCAGGGCATCGATCCGGTGGCGAGCGAAGACGCCGTCCAGAGCCCGGGGATCACCCACGTTGCCGTGGAAGAACTCGACACCCGGCGCGATGGCGCCGCGATGCCCGGTGCTCAAGTCGTCCAGCACGATGGGGACGTGCCCCAGCGCCAGG
The DNA here is from genome assembly GCA_965653495.1 of uncultured bacterium. Taxonomy (GTDB): domain Bacteria; phylum Gemmatimonadota; class Gemmatimonadetes; order Gemmatimonadales; family GWC2-71-9; genus AG41. The sequence goes on along the minus strand of CBFHAJ010000072.1, from coordinate 10,021 downwards.
AGCTGCTCGACGACTACGCTGCCGATGTACCCCGCCCCCCCCGTCACCAGCACCCTATGGGCCATCCCGCCGCTCCAAGCCGAAGAGGCGCTTCAAGGCGTCGAGCAGTCCGTAGCTCCGGCCCGCCTGAGCCGCCTCTTTCAACGCGATCGTGGGTTGATGCAGGAATTTGTTGAGCAACGCCTGGCTGAACCCGTCGATCTGCGCGCGGTCCTCGGGGCTCAAGTGGGCGAGCCGGCGCGCCACCCGCTCCAATTCGGCGACGCGCACCGCCTCCATGCGCTCCCGGAACTCTCGCAGCACGGGCACGACGACGAGCCCGCCGTACCATCCCCAGAACCGCTCCACCTCCTCAGTCACGATGCGTTCGGCTGCCGGGATGTCCTCGCGGCGGCCCGCCGCCGCTTGCGCCGCCACGGCCTGGAGATCGTCGAGATCGTACAGAAAGACGTTCTCGAGCTGCGCGACCGACGGCTCCACATCCCGCGGTACGGCGAGGTCGAGGATGCACAGGGGACGCCCGCGACGCAGCGCCACGGCTGGGGCCACGCGATCCCACGTCACGACCGCATGGGGTGCGGCCGTGGAGCTGAGCACGATGTCCGCCTCGGCGAAGTGCGGCCAGGCCTCGTCGAGCGTGAGGGCGCGGGCGCCGAGTTCTTCGGCGATCGCCCTGGCGCGCTCGTACGTGCGGTTGGCGACGAGCGTGACCCGGACACCCTCGGACACGAGGCACGCCGCCGCCAGCTCGGCCACATCGCCGGCGCCGAGGATGAGCGCCGCGCGGCCGGCCAGCTGTGTGAAGATCTTGCCCGCCACCACCACCGCCGCCGACGGCGCGGAGGCCGCGCCGCTCGCGAGCCCCGTTTCGCTCCGCACGCGTGCGCCGACCAGCAGGGCGGACTGGAACAGACGATGCAGGACCGGGCCGGCCAGTGCCCTGGAGACGTCCCACGCCTCGCGCACCTGCCCCTGGATTTGGGATTCCCCGAGAATCATCGAGTCGAGGCCCGCCGACACGCGGTACAGGTGGCGCACCGCTTCGCGATCGCGCTGCACGTAGCCGTACTGGCTCGCGTTCCGCCCTTCGCCCAGGCGCTCTGAGAGGATCGTCCACACGGCTTCCGGGACGGCGGGATCGGGCTCCGCCAGATAGAACTCCGTGCGGTTGCACGTCGAGAGCAGCACACCCCCGCGCGCTCCCGCCGCGAGCACCCGCTCGAGCGTGGCTGGAACGTCGTGGGGCGCGTGCGCGAAGCGCTCCCGCACGTCGAGCGGCGCCGTCCGATGATTCACGCCAAGCACGGTGATGCTCATGGGACCCTCAGAGGAACCGCTGCGTGCCGGGCGTGGTGAGCTTGAGCGCGAGATAGACGAGCAGCACCGCGGCGAAGCTTACGATGCTCGCGAGCGCGGCGCGGCGTCCCGCCCAGTGCCGCACGACGCGCGCACCGACGGCCCACCCCAGCACGAGCCACATCAGCATGCCCCACACGACCTGCGCCGCGTCCACCGATGCACCACCAGCATACCGCACGCCGAAACCCAGCAGCACTCCCAAGGTGACCGCCGCGAAGCCGATCACCAAAGATAGATGGTTGAGCTGGTCAAGCCGTTCGAGCGGAGGAAACAACCGAAACACCTGGCCAAACCGCTTGGACTTGAGTTCGCGGAACTGCAACAGATACAGTGCCGCGGCAATGAACGCCAAGGCCAGCATCGCCAGCCCCAGCACGCTCACGGTGATGTGCAGGATCGACCACGGACCGCGTCCCGGGATGAGCCGGGACTCGGGCACGAGCCCGATCAGGAACGCGAGACCCATCAAGCCCGTCGCGAGCGGACCCGTGAACACCGCGACGGCAGACGCTCCGAAGGCCGCCTCGCTCGCCACCTGCAACAGCACCAGGAACAGAGCCAGCATCGATAGCGTGGGAGCGACGCCGAGAAACGGCGTCAGGCCAGCGACCCCCACGGCATGCGCCGCGATCCCCACCAGCGGGAGACCCACGAGCAGCGCGCGCGGCGCGGACCGCGCGCCCGCGAACGGCGCCAGCACCAGGACGGTAGCCAGAGCGTAGATGACGAGCGCGACGACATGCGAAACAAGGACCACGAGCGGTGGACACCGGCCCCCGGAAAAGGGGGGCCGGCAGTTCACGAGGGCATCTTCCGCACGAGCCGCACCGGCATCCCGGGCACGAGATTGGGGTGGTCGACGTTGAGGATCAACCCGGACGAGGAGCGGTCGCGGGTATGCACGACCTCGATCACCACCTGCACCTGCTCCGACGACGTGCCCGGGAGCCCGGACGCCGGCTTGAACACCTCGAACACGTCCCCCGGCGTCACGCCGTCGGCACGCCCCCGGTTGATGAAGATGATCTGCTGGGGACCGGTGAGGACATGGAGATCCCGTTCCGCGATCACCGTGCCTTCGAGCCCCTGGTCGACCGCGGTCGGACGAACTTCGCCGGGATCTTTGAACGGCTCGAGCGGCAACGCCAGGTTACCGTCTCGAATGCGACCGAATTGCATGACCACGTCCGCCAGCACCTGACGGCGCTGGGGCTCCGTCACCCGCGCCACTCCCACGGGCACGACGACGCCGCCCCAGCCCGCGATGTCACGATCGACCCGCACGATCAACAGCGAGTCCCCCACGTGGTACGAAGCGCCGCGCGGCGGCTGGACCGCGATCTGATCGAACGTCGTTGCGGTCGACCGCTCAGTGAGGCGCGGAATCGCGGGGACCGCCGTGTTCCCCAGCACACGGCCGTAGGGAAGCCGCTCCTCCTCCGTCAGGAAGCCGGCCGCGTAGAACTCACCGCGCCGCACCGGTCGGTACGGCTGGTTGGCGTATCTCCGCAGCACATCCCGCACCTCTTGCGACGGCGTACGGCGCCGGTCAAAGATCGTCTGATACGTCTCTGTGGGCTCGGCCGGCGGCGGCGGGGCCTCGACGGCCTGGGTGGTGTCCACCAGCGCCGTGTCCGGCACGACGGCGACCGTGTCCGCCGGAGCCTGCGCATGGACGGTGTCGGACGGAGGCGGCGGCGGAGCGGCGACTCCAGTGCTCTCGGGCGCCTGAGCGACGCTCACCGCGCCGGCCAGGTTCAGCTCCTCTCCGGGATAAATCCAGTGAGGATCGTCGATGAGCACCGTATTGAGGCGGTAGATCTCGGGCCACAGCAACGGATCGTTGAAGTACAGCTGAGCGATGGACCAGAGGGTCTCACCCGCCGCGACGACGTGAGTCGCGGGGAGCTGCCCCGGAGTCGGGGCCGGTGCCGGCGCGGCCTGCGATGTATCCTGAGCCGGCTGGGAGGTGTCTGGCCGGGCTCGCGTCGTGTCCTGCGCCACCAGCGCCGGCCCCGCGAGCAGCCCTGCCACAAGGGCGAGCAGGGCTGCTCGTTCAGAACGGCAGATCGTCGTCCTCCTCATCAAGTGCCTCCGGGAACGCCTCGAGCGACTCAGCCTTGCCCCCTCCCTCGGACGAGACTTTGGCAGCCGCCTTCGCCCGCGCGAACTCGCCGGGGCCTTCCCCACCTCCGCCCCCAGCTCCCCCGCCACCCCGCGCGGAAAGGAGAATCACTTCGCGCGCGATGACCTCAGTCGTGTAGCGCGTCTGCTTCTCGCGATCCTCCCACGTCCGGTACTCGATGCGCCCCTCCACGTAGATCCGGTCGCCTTTCTTCATGTACTTCTCGGCCAGATCCGCGAGCTGGGCACCTTTGTTGTTCCAGCAAATCACCCGATGCCACTCGGTCTTTTCCTGCTTCTCGCCTCCCTGCCCCGTCCACTGCCGACTGGTCGCGAGTGACAGCGTCGCGACGCGGGACCCGTTGGTGGTGCTCCGCACCTCGGGATCGGCCCCTAAGTTCCCGATTAGCATGACCTTATTCAAACCGCGGCTCACGGCAGACCTCCAAACGCTGGGCGGGTCTCGAGACCAAGGGCGACAACAGTATATGACCCGCAAGTCATTCTGTCAATCAAAGATACGCCACCTGTGCTAAAGTTTTGCAACCACCCCGGCTGCTGGAATGGCAGCGCGCAACACCACCGCGTCTTCCACGGGGCGACGGTAGTACCGCGCCCGCCGGGCGACCTCTTCGAACCCCAAAGACTCATACAGCCGCCGGGCCCCGGCGTTCGACTCACGCACCTCGAGGTAGACAGTGCGCACGCCGCGCGTGCCCAGGGCGGCCAGACAGTACTCGACGAGTGCACGTCCCAGCCCGCGGCGACGGTGCGCGCTGGCCACGCCGAGGTGCAGGACCTCGCCCTCGTCGGCGGCACAGTGCGCCACGACGTAGCCCGCCACGATGCCGCGGCTCTCCCCGACGAAGAACAACACCCCAGCGCCCGAGGTGGCGCACTCGACAAAGTCGTCGTGCGACCAGGGGTCGGAGAAGACGGCGCGTTCGATCGCCGCGACGTCGCTGACGTCAGCGATCGTGGCTGGTCGAATTCGGGATGGAGCGCCCGTGGCGCGCCTCCCATTTGGCCTGCGCTTCGGCAGGACGTCCATACACCGGCTCCGCAGCGGCGGGATCGTCGAGCGCGCGACCTGCGCCCACCCGGCCGAGCAAGGCCAGTAGCGTGCTCGCAGTGGGAGGGAGGCTCTCGAGCGGCACTGGCGGCGCGCCTACCCAGCGTGTGAGCTCATCGACGTGGCCGCCCACACCGCTCCCGACCACCACGCTGGGACGGACCGGCGTGACACGCACGAGCTCCGCCGGCGTAAGCACCGCCGGCGCCACGATCGTGTCCACGCGGTCGGGGTGAAACGCGTAGACAGCGCCGTACACCTCGCCGCGGAGCGCGTCGAAGCAGGCGGCGACGGGCTCGGCGCCACGCTGGATAGCGCCCGCGCACGCGGCCGCCATGAGCGACGGGATCGTGCGCAGCTCGAGACCCGCCTCGTGCACCAGCCCCTTGGCGGCGGACCAGCCGATGCGCAGCCCGGTGAAGCTCCCGGGGCCATCCCCCGCCACGATGCCTTCCAGATCTTGGGGGCGCAGGCCGGCCCGGCGCAGCACAAAGTCGACCAGACGAATCAACTCGGCGGCGTGGCGGCGGGCGCCCTGCACGTGCGCGCCCGCGAGCGTGGCGGGCGGCCGCCCGACCGCGACGCTCGCGATGTCCGTGGCCGTCTCGATCGCCAACCAGGCGCCCGGCTCGCTGCTCACCGCAGCTCCTCCAGCGTGCGGACATCCGGCTGATCGCCGTAGCTCAGCCTCCAATGGCGATCCAACGCCGGCGCCCACGGCCCCGCACGCTCGGGCCATTCGATCAGCACGATCGCGCCCGCCCGCACCATGTCGTCGAACCCGAGGTCGCGCGCGTCCTCTGGCGCCCGCAAACGATAGCAATCCACGTGATAGACGTCGCGGCCGCCGGAGGCCTCGTAGTGGTGGACCAGGGCATAGGTGGGGCTCGTCGCCAGCACGCTCGCGCCCAGCCCGCGGCAGATCGCCTGAACCAGCGTCGTCTTGCCCGTGCCGAGCTCCCCCGAGAGCCCGATCACCGCGGGGCCGTTGAGCTCGCGCCCCAGGGCTTCACCGAACTGCTGCAGCTCGGCCGCGGACAGGCGCATGACGACCGGTGTCGGCTTCCGCGCGGAGCTCGAGCACCTGATCGCGCAGCACCGCGGCGAGCTCGAAGTCGAGCTGCTCGGCGGCGGCTTGCATCTGGCTCTCGAGCACCTTGATGAGCGCGTCGCGTTCCTTCGCGTCCGCGGGGCGGCGGACCCTCGCCTCGGCAGGCCTGGTCGCCTTGGCGTCGGCGACCCGAGTGGCGAACCGGACCTGGTCCACCGATTTGACGATCGAGCGCGGCGTGATGGCGTGCTCCTCGTTGTACCGCTGCTGCAGCGCGCGACGGCGCGCCATCTCGTCGAGCGCCCGCTCCATCGATCCGGTCCGACGGTCGGCATAGAGGATCGCCCGCCCGTTCAGGTTGCGCGCCGCCCGGCCGACGGTCTGGACCAGGGAGCGGTCCGAGCGTAAGAAGCCTTCCTGGTCGGCGTCGAGGATCGCTACGAGCGACACTTCCGGAAGATCGAGTCCCTCCCGCAGCAGGTTGATGCCCACCAGGACGTCGAACTCGCCCAGCCGGAGACCGCGAATGATCTCCACGCGCTCGATCGCATCGATCTCCGAATGCAGGTACCGCACCCGCACGCCGTGCTGCTGCAGATAGTCCGTGAGATCCTCGGCCATCCGCTTGGTGAGGGTCGTGACGAGCACGCGCTCGCCCACCTTTTCGCGCAACCGGATCTCGTTGAGCAGGTCGTCCACCTGCCCCTTCACGGGCCGCACCTCCACCTCGGGATCGACGAGACCCGTCGGGCGGATGATCTGCTCCACGACCACCCCGCCCGAGAGCCGGAGCTCTTCGTCGCCCGGGGTGGCCGACACGAACACGGTGCGCGGCACCATTCCCCAGAACTCGTCGATCCGCAGCGGCCGGTTGTCCAGCGCCGATGGGAGGCGGAACCCGTAGTCCACGAGCGTCTGCTTGCGGGACCGGTCTCCTTCGTACATGCCGGCGAGCTGGGGCAACGTCTGGTGCGACTCGTCGATGATGCACAGATAATCGGCTGGGAAGTAGTCGAGCAGGCAGGCCGGGCGCTCCCCCGCCACCCGTCCCGTGAGATGCCGGGAGTAGTTCTCGATGCCCGTGCACCGCCCCACCTCGAGCAGCATGTCGATGTCGAAGTGCGTGCGCGACTCGAGCCGCTGGGCCTCGAGCAGCTTGTTTTCAGCCCGCAGCCCCGCCAGCCGCTCTTTGAGCTCCGCGCGAATGGCGGTCACGGCCCGCTCGATGGTGGGTCGGGCCGTGACGAAGTGGGTCGCGGGGTAGATGGCGGCGCGCGGCAGCTCGGCGATGACGTCACCGGTGAGCGGATCGATCTTGGCGATCTTTTCGACCGCGTCGCCCCAGAACTCGAAGCGGACGGCCTGCTCATCATAGGCCGGGAACACCTCCACCGTGTCGCCCCGCACGCGGAACGTGCCGCGCTCGAACGCCACGTCGTTCCGCTGATACTGCACCCCGACGAGCTCTTCGAGCAGCGCGTCGCGGCCGCGCTCCTCTCCCACGCTCGCGGTGACCAGCCGCTGGCGATAGGCTTCGGGGTCACCCAAACCATAGATCGCCGAGACGCTCGCCACGATCACCACATCGTCGCGCTCCATGAGGCTGGACGTGGCGCGCAGCCGCAGCCGGTCGATGTCGTCGTTGATGGAGGAGTCTTTCGCGATGTACGTGTCGGTCTGCGGCACGTACGCCTCGGGCTGATAGTAGTCGTAGTAGGAGATGAAAAACTCGACGGCGTTGCGCGGGAAGAACGACTTGAGCTCGCCGTACAGTTGGGCAGCGAGGGTCTTGTTGTGGGACAGGACGAGGGTCGGCCGTCCGAACCGGGCCACGACATGCGCCATCGTCATCGTTTTGCCCGAGCCGGTGACGCCCAGCAGCGTCTGATAGTGGTCGTCGCGGGCGAGGCCCTGCGCCAGCTCCTGGATGGCGCGCGGCTGGTCCCCCGCCGGCGTGAACGGGGAGACGAGGTCAAAAGGCATCAGGGAAACTTAACCGGCGATCGGCTGCGTCTGCGGACCCGATTCGCGGCGCGACACCTCCATCACACCCTTCACCCGCCGGATTGCCCGGATCACCTTGTTCAAGTGGGTCTGGTTCTCGACCTCCACGAGCACCGAGCCGAACACCGCGCCGTCACGGGTCGAAATCTCCGCCGAGCGGATGTTGGTGCCGGACTCGCTGATGGCGGTGCAGATGTCCGCGTACAGGCCCCGGCGGTCCTCGCCGCTCACGGCCAGGCGTACGACGAACGTCTCCCCCTCCGACTCTTGCCAGTCAATCTCCACGCGCCGCTCGGCCTCCGCCGACAACAGCAGCAGATTGGGACAGTCGGAGCGATGGATCGAAATGCCGCGTCCTTGCGTGACGTAGCCCACCACGGGATCGCCGGGCACCGGCTGGCAGCACTGCGCGTAGCGCACCATCAGCCCGTCGACGCCCTGGATCTTGATGCCCCGGCCGAGCCGCAGCCGTTCGATCACGCGACCGAAGGCCGTCGGCCTGGGGGCCTGGAGGTCGTCCGCCGGGATGTCTGGGTAGAGCGCCCGGATCAGGGCACCCAGCGCCACATCGCCGCGCCCCAGCGCCGCCTGCAGCTGCTCCGCGGTCCCCACCGACAGGGCGGTCGCCGCCCGCGACAGACGTTGTTCGTCGGGAGCCTCGAGCCGCCGGCGCCGCACTTCGCGGGCGAGAATCTCGCGCCCCAGCTCCAGGCTCCGCTCGTGCTCCTCCTGGCGAATCCACTGGCGAATCTTGTGGCGGGCGCGCGCGGTCTGCACGTGGGCGAGCCAGTCGCGCGAGGGCTTTGCTTGCGGGCTGGTCATCACTTCCACGGTGTCGCCGTTTTTCAGGGGCCGATGCAATGGCGCGATCCGCCCGTTGATGCGGGCACCCTGGCAGTGCTGGCCGACCTCGGTATGGACGGCGAACGCGAAGTCGATCGGCGTAGCGCCCTTGGGCAGGCGCTTCACGTCACCCCGCGGCGTAAACACGAAAATCTCGTCCTGATACAGATCGACCTTGAGGAACTCGAGGAACTCCTCGGGCGTGTGAGCGTCCTGCTGCAGCTCGAGCAGCTGGCGGAACCACGCGAGGTGGCGCTCCAGTTCGTCGGGGTTCTTGCGCCCTTCCTTGAACAGCCAATGCGCCGCGATGCCGTACTCCGCGGTGTGGTGCATCTCGCGCGTCCGGATCTGGATCTCGTACAGCTGCCCCGCCGGGCCGAACACCGTGGTGTGCAGGGACTGGTACCCGTTGGACTTGGGGCTCGCGATGTAATCCTTGATGCGTTCCTGGAGCGGCGTCCACTTGTGATGGATCACGCCCAGGACGTGATAGCACTCGGGGATGTCGGCGACGAGGACCCGGACCGCGAGCAGGTCGTAGATCTCCTCGAAGGGTTTCCCCCGCTTGCGCATCTTCTTGTAGATCGACCACAGATGCTTGGGCCGACCGGTGATCTCGATGTCCGTGAGGCCGGCCTCCCGCATCGCGTCGGCGAGCGGCTCGCGCAACCGCTCGATCGTCTGCTCACGCTGGCTCTTCTTCGCCTTCACCTGCCGCGCCAGCGCGCGGTAATCGTCCGGCTCGAGGAATTTGAACGCGAGGTCCTCGAGCTCCGCCTTCACCCCCGCCATCCCGAAGCGGTGGGCGAGCGGCGCGTAGATCTCGCGGGTCTCGAGCGCGATGCGATGCCGTTTCTCGTGGTCCAGGTGCTCGAGGGTCCGCATGTTGTGCAGCCGGTCGGCGAGCTTGATGATGATGACGCGCGCATCCTTCGCCACGGACAGCAGCAGCTTGCGGTAGTTCTCGGCCTGCTCCTCGGCCGTCGAGCGGAAGGTGAGCGTCGAGAGCTTGGTGAGCCCGTCGACCAGGTCGGCGACCTCGGGGCCGAACGTGCGCCGGATGTCCTCGACCGACACGTCCGAGTCCTCCACCACGTCGTGCAGCAGCGCGGCGGCGATGGTGGTCGAGTCCATCTGCTGCTCGGCGAGAATGGTGGCGACCGCGACGCTATGCGAGACGTAGTCGTCGCCCGACTCGCGCTTCTGCCCGCGGTGCGCCTGCGCGCTCAGGTGATAGGCGCGCCCCAGCAGCTCGACGTCGAGGCGATCGCGCTGCTGCGCGATCGCCCGCGCCAGCTCCGGCGCCAGCAGTGGCGCCGTGGTGGTCACAACAGGCCTGCCTCAGCGAAGCTCACGTAGCGATCGCCTCCCACGATCACGTGGTCGTACACCGGGAGATCGAGCAGCCGGCCGGCGTCCACCAGCTGCCGCGTCACGGCCCGGTCGTCCGCCGAGGGCGTCGGGTCGCCGCTCGGGTGGTTGTGCACGACGATGATCCCCGCCGCCGCCTCGGCGATGGCCGCCCGGAACACCTCGCGCGGGTGCACCAGCGAGCTGTCCAGGATCCC
>CBFHAJ010000071.1:0-18886 GCA_965653495.1 uncultured bacterium | reverse complement strand
TCAGCGTCGAAGTATTGATCGACGCGACCATGCCCCCGAAGCTGGCGGCGTAGACCCTGGTGCCGGCGGCATTGGGGTAGAGCTGCACCGGCAGCGTGCCGCCGGCCCCGGTTGGGGCCGTGCCCGTGAACTGCGCGCCCGCCACGTCGAGTCGCGTAGCCGTTCCCGCGTCGACCTGGCCAACCCACGCCGTGTCGTGGGAGGAAACGGTGGAGCCGAAGGGGCGTCCGCCGAGCGGCAAGTGCGCCACTACGCTGGGCGCCGGGTTCGGAACGCTGACCTGGGCGGTCCCGCTGAGCGTGGCAGTCGCGGTCGCTGTGATGGTGGCGTTGCCAAACCCGACCGCAGTCGCGAGTCCCGATGAGGAGACCGTCGCAACGGTGGTATCGCTCGAGCTCCACACGAACGCCGCTTTCTTCTGTCTGTCGTCGTCCAGCAGCTGGGCGGAGAATTGTTGTGTCTGCCCGGGCGACAAGGTGACGGAGCTGGGGCTTACGATGACCTGCTTTCCGTTATTGCTCGACGCTGACTCCAGCGCTTCCACACCGACCGGTTCCGGACTGGAGCAGCTCAGGAGCGCCACGGCGCCTCCGAGTACGACGATACCGAAGATGCGTCTCATGATTCCCTCCCTGCCGCACGCGGTGGAGTGCATCGGGAACGGGAATAAGCGAAGGCACAGAGATCGGTGACAAGAGAAAGCGCCCAAAACGCCACAACGAACGTGTGGATCGGGCGCTACACCTGGACGGACGGTTCGCTACGCGGCGTGCCGGTCCTTGAGACGCTCGACCTCTCGCGCGAGCGCTCGCAACTCCTCCCGCATCCCCGCCAGCATCTCTCCCACGAAGCCGAACACGAACAGGATCAACCCCGCGAGCACGAGCAGCACGACGAGATAGAGAAACGCCCGGTTGCCCTGATGGAACGCGTAGCGCTCGATCAGCGCGTACACCCCCACCCCGAAGCCGAGCAGGACGAGGATCGCCCCCCACACACCGAAGAACAGCATCGGCTTCCGACCGAACCGCAGCTGAAACCAGACCGAAACCAGATCGAGCACGCCCACCGGAATGCGTCCGATCCCAAACTTCGACTTGCCCGCGCGCCGCGGCTGCAGGGGAACGGGGCGCTCGGTGATGCGGAACCCCTGCGCCGACGCGATTACGACCATGAAGCGATGCCAATCAGGCCGGGTGGTCATGCCGTCGAGCACCTCGCGCCGGTAGGCCTTGACCGAGTTCAGGTCGGTGACCCGCACGCCGAACAGCCAGCGGCACAGCCCGTTGTAGACCCACGAGACGAACCGCTTTTCGTAATGCCCCTGCTTGGTGCCCGTCACCAGATCGGCCGAGTCGTCCAGGATCGGCTGCACCAGCCCGGGGATGTCGCCGGGCCGGTACTGCAGATCGGCGGGATAGAACACGAGGATGCGCCCACGCGCCGCGTCGGCGCCCGAGGCGAGGGCGTCGGCGATGCCGCGCTGGCTGCGGTGCGTGACGACGCGCACGAACGGGTGCTTTCCGCTCAGGTCGCGCAACAGGTCGGCGGTGCCATCGCGGCTGCCGTCGTCGATCACCACCACCTCGCAGGTGTACGGCAGCGGCAACAGCGCCTCGCGGGTCTGGCGCACGAACTCGACGAGGTTTTCGACCTCGTCCTTCGCGGGCACCAGAATGCTCACCTCCGGCGTGGTCGCGCCGGTGGCGAGGCTCATAGCCGCTTGCGCATGCGGGCGGGCAGGATGCTCAGCTGGTCGCGATACTTCGCGACGGTGCGCCGGGCGATCTTGACGCCACGCTGCGCGAACATCTCGACGATCTGCTGGTCGGTGAGCGGATTCTTGGGATCTTCGTCGCTCACCATCTTCTGGATCTGCGCCCGGATGGCGCGGGCGCTGGCGTCTTCGCCGGTGGTGGTCGAGAGGCCGCTCGAGAAGAAGAACTTGAGGGGCAACAGGCCGCGCGGCGTCTGGACGTACTTCTCGTTGGTCACGCGGCTCACGGTGCTCTCGTGCATGTTGATCACGTCGGCGACTTCCCGCAGCGTGAGCGGCTTCAAGTACTCCACGCCCTTCTCGAAGAAGTCGCGCTGGCGATCGACGATGAAGTTCATGACCTTGAGCATCGTCTGGCGCCGCTGCTCGATCGCCTGAATCATCCAGTGGGCGCTGTTCATGCGCTGGTTGATGAAGTCCTTGTTCTCCCCCTGGAACTTCTTCTTGTCGCGCGCAATGTCCTGGTAGGTCTTCGAGATGCGCAGGCGCGGCAGGCCGGCGTCGTTCAGGAACACCTTGTATTCCCCGTCGATCTTTTCCACCACGAGGTCGGGGATGATGTAGGCCTCGTTAGCCGATGAGTGCTGCAGACCGGGCTTGGGGTCGAGCTTCGCGAGGTCATCGGCCACCGTCTGGACCTCGGCGGCGTCGAGCCCGAAGCGCTTGCCGAGATCACTCCAGCGGTGCGCCTTGAGATCCTCGAAGGCGTCGCGCACCAGCCGGTAGGCGAGCGTATCGGTCTCCGCGTGGGCCTCGAGCTGCAGCAGCAGGCATTCCCGCAGGTCGCGCGCCCCCACCCCGGGGGGATCGAGCTTCTGGACGATGCGCAGCATCTCCTCGGCCTCGGGCAGCGTATACAGCTGCGGCGTGACCTCACCTTCCGCCGCTTCGGCCGCCGCCTGGAGCACCTGGTTCGCGCCCGAGACGATCTCCTCGAGCGTCGCGCCCAGATACCCATCCTCCGCGATGTTCCCGATGAACTCCTCGGCGAGGAACTGCTGGCGCGGCGTCAGATCGAGCAGCCGCATCTGCTCCCGCAGGTAGTCCGCCAGGTCCTTGGTCTCGACGGGAACGGGTTCGACGTACTCCCGGGCCTCGCTCATGTCGCGCGGCGGCGCGCCCGAGTCGCCACCGTCGTCGAGGAGAATCTCCTCCCAGTTGGGCTCGTCGTTGGCCTCGGCCTCTTTCTTGTCCTCCTTGGCTTCCTCCGCCAACGGGACTTCCGTCTCCTCCTCAGGCTCGACCAGCTCCAGGAACGGGTTGCCGAGCAGCTCCTGCTTCAAATGCTGCTGCAGATCGAGCAGCGGCATGTACAGGAGATCCATGGCCTGATACAGCCGCGGATTGATCCGCAGCTGCTGCGACAGGCCGGTGTGCTGCTGCAGGCCGGTCTTCATGCGGGTTGCATCTGCCCAAGGCGCGTGCGCAGGCGCGCCGTGAGGGTCGGGCCGAGGTACAGGTTCGCGACGCGATCGTCGAACACCAGGTCACGCACGGTGCCGGCCACCTGCACCTTCCCCTCGAACATGATGTACGCGCGGTCCACGATGTCGAGGGTCTGCTCCACGTTGTGGTCCGTGATCAGCACGCCGATGCCCCGGTACCGCAGGCCGGCCACGATGGTCTGGATGTCGTGCACGGCGATGGGATCGACGCCGGCGAACGGCTCGTCGAGCAGCATGAACTTGGGCTCGGTCACCAGGGCACGGGTGATTTCGAGCCGGCGCCGCTCCCCACCCGAGAGCTGGAAGCCCTTCTGACGGCGCAGATGCTTGATGGCGAGCTCGTCCAGCAGCTGCTCGAGGCGGCTCGCCCGCTCCCCCTCGCTGAGTGGCAGTGTTTCCAGGATGGCGCGGACGTTCTCCTCGACCGTGAGCTTGCGGAAGACCGACGGCTCTTGTGCGAGGTACCCGATCCCCATGCGGGCCCGGCGGTACATCGGCTCGGCGGTGATGTCCCGGCCGTCGAGCACGATCTGGCCGCCGTCCGGGCGGATCAGCCCCGTGATCATGTAGAACGTGGTGGTCTTCCCCGCCCCGTTGGGACCGAGCAGGCCGACGATCTCTCCCTGCTCGACGTGGACGCTCACGTCGTTCACCACGCGGCGGCCCTTGTAGGTCTTCACGAGCCCGTGGGCCTCCAGCCGGCTGCCGCCCGTCACCACGGCATGCTCGCCGCTGGGCGACTCGGCCCGCGCCAACGCGCGCTCCGCGGCATCGAGCAGGCGGTCGGCCATGGCTGCCCGGTCGCTGTCCAGCTCGGCCCATGCCTCCGGCGTAAACGCGATGACGGCCGGGTCGTCGAGGGCGCCCACCGGGTACGTCACGATCTTGAGCAGCGCCAGGCGCGGCAGCAGCGACGTGCGCAGGGCCGCGCGGAATTCCTCGACCGACAGGCCACCGAGCTCCGACAGGCCGGCGGCGCGCGAGTGGGCGCGCAGCGTGAGGAACTCCTCGCGGTACGCCACGGCCAGGTTCCCGAACGCCGCGCGGCCCTGCGCATCCGCCACGCGGGCGAGCGCCGCTGCCGCCAGCGGCAGTGACGAGTCCCGCGCCGACAGGAGATCCGCCACATGGCGGGGGCCGAGGGGGGGAAGCGTGGTCATCGGCCCGGGGTCTTCTTCTTGGTCGTGTCGGCCGGCGCCGGTGGCCTGCATTCGAGCTGGACGCCGTCCGCGCCACCCGTCACCCGCACACGGTCGACGCGGTCGCCCGCGAGCAGGATATCGATCACATCGCCGCGCGAGTAGTTCAGCGAGGGGCCGGTGGTGGACTCACGCTTGTCGTACAGGTGAGTGAACGCCCGCGCGGTGCCACGCGCCACGACCTGGCGCAGCCTGCTGCGGGGTTGCCCGGCCGAGTCGGGCGCCTGCTGCCAACGCGCAGTGAGCGAGTCGCCCGTGATCCAGTCGGGGTCTCCTGTCCCGCTCATACATCGCGCCACCGTGGAGTCTTGCTTAGACGTCGAGTCTCGCTTGACGGTGGAGTCCCGCTTCACGGGCGCGTCGTGTTTGACCGGAGAGTCGCGTTTCACGGCAGAGTCGGACCTGACCGTGCCGGCCCGCTTGACGGTGGAGTCATGCTGCGACGTGGAACGGGCGTGCCGGAAGGCGCGGACCTCACTCAGCACCTGATCGGGCGCGTCGAGGGCGAGCGAGTCGGCGCGGATGGTGGTGCGCAGGGAGACGGCACGGGCATGGACCGAGTCCTTGGGCCCCCACGCGAAGGCCTGCTGCACCTTGCGGTGATCGAGGTGCAGGTGAATCGTGTCGGCCACGAGACGCCAGTCGGCGCCCGTGGCCACGCCGTCGCCGAGCGCTTTGACGAGCTTGATCTCGCGTCCCTGCAGGCCCAGCTCGATGCGGGTCCCCGTCAGTGTATAGGACTGGGCGCCCTTGCCCTCGATGCGCGGGTGCCCGAGCAGCAGGCCGAACCCGCCGATCTGATCGAGCTGCATCGAGTCGCCGCGCGCCGCGAAGTCGCTCCGGTCGATGGTCACGGATCCCCCGCCCCAGATGCGATCGTTGCCCTTGAAGCGTACTCGATCGGCGACGATGACATAAGGCTCCGTTGTGTCGCCGGCGCCATGGTAGTCGATGGTGGGACGACCCGACGCATACATCTCGAGTGTGTCGCGAATCCCCGGCTTGGCCCGGTAATACGTGAGGTTCGGGCCTCGCAGGACGGAGCCGCTGTTGCGGTTCACCGCGACGACGTTGCGGTGCGCGTCGAGCCGCTCCTGACCAAGGAAGTAGGCAGCGGTCGTCGCGTCGAGCGTCATCGCGGTGTCGCGGATGTGCACCAGGTGCTTCTGGCCGATCATGTCGAAGCGCTTGAGGCCGGCGAACCAGGCCACGCTGTCGGCGGCGAGGGTGCTTCCTGTTCCCTGACAATGGGCGAGGACGCCACCGCCCGCAAAGACGTTCGTCTCGCCGGCCCGCACCTCCACCTGCTGTGCCTGGCGCCCCACCGAGTCGATCACGATCGTGCAAGGCCGCCCACCGGTAGTATCGGAGGCAGGCTGTTGCAGCGCGGCGGTCAGGAGGAAGGTGGCCATCATTGGTTCGGGAGCGTGAAGTTCCCGCCCTTGCCGGTCACTTTGGTCGCCGTGACGACCTTGAAGTCGGGATCCGCGGTGAACCCGGTTCCCAGAATGTGCCGGCTCGGCTCGTCGAACACGAAGTCCCGGTCGGAGCTCACCTGGTTCTTCGCCTGGCTGTAGCGGATCACCTCGGTGCGGAGCGTGGCGCCGTCGGTGCGGATCACAACCACGTTGCCGCGCGCTTCCATATCCCCGGAGCGCCAGTGATACGTGCCCTCGCGCGACGTGAGTGTAGACGTCTGCGCGCCGCGAGGATCGTAAAACGTGATGTGCACGCCACGCAGCTCGGCCGTTTGCGTGGGCGTGTAGAAATACGCCGTGTCGGCCAGCACGTGAGCGCGCTGGATGCCGGCCGAGGTCATGTAGTGCGACATGTTCAGCAGCACTTGATCGGCGGAGTCGGCCGCCGACACGGTGGCCGTCGGTCTGATGCCGGTCTCGCAGGCCGCGAGAACCAACGCGAACAGGGTAAACACCGGCGCGTGGCTCATGGAGCGCCCGCCCGCATGAGGTCGTGCAGGTGCACCATTCCGATCATGCGGCGTCCCCCGTCCAGCACCGGCAGCGCCATGATGCCGTGGCGCTCCATGAGGCGCACCGCCGCCCCCGCGAGCTCGTCGGGCGTCGTGGTTTTTGGCGTGCGCGTCATCACGTCCTTCACCGGGATGTCGAGGAACTGATCCGTCTTCTCCATAAGCCGCGTCAGGTCTCCCGCCGTGACGACGCCGAGCAGGCTGCTCTGAGCGTCCACCACGGCCACCGTGCCGCGTTTCTCGGCGAGCAGTACGACGCATTCGCGCATCGGCCGCTCGGGTCCCAGGGTCGGAACGTCGGCCGCGAGCATCACGTCGCCCACGCGCAGCAGCAGATGGCGGCCCAGCGTGCCGCCGGGGTGCAGGGCCGCGAAGTCTTCCCGCCGGAATCCCTTCACCTCGAGCAGCGTCACGGCCAGGGCGTCGCCCAGAGCCAGGGCCGCGGTCGTGCTCGTCGTGGGCGCGAGCGTCTCCGGGCACGCCTCCTCGGCCACGCTCGCGTCGAGCACGACGTCCGCCTGCCGCGCCAGCACCGAGTCCGCATTCCCCGTGATCGCGATGAGCTGGACACCGAGCCGCTTGAGGTGGCTCACGAGGCCGAACAGCTCGTCCGATGCGCCGCTCTTCGAGAGCAGCACGGCTACGTCGCGGCGGTCGACGATCCCCAGGTCGCCGTGCAGCGAATCGACGGGGTGCAAAAAGGACGCGGGGCTCCCGGTGGAGGTGAACGTGGCGGCGATCTTGCGAGCGATCAGGCCGGACTTGCCGAGCCCGGACACGATGATCCGGCCCGTGGCGGCGGCCAGCAGACGCACGGCCGCAGCGAAGGTCGGCCCGAGCCGCTGGGCGATCCGTCCGATCGCGTCGGCCTCGAGCTCGAGCACGCGGCGCCCGCGCTCAACGAGGTCGGCCGGCTCCGTGCGGGACATCGCCACGCTCGAGGAAGTAGGTCGTCATGAGGCCCTGCCAGTCGCCCCGGGCCTTCAAAATCAGCTCGGCGATCTCGCGGACGGCCGCGTGGCCTCCGGCGGCCGCGGTCACCACCTGCGCGGCCGCCTTCACGTCGGGCACGGCGTTCGCTACCGCGACCGCAAGGCCCACCCGCCTGAGCACGGGCAGATCGGCCAGGTCGTCACCTACGAAGGCACATTCCTCCCACGCGAGACCGCGGCGCACGAGCAATTGCTCGAACACCGGCACCTTCCGGGCGGTCGGATCCTGAATCAGCTCGTCCACCTCCAGCTCGCGCGCGCGCAACGCGGTGGCCGCGGACTCCCGCCCTGAGACCCAGACCACGGCGAGGCCCGCCGATCGCAGCAGGCGGACCCCGAGGCCGTCCTGGATATGGAACCGCTTGAACTCGACGGGGTGGTCGCCGACCACGCCCAAGTAGAGCCCGTTGTCGGTGAGGACGCCGTCGACGTCCAGGCCGACGAGCTTCAAGCGCCGGGCGACGGTCGCGTCAAGCACGCACCACCTCCCGCACCCGTTGCCACACGTCGAGCGCGACGCCCACGATGGAAGGCAGCTGGTCCAGCGGTACCATGTTGGGGCCGTCTGAGGGCGCTCGCCTCGGGTCGGGATGCGTCTCGAGGAAGAACCCATCGGCGCCCGCGGCGGCCGCCGCGTAGAGGAGGGGCGGAATGAAGTCGCGCTGCCCGCCGCTCGCGCCGTCGGCACCCTGCCCCGGCTGCTGCACGGAGTGGGTGGCATCGAACACCACGGGCGTCCCGCAGGCGGTTCGCAGGCGCACGAAGCTGCGCATGTCGACCACCAGGTCGCCGTAGCCGAAGAACGTCCCCCGCTCCGTCACGACGATTTCCGGCGCGCCGCCGGCCCGCACCTTCTCCACAGCACCCGCCATCGCCTCCGGCGACATCCATTGCCCTTTCTTGACGTTCACGGCGCGGCGGGCGCGGCCCACTGCGACGAGCAGGTCGGTCTGGCGGCACAGGAACGCGGGGATCTGCAGCACGTCAGCGACCTGCGCGGCTGCGGGCACCTGGTCGGTTTCGTGCACGTCGGTGAGCACCGGGAGACCTGTGGCCGCACGGATCTTGGCGAGGGCGGCGAGCCCCTGCTCCACCCCGGGCCCGCGCGCGCCCTTCAGGCGCGAGCGATTGGCCTTGTCATACGACGCCTTGTAGATGACGTGCACTCCGAGCTTGGCCCCGAGCTCGGCGAGCGCATCGCCGACCCGCAGGTTCAGGTCGTCGGACTCGACGACACACGGCCCCGCAATGAGAAATGGGGCGGCCCCAAAGTGCACGGCCATGTCAGTCTCGTCGCGCGGCGACCTGGGATGGGGTGATGGACTGGGAGGGGGAGGGGGAGGTCCGCTCGGCGGGTGCGGCGGCAGCGACCTGGGTCCTGGAGCGCCGCATCTGGCGCGCCGCACCGACGAAGCCGGCGAACAACGGATGCGGTCGCGTGGGCCGGGACTTGAGCTCCGGATGGAACTGGCAGCCGATGAACCAGGGGTGGTCAGGGAGCTCGATTATCTCCACGAGCGAGCCGTCGGGCGAGAGGCCGGAACAGCGCATGCCGTACTCGGCCAGCACGTCGCGGTAGGCATTGGAGACCTCGTAGCGGTGGCGGTGCCGCTCGCTCACCTCGAGGGCCCCGTACGCCTGGGCGACCCGCGATCCCGGACGCAGCTTGCAGGGGTAGGCGCCGAGGCGCATGGTACCGCCCAGCTCTTGAATCCCTTCCTGTGACCGCATCAGCGCGATCACAGGATTCTCGCATTCAGGCGCGAATTCGCTCGAGTTGGTATCGGGGAGCTTCACGACATCGCGCGCGAACTCGATGATCGCCGCCTGCATGCCGAGGCAGATTCCGAAGAACGGCAGCTTGTGCTCCCGCGCCCAGCGGATTCCTTCCAGCATGCCTTCCACGCCGCGCACCCCGAACCCACCCGGGACGAGCACCCCGTCATAGCCGCTGAGCAGCTTGCCGGTCGCTTCCTGGTCGGTGAACCGGTCGGAGGCGATCCACTCGATTTGCACCCCGCACTCGTTCGCGATGCCCCCGTGCACCAGCGCCTCGTGGATGCTCTTGTAGCTGTCGGCGAGCTCGGTGTATTTCCCCACCACGCCGATCCGCACGCGTTCCGCCGGCTCGAGAATCCGTTCGACCATGTGCGCCCAACCGCGCAGGTCTGGCTCCTTGGTCTCGAGATGCAACCGCATGCAGACCTCGCGGTCGAGGCCCTGCTCGTGCAGCCTGAGGGGAATCTCATAGATCGACTTGACGTCGGGGCTTTCCACCACGCAGCCGAAATCGACGTTGCAGAACTGCGCGATCTTGCGCTTCAAGTCCTCTGAGAGCGGCCGCTCCGTGCGACATACCAGAATGTCCGGCTGAATCCCGATCTGCATCAGCTCCCGGACGGAATGTTGCGTTGGCTTGGTCTTGAGCTCGGCAGTGGCGGCGATGAAGGGGACGAGGGTGAGGTGAATGAACAGCGTATTGTCGCGGCCGATTTCCTGGCGGAACTGCCGGATCGCCTCGAGGAACGGCAGCGATTCGATGTCGCCCACCGTACCCCCGATCTCGGTGATCACCACGTCGTGATCGGGACCGAGACGACGGATGGCCGCCTTGATCTCGTCGGTGATGTGGGGGATGACCTGCACCGTGGAGCCGAGGTACTCGCCGCGGCGTTCCTTGGTGATCACCGACAGGTAGATCCGTCCGGTGGTGACGTTGTTGACCTGCGAGAGCGAGCGGTCGATGAACCGCTCGTAGTGGCCGAGATCGAGATCGGTCTCCGCGCCGTCGTCGGTGACGTACACCTCGCCGTGCTGGAACGGCGACATGGTGCCGGGATCGACGTTGATGTAGGGATCGAACTTCTGAATCGTGACCCGCAGCCCGCGCTCGACCAGCAGCCGCCCCAATGAGGCCGCCGCGATACCTTTGCCCAGGGACGAGACCACGCCGCCCGTTACAAAGATGTACTTGGTCGAGCTCACGGACTCACCTCCCTCAGGTGTCGGGTCAACTGGCGTTCCGCCGAGCGCAGATCGTCGGCCGTATCGACGCCGGGCGCGACCGGGCCGGGAACGAGGGCCACGCCGATCGCCATCCCATGCAGCAGCGGACGCAGCTGCTCGAGCCGCTCCCACTGCTCTGCGGCCACCGGCGGCAGGCGCACCCAGCGCTCGAGCGCGTCGCGAGTGTACGCGTACACCCCGACGTGCTGGTGATAGATCACGGCGCGAGTCCCGTCGCGATCGTACGGGATGGGTGCGCGCGAGAAGTACACCGCCCGGCCCCGCGCATCGATCACGACTTTCACGCGGTTCGGGTCGGCCGCGAGCGAAGGATCGAGGGCGCCAGCGGCGGTGCCGATGGGGTCACCCGCGCGCACCCGCGCGAGCGCCCCGGACAACGCCGCCGACGGCACCAGCGGCTCGTCTCCCTGCACGTTCAGGATCGAGTCGAAGCCGCTAAATGATTTATTTGCAACGACTTCCGACACGCGCTCGGTGCCGGACTCGTGGTGCGACGACGTGAGGACCGCCTGGTACCCTGCTCGCTCGACCACGCTGGCAATCTCTGGGGCATCGGTGGCGACCACGACCTGGTCGCACACGCTTGTGTCGACCACCCGACGTACGACCCACAGGATGAGCGGCTCACCTGCCAGGGGCAGGAGTGGCTTACGGGGAAGGCGGCTAGAACCGAGCCGCGCCGGGATAACGCCAAGGACAGGCACGGGGGAACATACAAAATTCGTGCCGCAGCGTCTACCCCTGGTGCTAAATGGCTGCGAGCAGGTGGGTTAAGCCATCAATCCGTCGCGTGCGCGATGCGCAGAAAGTTGCTGAGCAACTGCTTGCCGTGCTCCGTGCCGATCGACTCGGGGTGGAACTGCACGCCGTAGGTAGGGTGGCGGCGGTGCTTCATCGCCATGATCTCTGTGTCCTTAGGGCGGTCGGCGCTCCAGGCCGTGATGACGAGGTCCTTGGGGAGCGTCGCGGGCTCGAGTACGAGCGAGTGGTAGCGCATCCCCGTCACGGGACTCGGGATCGTCTCGAACAGCTCGTCGTCTTCGTGAAGCACCTGGCAGGTCTTGCCGTGCATCACCCGGTCGGCGCGCACCACGCGACCGCCGAACGCCTCGCCGATCGCCTGATGGCCGAGGCAGACACCCAGGATCGGCACCTTGCCCGCGAGTGCTCGCACCAGTGGAACGAGGATGCCGGCCTCGGCGGGCGTACACGGGCCGGGAGACAGCACCGCCGCCGTTGGCTTGAGGGCGAGCACCTGCTCCACACTGAGCGCGTCGTTGCGATACACGACCGGCTCGGCACCCAGCTCCCCGAACAGCTGGACCAGGTTGTACGTGAACGAGTCGTAGTTGTCGAGCACGAACAGCATACCCAAACCTAGCGACGGCGCGCGACCTTGGCAGGGGAGTCGGTGCGCCCTCCGGCGCGCTCCTCCCACTCCTCCAGCGAGCGCGGCCAGTCTTCCTTGAGGAGGCGCGAGAGCGAGCGATCGGCGAGCACCCGACCACCGGTTTGACAGGTGGCGCAGTAATTCACCTCGTTCGCGGCATAGCGGATCCGTTGCACGGGAGACCCGCACACCGGACACGGTTGGCGGAAGCGGCCGTGCACCGCCATCGCGGGCCGGAACGCGGTGACCTTCTCCGGGAACCCGCTGCCTGTCTCTGCCTCCAGACGGTCGATCCACATTCGCAGTGTGGCTCGGGTCGCGGAGAACAGTCGCTCCACTTCTTCAGCGGTGACCTGTGTGGTCAGCCGCAGAGGCGAGAGGCGCGCGGCGTGCAGGATCTCGTCGGAGTACGCGTTGCCGATGCCGTCGAAGACATGGGGATCGGTGAGGACGCGCTTGAGCGTATGCGACTCACGCTGCAGCGCGCTGCGGAACTGGGCCAGCGTGGCGGTCATGACATCGAGTCCACCGGGATCGTGCGCCGCGAGCCCGGCGGCCCCGCGGACCAGGTACAGCGAGGCGCGGTGCTGTGTGGCCGCTTCGGTGAGCAGCAGCGTGCCGGAGGCGAAATCGAACGCGGCGAGCCCGATGCGATGCGGCACCGGAGCGCCCGGGGCCTTCCAGTGAAGCCGGCCGGCGATCATCAGGTGCAGCACGGCGAAGTATTCCTGCTCGAACCCGAACACGAGGCGCTTCCCCAGGCGCCCGACATCGGTCACCACGCGACCGATGAGGTCGGCGATCGGCGGGTCCGCCGTGCGGAGGAGAAACGGACTGGGGATGCGCAGGCGCTCGAGTCGCTGCCCCACGACGCGGGGCTGGAGCGCGTGGAGGTATAGCGCGATGTCGGGGAGCTCAGGCACTGGTCAGCGGAGGAACCGCTCGGCCAGCTCGATCAGGCGCTCGTCGCCGTCGCGGCGGGCCCGGTCCCGAATGCGCTCGACATGCGCCCGCAGCTTGGGCTCGCCCCAGTAGTAGCCGGTGGCCTGCTCGGCGCTGGCCGTCTCACCGGCGCGGGCCGCTTCGAGCAGTGCCGCCGCGGCAGCGGCGTCAAATCCGGGGTCGCCGCGCGGCGGCAGCCCGTAGCTGCGCCGCGGTCCCTGGTTGCCGGCGTCTTCCTTGACGAACGCTCGTGACATGGCGACCCCCCCCTCACCCCCGCGGATGATACGTCCGGTGCACGGTCCGCAGGTAGTCCCGGTCGACGTGCGTGTACAGCTGCGTGGTCGCGAGGTCTGCATGTCCCAGCATTTCCTGCACGGCACGCAGGTCGGCCCCGCCCTCGAGCAGGTGAGTCGCGAAGCTGTGCCGCAGGGTGTGGGGGGTCACGCGCTTCGTGAAGCCGGCCTGGCGTGCGGCTCGCTTGATGATCGACCACGCCCCCACCCGCGACAACGGCGTGCCCCGAGCGTTGAGGAACAGCACGCCCCGTCCCTGTCCTCGATCCATGCGCGGCCGGATCTCGCGCACGTACAGCGCGACCGCGCCGAGCGCCCGGCGGCCCACCGGGACGAGACGCTCCTTCGAGCCCTTGCCGAAGATGCGCGCGACGCCGTCCTCGTACAGCACGTCGTGCAGCTTGAGGCTGACGAGCTCGGAGACCCGGGCCCCGGTGGCATACGCCAGCTCGAGCACCGCGCGATCGCGGATGGCAAGCGGCTCATCTGTGTTGGGGGCCGCGAGCAATCGCTCCGCCTCGGCCACCGACAGCACGGTGGGAAGGCGGCGCCACTGGCTGGGACGGTCGAGGCGCTCCGTCGGGTCGCGGGTCGCCTGGCCCTCGCCCACCAGAAACCGGTAATACGTACGCAGCGCGGAGATCTGGCGGCGCACGGTGGCGGGAGCGAGACCCAGGTCCTTGAGCGTGTACACGAACTCGCGCAGCTGCGCGCTGGTGACGTCGTCCGGGCCGCGCGCACCCTTGCCGGTGGCGTAGCCCGCCAGGCGCCGCACGTCGCGCAGATAGTTGGCCACGGTGTTCGCGCTGTTTCCCGCCTCGAGCGCGAGGTAGTCGCGGAACTGCTCGAGCCGGAACGCCCGATCGAGCGCGGAAGCGACTACAGCCATCGCCTCACCCGCATCTTGTAGGTGCGGTACTCGTCGCCGAATTTCCGCTCGAGGTAGGCCTCCTCGCGGGCGATCACCCTGCGCTGCAATAGGATGAGGACCACCGGCAACAACGCCAGCGGCCAGGGGTCGCCGAGCAGCACCGTGCCCCCCAGGTACAATGCCGTCATCCCCAGGTACATCGGGTTGCGGGTGAAGCGATACGGTCCACGGATCACCAGAGCCGTCGTCGGCTTGGTGGGGTTGGGCGTCGTCCCCGCCCGCCGGAACAGATACGCGGCGGTGACGGCGAGGAGCACGCCGCCGACGAGGAGTATCCAACCCACAGCTGCCAGGGCACCTCCGCGCTCAGTCCACCGGCCGATGGGCAACAGGCGGTGCGCGCCATACCCGAGCGCGAACCCCGCGCCATAGAGAAGTGGCGGGGGGAACGGGACACCCGCGGTGTCGCTCACAGGAGTGCTCCTTTCGGCCGGCCTTTCAGCGCTTCAAGCGGCGCACGATCGCCACGGCCACCAATATGACGGCGACGAGGGCGAGCCCGCCAAGTATGCCGTTGACGCGCGACAGCACCGCGAGCACCGCGTCGAGGTTCTCGCCCAGCGTGGTGATCGCCAGCGTCAGGACGCCGTACCAGAGCGCTGCGGCGCAGGCCAGCGGGATCAGGGCCTGCGGCGCGGGCACGTCCGCCAGGCCGGCGAAGGGCGGCACGACCGCCCGCCATACCGGGAGCAGCCGCGAGATGAAGATGCCGAACGCGCCGTAGCGCTCGTATTGGGTCTGGATGTGCGCGAGCACGGCGGGCGGCAGCAGCCGCCGGCCGGTCGGCCCCGCGAAGAAGTCGCGCCCGTAGCGGCGCGCCAGCCAGTACACGGCGCTCGCCGAGCTCACGTTCGCGACCCAGGTGGTCGCGAACACGGCCCACGGGTTGAGCAGCCCGCGCCCGGCGAGGAACGCGCCGAGGGCCACGGCGGTATCGGCGGGGACGGGCGGGACGATGTTCTCGATGGCCGCGAGCGCCGTGATCAGGCCGTACAGCGGGCCCGGCGGGAGTCCCTCCAGGACGGCGAGCAGGTCGCTCAGAGTGTGCCTACTCGAGCAGCGCCACCGCCAGGACCGCGACCCCCTCCCCTCGTCCGATCCATCCCATGCCCTCGTTCGTTTTGGCTTTTACGGAGATCGTGGACGGCCCCGCCACCAGGGCGGCGGCCAGCTTCTCGCGCATGGCATCGACGTACGGTCCCAGTCGCGGCCGCTCGAGGATCACCGTGATGTCGGCGCTCACGAAATTGAGGCCCGTCTCGACGACACGCAGGTACGCCTGCTTCAAGAGCTCGAGCGAATTGGCGTCGCGCCACTTCGGTTCGGTGGGGGGGAACATCGCGCCGATGTCCCCCAGGCCGGCGGCGCCCAGAATCGCGTCGGTGAGCGCGTGGGCCACGGCGTCGGCATCGGAGTGCCCGGCCAACCCCTGGAGGTGCGGGATCGCCACGCCGCCGAGTATCAGCTTGCGGCGGTCGGCAAAGCGGTGCGAGTCGTAACCGATCCCGACCCGCACGTTCAAGCCTTGAGGATGCGAACCGCGAGGTGAGCGGCGTTCTTGGCGTTGTCGATCCCGACGCACGCCACGGGCACGCCGCCGGGCACCTGGGCGGTCGCGAACAGGGCGTCCAGCCCGTTGAGAGGCCCCACCGCGAACGGGACGCCGATCACGGGAAGGTCGGTGAGCGACGACGCGAACCCCGGGAGCGCCGCCGACAGACCGGCGCCGGCGATCACCACGCGAAAGCCTTTCTTGCGCGCGCCCTTCACCAGCTCGGCGGTCTGGTCGGGCTGGCGGTGGGCCGAGGAGACGTGGAACTCATAGGAAACGCCCGCCGTGGTGAGGATCTCGAAGGCGGGCTCGATACGGGGCTTGTCCGATTCGGAGCCGACCACGATCAGCACGTCAGGCACGTCAGGCCGCCTCCTCGATGATGCTGTAGTCTTGGCGCCGCTGGCGCGGCACGTAGCCGGCGTCGGCGATCAGGCGTTGCATCTCGGGCAGCGTCATGCGCCACGTGGTTCCGGCGGCCGACACGACGTTCTCCTCCATCATGAGCGAGCCGAAATCGTTGGCGCCGAAGCGGAGCGCCACCTGACCGATCTTGGGACCCATCGTCACCCACGATGCCTGGATGTTGGGGACGTTCTCGAGCACGATCCGCGCGATCGCCTGGGTCCGCAGATACGTGACCGCGTCGGTCTTCTCGAGGTGGGCCAGCTCGGTGTGCTCGGGCTGCAGCGGCCAGCAAATGAACGCGGTGAACCCGCCGGTCCGCGCCTGGATCTCTTTCACGCGGAACAGGTGCTCCATGCGGTCCGCGAGCGTCTCTCCCAGGCCGTACATCATGGTCACCGAAGTCCTGAGGCCCAGACGGTGGGCGGTCTCCATCACCTCGAGCCAGCGATCGGCGCCGGCCTTTTTCTTCGCCACGCGATCGCGGACTTCCTGGACGAGAATCTCGCCACCACCGCCGGGAATGGAATCGAGCCCGGCCGCGACCAGCTCGCGGATCACCTGCTCGAGCGACATGCCGAAGCGACCCGCGAAGAAATCGATCTCGGAGGGCGAGAATCCGTGGATATGAATCGGATGGTGCCGCTTGATGTACCGCAGCAGATCGAGATACCACGCGAACGGAATGTAGGGGTTGTGGCCGCCCTGAATGAGGATCTGCACGCCGCCCAGCGCCTTGAGCTCATCGATCTTGCGGCCGATCTGCTCGAACGACAACACGTATCCCTCGCCGTGCTTGGGCCGCCGGTAGAACGCGCAGAACTTGCAGTCCGCTACGCAGACGTTCGTGTAGTTGATGTTGCGGTCGATGATGTAGGTGACCACGTTCTCGGGATGGAGACGCCAGCGCGTGCGATCGGCGAGTTGCCCCAGCTCGAGCAGCGAGGCGCGCTCGTACAGGCCGAGCAGCTCGCGGAACTCGCTCGCCATGCGATCCAGCGGCATCAGGCCACCTCGAGGTAGCGCAGCGACGCCGCCGGCGCGAGGCCGTGCGCGGCGAGCTTGCGGAAGAACGTGGTCAGGCCGGCGAGATGGCGATCGGTGAAGGCGTAGTCGAGGCCGGCAAAATACTCGAGGCACGTTGCACGTTCCACGTTGCAAGAGCGCGCGGCCTGCTCCGCGAGCTGGTCGAGATGTGCCAGTCCCCAATCACGTGACTCGAGCAACGCTCGGTGGACGCGGTCCGCGGCCGGGCGATGGGCTTCGCGGCGCGCGGCCCAGACCGCGAACACGAACGGCAGCCCCGTCCAGCGCTTCCACGCTTCGCCGAGGTCGACGCGGTGCGGATAGGCGTGGCGCGCCGCCAGCAGCAGCGCCGCGTCGCCGATCACCAGTACCGCGTCGTGCGGCAGCCGGGCGAGCCCGTCGAGGTCGGGCGCCTCGGCGCGGGCCTGCGCGAAGTGCGGCCGCACGTGCCACAGCTCGCGGCACAGGACGTCGAGCAGCGCCGCCCCCGTCCGCGACGACGCGGTCAGCAGCACCGTGCGGCCGTCCAGGTCGGCGACCGGGACCCGGCTGAACAGGACCACACTCTTGACGGGGCCGTCGCTCGTGATCGCGATGTCCGGCAACAGCCGGAGGGCTTCCGCGTGCCGGGCGTACTCGACCGCGCTGATCACGCTCAAATCCAGCTCCCCTGCGGCTAGTAGATCGTTCAGCTCCGCGGGCGTGCCCGTGACGAGGCGCGCGTCGACGCGCACCAGCCCGCGGTCGATGGCGCCGTAGACCGGGTAGCAGTTGATGTAGCCGATGCGGCCGAGGTTCATTCAGCCCCGTCGATGGCGCCCTGCAGCACGGGCAGTTTGCGACCCCGGGTGCCGGTCCGGGGACGATGGGAGATGTGGAAGGTGTCTCCCACGGGACCCTCCGGTCGGGGCGCTGCGCTCCCCGGCATCCAATCCTCGAACGTCCGCACCACCCGGTACAGGGAGTCCCGCTCCACGGGCTCCTTCCCCGCTCCGCGAATCAGCTGGACGATCTGATCGTACGACAGCCACATCGGCGTGCCCGCGCCCGCTTCGTGATAGACCCGCTCGAACACCACGGTGCCCTCGAGGTCGTCGCATCCGAAGGTGAGCGCCACCTGCGAGATGAACGGTGTCACCATGGGCCAGTGGGTCTTCACGTGCGGGATGTTGTCGAGCACGAGGCGGCCGATCGCGATGTTCTTCAAGTCGTCGAACCCGGACGTGGCGGTGCCGGTCCGGCCCAGCGCCTCGCCCAGCTCGTTGTGATCGGGGTGATAGGCGAGGGGAATGTACGTAAGGAACCCCGCCGTCTCGTCCTGCAGCGCGCGCAGCGCGAGGAGATGGTCGACCCGATCGGCCATCGTCTCCACGTGCCCGTACAGCATGGTGCAGTTCGACGGTAGCCCCAGGCGATGGGCCTCGCGGTGCACCGCGAGCCACTCGTCGCCCGAGAGCTTCTTGTCGGCGATGGTGGCGCGCGCCGCCGGGCTGAAGACTTCGGCGCCGCCGCCGGGAAGACTCGTGACCCCCGCTTCCCGCATCGCGACGAGCACATCGCGCACGCTCATGTGCTCGAGGCGCGCCAGGTGGGCGACCTCGACCGCGGTGAGGGCTTTGATGTGCACGCCGGGGTGACGCGCGGCGAGCCCGCGGAACATCTCCAGGTAATACGACAGGCGCAGCTTGGGGTGCAGGCCGCCCACGATGTGGAACTCGCGGGTGGGGTTGTCGTGCGCCGCCTCGGCTTCAGCGAAGACCTCATCGAGGGTGCGGGTATACGCGCCGTGCTCGCGAGGCATCCGTGCGAACGAGCAGAAGACGCACGTGTTGCGCAGGACGCACACGTTCGTGGGATTGAGGTGCTGGTTCGCGGCGAACGACACGCGGTCGCCGTTGCGGCGGCGGTTGGCCA
>CBFHAJ010000070.1:0-19023 GCA_965653495.1 uncultured bacterium | reverse complement strand
CCGGCAGAGGGTCGGGTGGTCCCTCTGCCGGCGCTGCCACACAGGAGAGGCCCGCGTCATGAGACATGCATGGCTGGTGTGTGGGCTGACGGCAGCGATCTTCGCGCCGCTCGCCGGGCAACGTCCGCTCACGGTGACGGGTATCCAACCGCTCGCCTTCGGGACGCTCATCCCCGGCATCCCGTCGCAAGTACTGCGGACGGACCCGGCGAAGAGCGGGCGATTTGACGTTGGCGGGCCGCACGACACCCAGGGTCAAGTGACGTTCACGCTGCCCTCGGTCCTGACGGGACCCGCCGGCGCCACGCTCCCGCTCGCGTTCGGAGGGAGCGATGCCGGGTACTCCCAGTCCCAGAATATCGGGAGCCAGGTTGCGTTCGATCCGATGCAGCCGTTCGTCATCACTTTCAGTGGACAGGGGCGGGGGTCGGTATTCCTCGGCGGCACGGCGAGTCCCGCGCCGACGCAGCCCGCCGGCTCCTACACCGGAACCATCACGCTCAACCTGGCGACGTTCCCATGAAACACCGCACAGTGTGCCTGGCACTGCTGGGCTGGGCCGCGCGGCTGGCAGGGCAGGGCGTCGTGATCGCGCCCCATGCGGTGTTCATGGACGCCCGCACGCGCAGCGGCGCCGTGCTGCTGTACAATCCGAACACGGAACCCGCCGAGATCGCGATCTCCTTCTTTTACGGCTACCCGGTGACTGACTCGCTGGGGCGCCAGGTGGTACAGGCGGTCGATCACCCCGATTCGGCGAGCCCTTCGGCCGCCGCCTGGATTCAAGCGTTTCCGCGGCGGCTGACGGTGCCGCCGCTGGAGCGCCAGACCGTCCGCCTGCTCGCCACCCCTCCCGCCGGGCTCGCCGACGGGGAGTACTGGGCCCGCCTCGTGATCTCGGCCAAAGGCGGGCAGCTGCCAGTGGCGGGCGCCGTCGATACGGCCCGGGTGAAAGTCGGGCTCACACTCGAGGTGCGCACCATCATCGGCGTGTTTTTCCGCAAAGGGGCGGTGCATACGGGGGTCGCGTTGTCCCACGTGCGGGCGGCGGTGGTGGGGGATTCGCTCGTGGTGTGGAGCCGGGTGTCGCAGCAGGGGAACGCGGCCTACATCGGGACGGCGCACGCCGTGCTGCTCAATCCGGCGGGGAAGGTCCTCAGTGAAGTGAAGGCCCCGCTCGGCGTGTACTACACGATGGAGCCGCGCTACGCGCTCCCGATCAGCGCCCTCCCGCCCGGGCGGTACCGTCTGAGGTTCGAGCTGTCGACCGAGCGCGAAGATCTCGCGCCGGAGGTCGTCCTGCCCAGTCCGACCGTGCGGGATTCGGTCGAGGTGGTCGTCCCGTGACCACCGGTCCGCTCATCGTCTCGATCGCCTGCCGGTAGGACAATGGCACTGGTTCGCCGCGCGACGGCGGGCGCCGTATGGCTCGCCTGCTGGACGAGCGCTCGGGCACTTGTCGCTCAGCAGCCCGCGCCCGCTGCCGTGCCCCAGCCAGAGCCGATCCTGGTGGAGCTGCGGCTGGGGCACGTCGCCAGCCGCACGGTCCCCGCGCTCCAGGCGGGCACCGAGGTCCTCGTGCCGCTCACGCAATTCCTGCAGCTCGCCGAGATCGGGTACCGCGTGAGCGCGGATGGCCGCGTCGAGGCGACGGTGGATCCCGGCGCGCGGCGCCTCATCGTGGACCCGCGCAGCGACTCGATGAGCTACGGTGCGCACCGCGTGCGGATCGAGGCCGAGTACCGCGTGTTCCGGGACGGTGAGCTGTTCGTGGGCGCCGAGCGGCTGGGGGACCTGCTTGGATCGCCGATAGTGGTGGATTTCTCCGAGCTGACGGTGACCGTGGCCGATCCGAGCGATCTGCCCGTCGCCCGCAGGCGGCGGCGCGAAGCTGCGCGCGCGACGCTGCTGCGGCCGCGCGAAGCCGCGCGCGCCGATCTCGTACTGGCACCGCAGCACCCGCACTGGGACGGCTTGGTGTTCGACTACACGGTGCTGGCGCCGAGCAGCGAACCGCTGGCAGGGAGCGGGTACACGGGGGCGTTGGGGGCCGATGCGTTCGGAGGCTCACTCGAGCTCGGGGCGTCGAGCGTCGGGCGTGCGGCGGACGGAGTGGTGCAAGTCACCGGCTCGTGGACGGGCGTCTGGCGCGACCATCGCTGGCTCCAGCAGCTCCGCCTCGGCGACGGCGTCACCACGGGACCCGCGATCCGTTCCGTGCGCGGCGTGTCCATCAGCAACTCCCCCTTCGTGCGCCCCTCCGTCATTGGCGCGCAACGCTACGACGGGCAGCTCGAGCCGGGCGGCGGCTGGTCGGTCGAGGCGTACCAGGGCAACCAGCTCGTGGGCTTCGATTCCGCCGACGCCACCGGCCGCTTCACGGTGCAGCTGCCGGTGCGATACGGGGAGAATCCGGTGGACTTCGTGGCCTACGGACCGCTCGGCGAGATCCGTGAGTTCAATCAGACCTTTCGCGTCATCACCGAGCTCCTGCCCGCACGGCAATTCGAGTACGGCCTTTCGGCCGGCTCGTGTCATTCGGCCCGGTGCCAGGCGACGGCCAACGTCGATTTGCATTACGGCGTAACGGAGCGCTGGACGGTGCGTGGAGGTGTCGATCAGTTCTGGCGGGATACGCTTCCCGATCTGTTCCATCCCTACGCTTCGGTCGCCGGCAGTCTCTCGAACGCGTGGGCGCTCACGCTGGACGGGGTGGGCGCGGCGTTCGCGCACGGAGGCGTCCGGTACGAGCCGTCGGTCGATCGACGGGTGATGGTTGATTACACCCGGTACGCCGAGGGCACGGCGGCGCCCCTCCTGACCGTCGCGGGTGCGCGATCGCGGCTGATGCTGTTCGGATTCTGGCGGCCGATTCCCCGCGCGGGATTCTTTTTCTTCGACGGCATGCTCGACCGCTCGACCAGCGTGAGCGGCACGACCACGACGCTGCGCGTCGAGAGCTCCACAGAGGGCCAGGAAGTGCGCGCCCTGCCCTACGCGCGGTTGGAGCGGGACGCCGTGACGGGCGCGCCGGCCACGACGCGCTGGTTCCTGGGGGTCAACACGTTCGTCCTCCCGCGCGCCGCCCTCGGGCCGCTGCTCGGCCCGATCTGGCTGCGCGGCGGTGGCGAGGTCGAGACGGAGGGGGGACTGCGCCTGTCGGGGTACTCGCTCCTCGCCGCCCGTCCCGTCGGTCCGGCCCTGCGCGTCGAGGCGGGGGTCACCTGGCAACGGGGGTCTGGCGGACCTGTGTTGACGCTCGCGCTGACGTCCTACACCTCCGCGATCCGATCGTACACGACCGTGAGCGCG
Source organism: uncultured bacterium (assembly GCA_965653495.1). GTDB lineage: Bacteria > Gemmatimonadota > Gemmatimonadetes > Gemmatimonadales > GWC2-71-9 > AG41. Next base: position 15,711 of record CBFHAJ010000070.1, on the reverse strand, counting down.
CCAGCGGGGGGCACGGTGGCCGGCGCCCAATACATCCAGGGGTCACTGTTGTGGGATCGCGCCACGGGCCGCTTGGCCACCGCTCCGGGACCGTCGCTGCAGCGTTCGGGCGTGTCGGGCAGGGTGTTTTTCGATCAGAACGGTGATGGGGTCCAGAACCCCGGCGAGCCCGGACTGGCGGGCGTGCGCGTGCGCGTGGGCGTGCAAACCGCCGTCTCCGACTCGAACGGCGAGTTTCGGGTGTGGGACATCGTGCCGTTCGAGCCGGTGACCGTGCAGGTCGATTCGTTGTCCCTGTCGTCTCCGCTGCTCGTGCCGGCGTTCGCGAGCGCGTTGCTCGATCCCGGTCCGAACCGGTTCCGCGAGCTGAACATTCCCGTGGTGCAGGGGGGTGTGGTCGAGGGGCGCGTGAGCCGGGAGGTGGGTGGCCAGCGCGTGGGCGTGGCGGGCGTGACGTTGCGGCTCACCAATCGGCGCAGCGGTGCCGAGCAGCGGTTCACCACGTTCAGCGACGGGGCGTTCTATGTGATGGGGACCAAGCCGGGTGACTACGACCTGACGGTCGATCCCGCCGTGCTCGAGGCGCTCCACGCCACGGCGGCGCCACTGCTCGTGCGGCTGCGGCCCACGCCGGGCGGTGTGGGCGCGTCGGGACTCGAGGTCGAGCTCAAGCCCTAGGTCGGGCGCGGCGGGCCGTCGTTCGCCCATCCCGGAGCGCCGGCCTCCCGCCTAGCCGGGGCTCGCGAGCTCCCCGATGCGTGTCACGAGCGCCCGGACCTGAAATGGCTTCGGGACGAACTCCGCGCCCAGGAGGCGTGCCTGTTCGGTCAAGGCAACGCTCCCGTGGCCGCTCAGCATGATCGCCGGCACGTCGCGGAGCGACGGCTCACGGCGCACCGCTTCGAGGAATGCCACGCCGTTCATGCCAGGCATATTGTAGTCTGTGACGATCACACTCGGGCGGCGGCTGCGGGCGAAGGCCAGTGCGGTCTGGGCATCATCCAGTCCCAGGCAGGCGTGCCCGGTGCGGCGCAGCAGTTTGGTGAGACTGTCTCGCACCGCGGGATCGTCCTCCACCAACAGGACAATGGGACGCCCGCCGGTGGCCAGCAGCCCGCGCGCCGGACCGATGAGCTCTTGAGGATCGGCCGGTGCCCAGCCGTCGGCGCCGTACTCGAGTGCCTCGGCCCGCGCCTCCGCGTCGCTGACCAACAAGACGGGCGTGTCGAACATCGTCGTGTCGCGGCGAACACGGTGCACGAACTCGAGCCCGTTCATGTCTGCCAGCTCCCGCGCGACGATGACGAGGTCCGCCCGGTCCTGCTGCAGGGCGGCGAGCGCGTCCCCTCCCCCTGCCAATGGTCGCACGTGCCATCCCTCGGCGGCGAGGCGGGCGGCGGCCAGGCGGCGCCAGTCCGGCTCGGGGTGTACCAGAAGCACCACTGCTGCGTCCCGCTGTGGTGCGGGGCGGCGAGCGCGCGCCGTGGGTCGGGCGAGTTGCTCCGGTGTGGCGAGGGGCAAGCGCACGAAAAACCGTGCTCCCCGGCCGACGTCGCTTTCCACCCACACCTTGCCGCCGAGCGCGTCCACGATGCGATGCGTGATGGCGAGGCCGAGTCCCGCGCCGCCATGCTCGCGGGTCGTCGAGCTGTCGAGCTGAGTGAACGGCTCGAAGATGGCCGTGAGCTTGTCGGGCGGAATACCCGGTCCGTGATCCGAGATGCGGACGACCACAGAGCCGTCCTCCGCCCACCACCGCACCTCCACGGCGCTGTCCCGGGGCGAGAACTTGATGGCGTTGCCGAGCAGATTCACGATCACTTGCAGCACCCGGTCCCGCACGCCGAGAGCGACCTGCGGCTCTGCAGGCGGCTGCAGCGTGAGCGTCACGCCCTCGGCGTCCGCGAACGCCGCCACGGTCTCCAGTCCGGCCGCGACCGTCTCGGCGAGGGGCACCGCTTCGAGCGGGAACTCCATGCGCCCCGCCTCGAGACGCGACAGGTCGAGCAGGTCGTTCACCAGGCGGATCAGGCGATCGGTGTTGCGGTGGGCGATTTCCAGCAGCTCCTTGGCCGCGGCGTCGAGCGGCCCCGCGGCGCCGGCGAGGAGGAGGGAGAGTGACGTCTTCACGGACGTCATCGGCGTGCGCAGCTCGTGGCTCACCACGGACACGAACTCGGACTTCGCGCGTTCGACCTCCACCTCGTGGGTCACATCGCGATACAGCACGATGTGCCCGAGCAGCGAGCCGCCGCTGTCGCGGACCGGAGCCACCACGCGCTGGTACACGCCGGGCTGCGGGAACGTGAGCTCGACGCGGTCGCGCTGCAGCGTGTCGAGCGACAGACCTTTCTCTTGCGTGGCCAGGGCCGCCGCGTCGACGAACGAGCCGCTGAGGAAGCGGTGAATCGTGCCGACGTTCGCTCCCAGGACCGCTTCCCGCGGAATCCCGACCAATCGCGCCATCTTGCCGTTCGCATAGGCGATCCGCTTGTCCGGCCCGACCATCATGATGGCGGCATCGCTCGCATCGATGAGCGCTTCCAGCTGGTTGCGCTGGCCCCGCACGGTGGCGTGCTCCCGCGCCAAGGCCTCTCGCTGCTGGGCGATCGTGCTCAGGAGCGTGGAGTAGTACAGCGAGGTCTCGATCTGCCGGCCCAGCACCACCGCCCAGTCGAGATCCTCCTCCGTATAATGGCCCTCGTCTTCGTGCCCGAAGTTCAGTCCGCCGATCACGCGGTCGCCGACGTGCAGCGGCACGATCATCGCGGACACGCGCTTGCCTTCCTGCAGCAGGATGCCTTCCGTACCGGGGAGCGAATCCACGCGGATCGGGCGTCCGGTGCGGATTGCCTCGCCCGTCAACCCCTGTTCGATGGGGAAGACCGCCTCGCCGAGGACGAATCCGCCGCGGGCCTTGTCGTAGAGCGTCTGGATGTAGTAGTGCGTACGTGCGTCGTTGACGAGGACCACACTGGCGCGGCGGAAATCGAGCACGCGGTGGACTTTCTCGATTGCGCCCCGGAAGATCTCGCGCATGTCCACGGCGGCGCTGATCAGCGACGTCAGCTCGCCGACGACCGCGAGGCGTGCGGCCGCGGCGCGCGAGCTCCCACCCCCCGCTGTGGCGCGATACTCGCGTCCGGCCGCGTCGAGCTCTTTGACGGCCGCCGCGGCGGCGCGCCACTCGTCCGGCGGGACCGCCCGCCGGTCCAACCACCCCCGCGTCAGCTCTTCGAGGTCGCTCGCCACGTGGGCCAAGCCGTCCGCGCCAAAGCTCGCGGCCGTTCCGGTGAGCGAGTGGGCGGCGCGATACAGCGCTTGAGCCTCCTCCCCGTGGAAGCCCTCCTCGAGCTGGGCCAACGCGTTGCGCATGGTCTCGATACGGCGCCCCAGTCCCGCCGCGAACTCGGCCCGCACCTCCGCGAAGGGATCGCGCGCCGTCATTCGCAGTAGGCGCGGACTTGTCGCGCCAGCTCCTCCGGCTGGAACGGCTTGAAGACCACACCGGCCGCCCCAGACTCGGCCACACGCTGCGCATTGAGATCGCGACGCGCCGTGAGCAGCACGACGGGCACCCGCGCGGTCGCCGGGTCGGCCTTCAGTCGCCGGCACACCTCGTAGCCATCCATCTCCGGCATCATGACGTCCACCACGATCACGCTCGGGGGAGTGCGGCGAGCGAGCTCGAACCCCGCCGCGCCCGAGCCAGCCGTCGCGACGTCCCAGCCGGCGGTGAACTCGAGGGTCCGTCGCACCAACTGGAGCAAGTCGGGATCGTCGTCAATGACGAGCGCGCGGAAAGTCTCGGTCATGGGTTCTGGCTCTGCAGGGCGGCGTCGCCAATATTAGCACCGGCGCCGCACAAATACAGGGCCGCATGGTTCCCAGGATCTACGTGCTCGACGATGATCTGGTGTACGCCAAGCTCCTCGCCGCCAATCTGGGGCCGGCGGGCCGGGTGCGGACGCGGGTGTTCGACCGGCCCGAGGAGCTGCTGGCGCAGCACACCGAAGAGGCAGCCGACGCGGTCATCACCGACCTCGTGATGCCCGACGTGAGCGGCGTCGAGGTAACGCGCCGGCTGCGCGCCAGCGATCCCCACCTCCCCATCTTTGTCCTCACCGGGCACGCCGACATTGCCAGCGCCATCGAGGCGTTGAAGGCCGGCGCGACGGAGTATTTGACGAAGCCCGTCAACATGGACGAGCTGATGACGCTGCTCAGGCGAGCGCTCGCCGAGCGACCCCTGCTCGAAGCAGGGGCCTCGCTCGAGCAGGCTCGGGGCGAGCAATTCTCCGTCCAGGCGATCCTCGGCGCGCATCCCAAGGTCGACGCGGTTCGCGCGTTCGTCCTCAAGATGGCCGCGGTCCCGCGCCCGACGGTGCTGCTGCTCGGCGAGAGCGGCACGGGCAAGAACCTGGTCGCCCGCGCGATCCATTACTCGAGCCCGCATTCCGCCGGCAAGTTCGTCGAGATCAACTGCTCCGCCCTGCCGGCGACTCTGCTGGAGGCGGAGCTGTTCGGCTATAAAAAGGGCGCGTTCACCGACGCTCGCGAGGCGAAGCGCGGCCTGATCGAGGTCGCCGACGGCGGTACCCTGTTCCTCGACGAAATCGCAGAGCTCGGTCCCGAGCTGCAAGCGAAGCTGCTCAACGTGCTCGAAAGTCGGCGGTTTCGACGGCTGGGCGGCACGGAAGAGCTGGAGGTCGCCCTGCGACTGGTCACGGCGACGAACCGCGACCTGGAGCAGCTCGTGCAGGCGGGCCGGTTCCGATCGGATCTGTATTATCGAATCAGTGTGGCCAGCACCACGCTGCCGCCGTTGCGCGAGATCAAGAGCGACATCGCCCTCCTCACGGAGCATTTCCGCCAGCTGTTTGCGCAAGAGTTCAAGAAGAAGATCGACAGCGTCGACCGCGCGGCCCTCGATGCCCTCCAAGCCTGGGGCTGGCCCGGCAACGTGCGCGAGCTGCGCAACGTGATCGAGCGCGCCATGATCTTCACCGACGGCCCCACCGTCACGCGCGCTGACCTGCCGCCCCTCGGCCCGCTCGCGCCCGACGCGGCCAGGCGGCCGCGTGGCAAGACCGTCTCGCTGCCCAAGGGGCTTACGCTCGCCGCTGCCGAGCGCGAATACATCCGCCTCACCCTCGAGGAGACCGACGGCGACGTCCAACGGGCCGCCGAGCTGCTCGGCATCTCGCGGAAGAACCTGTGGGAGAAGCGGAAGAAATACGGCTTACTGCCCCGTCCGTCCGACATCGAATCGAGCACGTGATTACCAGTTCGGTTACCGTCCGGTAACATTCGGACACCGGCTCCACCGATGTCTCAGGTCATAACTCACTGTTGTAAAACGAAATGGCCGCACTCCCGCTGGGGTACGTGGCTTGCGGACCGGAATGGCTCGATGGGTACGCGCTCCCACAGCCTGCTCCTTTTCTTGCTGGGACTCGGCGGCGTTGCCGCGCCGAGCCCCGCACAGACGTTCACGTGGACCGGCGCCCAGAACGCGAACTGGAGTATCGCCAACAACTGGGCTGGCGGCGTCGCCCCCAGCGGCTCCGGTACCGAAAACCTCGTGTTCCCCAGTGGCGGGGCGAATCCGCTGACGAACAACAACCTGAACAACGCCAGCTTCAACTCGATCACGATAAAGGGCAGCGGCTATACACTCAGCAACAAGGCGATCACGATCGGTGCAGGCGGCATCGCCGATAGCAGTGCCGCGGGCGGCAACACCATCTCGGTGGGCGTGACGGTTGCGGCGACGCGGACGATCGTCGTGAGCAACGCAGCGGTAACGCTTACGATCAGCGGAATCATCACGGGCAGCGGTGGGCTCACGAAGGATGGCGCCGGGACACTCGCGCTCACCGCCGCGAATACCTACACCGGGACGACGACGATCACCGCCGGCGCGATCTCGATCGCCGCCGACGGGGCGCTTGGGACCCCGCCTGGCGCGCCGACCGCAGGGAAAATCGTGCTCGTAGGCGGTACACTCCGCGCCACCGCGACGTTCACGCTCGCCGCCAATCGCGGCGTGGCGTTGACCGGCGCGGGCACGATATCGACCGACCCCGCGACGACGCTCACCTACGGCGGCATCATGGCGGGCGCAGGGTCCGTCACGAAGTCCGGAACCGGCACGCTGCTGCTCTCAGGACTGAACACGTATACGGGCGCCACTACGATCAGTGCAGGCACGCTCCGGATCGGCGCCACAAACTCGATCGGCTCAGCCAGCGCGGTGACCGTGAACGCGGGGGCGACGCTCGATTTGGGTGGATTCAGCGACATCATCGGATCGTTCGCCGGCGCCGGTACAGTCACGAGCAGCGCGGCAGGTCCCGTGACGCTGAACGCAGGCGGGAACAACGCAACGACGGGCTTTTCCGGCATCATCCAGAACGGCAGCGGCACCGTCGCACTCACCAAGACGGGCACTGGCACGCTCACGCTCAGCGGCGCGAACACCTACTCCGGCACCACGACCGTGACTGCCGGCACGCTGCTCGTGAACGGATCGCAGCCGACGAGTGCCGTCAGCGTCAACGGCGGCGCGCTGGGAGGGAGCGGGACCGTCGGCGCGATCACGTCCACCGCCGCAGGCGGCAGCGTCAGCCCGGGCTCGGGCGGTCCCGGCGTCTTGAACAGCGGCAATCTGAACCTGAGCAGCGGCAGTCCCAGCGTTGTCGTCCAACTGAACGGCACCACGGCCGGATCGGGCTACGATCAGCTCAACGTGACGGGCACGGTCAATCTGACTGGCGCGTCGTTGAGCGGTAGCGTCGGATTCACACCGCCGGCCGGATCATCGTTCACGATCATCAACAACGACGGGACCGACGCCATCGTCGGCACCTTTGCCGGCCTGCCGGAGGGATCTCTGGTCACCTTCGGCGCCCAAGCGTTCAAGATCAGCTACGTGGGCGGAACCGGAAACGACGTCGTCCTCAGTACCGCGAAACCGAATCTCGCGTTGAGTAACAGTGTCGCGCCGCCCGGGATTTCCCCCCCCAGCACCGATCTGACGTACACGCTGGTGGTCACGAACAACGGTGGCGACAATGCCACGAGCGTCGTGGTCGTCGACACGCTCAATCCGAACGTTCAGTTCAAGATCGGTAGCGTTTCCAACACGCTGCCGCCCGGCGTCAGCGTCGTCGTCGCGTATTCCAACAATGGCGGCGCCACCTGGACCTACGTGCCGGCGAGCGGCGCCTGTAGCGCGCCGGCGAATTACGACCGCTGCGTGAATCGCGTGCGCTGGACGTTCCAGAATCCGTTGAGTGCCACGCCGCCCAACAACACCGCCAGCCTCCAGCTCGTCGCGCAGATTCGCTGACCAGCTGAGCCCGCCAGCCGTTACCGCCGACGTTACCGTACGGTAACCGTAGCGGCTGTGAACGAAGGCAGCGGCAGTTCCTCCAAGAGCAGTCAACTCACGGCAAAACAATGCGTTGCAATCGCGACCGCAGCGGGCACAGGACCTGCCCCTGCGCCGCGGCGAAAGGAGCAGATCACGCATGGTTTTGCGATGCCCAAGCTGTTCGACCCTGCATTTCTTCGGCCGCACCCAGGTCCTCGGGGACCTCGTCGTATGCCCCAAGTGTGCCGCCGTGTTCGCCTGGCGCGACGCGGAGGGCGCTCGAGCCGGACGCGCGAAGCCGAAGGACGCGAAGCCCACACAGCAAAAACGAAGAACCGGGAGAGAACGATGAGACCTCTGCACTGGCTGTCACTGGTGATGGTGGGTGCGGCCGTAATCGCAGCGTCGGACGCGGCCGCGCAAGGTGGTGGAGGCGGTGCGCCGTCGTCGCTCGTCGTGACGGCGCAAAACGTCACGGCGCTGTCGGCCGGCCGCGCCGATCCGAGCGTGGCGCAGCCTGGCGATGAAATCCGCTATCGGCTGGTATTCAGGAACGTCACTGCCGGACCCGTCAAAAACATCCAGTTCGTCGATCCCATTCCCAGCGGCATGGTCTACGTCCTCGGCTCAGCGACGTCGGATCAGGGCGTCCGCGCCGAGTACTCGATCGACGGCGGCCGCACGTATGCGGCGCAGCCGCTGATCAGTGTGGTCGAAGGTGGCAAGCAGGTGCCGAAGCCCGCGTCGGCCGAGCAGTACACCCACGTTCGCTGGACCGTCGTGGGGGTGCTGGTGCGGGGAGCGCAAGTGGCAGTGGAATTCCGCGGCCGGGTGAAGGAAGCGCCCGCGCGCTGACACGTACCATCGGAAGGAGCTCGAGATGCTCAGGCAAGTGCAGCGGACCCTCCGCCTCACCCTGATTGCGATGGCGTTGCTGGCCGTCGCCACAGAGGCGTGGGCCCAGACACCGGAAGGCACGGTGATCACCAATACCGCGACGGCGACCTACACCGACGCGAACGGCAACGCCTACGCCCCGGTCACGGGCTCAGTCTCCGTGACCGTCGGCTTCAAGGCCGGCGTGACGGTCACCGCCAACACGCCGAGTCCCTCCGCCGCGTCTCCCAGTACGGCGGACACCATGACGTTCACCGTCGCCAACATCGGCAACGGCACGGACTCCATGTCCATCTCCGATGCCATCTCCGTTGCGGGAGTCATTACGGTGACGGGGTATCGCTTCGGGGCTACGACCTACGGCACGCTCGCCGCTCTGAACGGTGCGTTGGCGAGCACCGCGATTGCGCAGAACGGCTCGATCGTGATCAAAGTCGTGTTCAATGTCGCGAGCGGTCAGGGTGGCGTGTCGACCGTTTACACGCTCACGTCCCACTCGCGACGCACGCCGGCGACATCGGCGAACGCGTCGAGCACCATCACGCCGATTACGACCTACGGCGTGGCGGTCACCCCGGACGGCGGGCAGAACGTGCAGCGGCTGCCCGGGAACGGCTACTCGTTCACGTTCTCGATCCAGAACAACGGCAACGGGAACGACAACTTCGACGTGATCGCGACGAGCCCCGGCTCGCCGGTCATCGCGATCGTCTCCGTGAACGGGGTGGCGGGGGACAGCGCACGCATCCCCCTGGCGCCTGCCACGTCGGCCAACATCGTCGTCGTGTACAACGTCGCGAACGTCGCGGGCGGCTCGACAGATACGTTGACGCTGACCGGACGCTCGGTGGGCCAGCCGGCTACGTCCGATCCGGGCTTCATGGATCTCACGGTCATCAAGCCGAATCTGGCGCTCACGAAAGCCGCGTACTTGGACGACGGCGTGACGCCGGTCGCCGGTGGCGTGATCCCGGGACAGATCATTCGGTACCGGTTCACCATCACGAACTCGGGCGCCACGTCGGCTGCCAACGTGCAGGTGACCGATGCGTTGCCGGCACAGGTGACGTACGTCTCGACCAGCTCGAGCACCGGATGGACAGTTGCGGTGGCCGGGCAGAACGTGACCGCGAATTACACGGGCACGGGTGGCGTGTTGGCGGCGAGCGCCAGCGCCACGTTCGAGCTGCGCGTCAGCATCAACTGAAGGACCCAACCCGATGTTGAGGGGCTTGGGCACTCGAGCGGGTGAGGCGAGGCGGTTCCTGCTAGGGACCGCCTCCCTCTGTGCTTTCGTGCTCGGGGGATCCTCGCTCGTTGCGCAGGGCACGCCCGCCGGCTCGCACATTCGTAACTGGGCGACGCTGGCCTACACGTCCAGCGGTTTTGGTTACGTCGTTCCCTCCGACACCGTCGATCTCGTCGTCGCGCAGGTCGCCGGCATGCAGTTCCAGTCTCCGCAGTCGACCGGTGGCGCCCCCGGAACGTCGGTGGTTTTCGCACACACGCTCACCAACCAGGGGAACGCCGCGGATTCCTTCAACGTGGCCGCCGTGTCCGGGCATGGGTGGACGGTCACACTCTATCGCGACTGGAACGCCAACGGGGTGCTCGATGCCGGCGATTCGGTCATCACCGGACCGGTCGCGTTGGCCTCCGGCGCGAGCGCGTCGCTGCTCGTCCAGGTCGCCATTCCGGGCGCAGGCAGCGGCGGCGTGACCGACACGATCACGGCGACCGCCACAAGCCGCTTCAATCCGAGCGTGACCAGCTCGCTCCGGGACGTACTCGCGGTGTCGTCTGCAGCGATCACGTTTAGCTTGACGAAACAGGTGGATCGCGGGACGGCGGCGGGCGGCGACGTTCTGACCTATACGCTGAACTACGCCGTGTCGGGCAGCGACAGCGCGACCATGGTGCAGCTCGCAGACACGGTCCCGAACGGTGTGTCGTACGTCCAGGGATCGATGCGCTGGAACGGCACGGCCCTGACCGATGCCGCCGACGGCGATGCCGGCCGCTTCGTGGTGCTGGGCAATGGTGTCGTCGCCGTGAGCCTGGGGACGATCCATCCGGGCATGTCCGGATCCGTCACATTCCAGGCGCGCGTGAACGCGGTTGCGCCGCCGCCAACGGTGACGAACCGGAGCAACGTTGCGTTCGTATGGACCAGCGGAACGGACACCACGACGTCGAACGCGGTCCTGACCACGGTTCTCGCGCCGGCACTCTCGCTGGCGAAGCAGCTGACCACGCCCGTCTCTGGCGTGGCGCTGGTGGGGCAGCAGGTGGTGTACCATCTCCGATACGGCAACGCCGCCGGCGCCGGCACCGCCCAGAACGTCGTCCTGACCGATACCCTCCCGGCGGGCTTGCAGTACGTGAGCGCAACGCTCGCGCCGGCCGTCGCCGGCCAGGTGCTCAGCTGGTCGCTGGGCACGCTCGCGCCCGCTGACACGGGCGGCATCGATGTCGTGCTCGCCGTTGCGCCGACGGTGCGCGATACGCAGCGCGTCGTGAACACCGCGTATCTGCAAGGCCAGAGCACGCCTGCCCTCGCAGCGGCGGCGACCCCAGTCGCGTTGGTGGGTCCCCCCACCGCCGCGCTAGCGCTCGACCTGACCGCCGACGCCCTCGAGGTCAGCGTCGGCGAGGCGATTCCCTACACGATCGTGGTCCGGAACCCCGGAACGTTGGTCGTCACGAACATGCAGGTGACGGTGCGGCTGCCCAGCGGCGCACGGTATGTCCCGGCGAGCGCGATCGCCGCGGACTCTAGTGCCGTCAACCCAGGCCGCTTGATCCTCTACACCGCAGCACCGCTCGCCCCGGGCGCAAGCCGTACGTTGCGCTATGTCGCGGCCCTGGTCTCCGCACCCGGCACCGTCGCCGAAGCGCGCGCCATCGCCACCGGCCAGGTGACCGGTGGACTCGCCGCATCACCCGAAGCCATCGCCTGGGTGCAGATCCGCCGCGCCTGGCCGATGGAAACGCGCGCAGCGATCGGCAAGGTGTGGGTGGATGTCAACGGCGACGGCATCCAGGAGAGTGACGAGCCGGGCCTCGCCAACGTGGACGTGTGGACCGAAGACGGGATGGTCGCGACCACAGATTCCACAGGGAAGTTCTCGTTTCTCAATGTCCGCCCCGGTCGCCATGCGTTCCGCCTCGACCCGCGCTCCGTTCCCGACGGCTACGCGGTCGCGGGCGAGGACATGCAGTTCGTCGACGCGAGCGGGTGGACGACGCCGCAAGTCGATTTCCGGGTGCGCCCCACGAGGCCCCTGGCTGCGGAGCCGCCGCGCCCGGCGCCCGCCAGCCAGCAATCTCCGGCCCCGCCGCGCACAAGTGCGGAGGTCCAATCGGTGGCGTTCACGTTCGGGGCCGTACGCCTGCATGCGCCCCCCGACACGCAGGGCCTGTCGCGCGACCATGTCCTGCCCGCGACCTACGGCTCGCCCGTGCGGTATGAGATGACGGTGCGACAGCCGCGCGAGCTGACGATCGACGCGCTCGTCGTGTTCAGTCCGCGCGCGGATTCGGCGGTCGTGTACGTCGATGGCAGGTTGTTCACGCGCTACAGTTGGCTCGACGCAGGGATCCCGATCCCGGTCGCCCATCCGGACGCACAGATCCGTATCGTCGCTTGGTCGTCGGTGCGCCGTGATTCCGCCGCAGTCCGCGTGGTCGCCTGGCCGCCCGCGGACGGCCACATCACGATGGAGCGGCGCCTTCGGGGCCGTGTCGAGTCGACTGCCAGCACCGCCGTGCGGAACTCGCTGGTGCCGCTGACGGCGATGATGTCGGTGCCACGAACGAGAACCGCCGTCTCCGCACCAGCGGTGGCGGTCGAGAGCGCGTCGGGCACGCCCGCCGATCCCGCTCCGACGGTGGCATTCGACAGCGCGGCTGGCGCAGTCGAGGACCCGGTGCGCGTCCCCGGCGCGCGGCCCGGGCATGACGGGCAGTCCGCCGACCGGCTCGCCGTCGTCCAGGGCCCCGGAATCGAGATCTTCTCCCCCAAGGATGGCACGGTGCTCGCGTCCGATCACATCTACGTCGGCGTGAAGGGAGAGCCCAACGAATCGGTCGTCCTCTATGACGGTGCGACGCGCATCGATTCTGCGCGCACGCGCATCGACGGTGTCCTCGACTTTATCGCCGTGCCGCTCACGAGCGGCCCGCATCGCCTGCGCGTCGCCACGACGAACTCGTGGGGGCACGAGCGCCGGGATAGCATCGCGGTCCATGTCACCGGGCTGCCGGCCCGCTTCGACCTGCCCGCGAACCGGCTGCAGCTCATCGCCGACGGGCGCAGCGCCGTCACGCTCGCCGTGCGCGTGCTGGACAGCTGGGGCGTGCCGGTCGCGCAGCCCGCCTACGTCACGGTGAGCGCGAAGGGCGCTACGCCGCTCGGCACGGACGCCGACCCGTCGTCCGTCGGGCTGCAACTCCTATCCACCGCGACGGGGCGGCTGATCATCGCGCTGCGCCCCGGCCGCATGGTCGGTGCCGGCGAGCTCGAGCTCAAGTCGGGCGCGGCGACAGCCACCGTTCCGCTCGAAGTGCTCCCGGAGGTCCGCGGGCTGACCGTCGCGGGATCGGGCATGGTGGGCGTGGGCGCGAGCCCCGATGCGTACGGCGCCGCCACGGCGCGCGGCCGGCTCGACGCGCAGACGTCGTTCACCGTGGGCCTCGACTCGCGACGGTTGAACGATGGTCGGACGACGTTCGACCGCAGCGCCGACCCGCTGGAGGAGTCGCAGTATCCGATGGTGGGTGACGCGAGCGAGCAGCAGAAGCGTACGGCGTCCCAGACCTGGCTGTCGGCCCGCGTGGAACGCGGCTACGACTGGGCGGCGTTCGGCGACCTCTCCACGGTCGGCTTCGCGAGCGGCCTGAACCTCGCGCGCTACCAGCGGGCCGTCACGGGAGTCGCGGCGCAGGTCAGCACGGGCGCCGTCACCTGGAGCGGGTTCGGCAGCATGACGTCGCAGGCGCTGCGGCAGGTGCAGATCCGCGGGGTGGGCATCTCCGGTCCCTACCAGGTCGCTGCGGGCATGCTGCCGGGCAGCGAGTACGTGCGCATCGAAACGCGGGACTTCCTCAATCCCGAGCGCGCCGTGGCGACGCAAGCCCTCGTCCGGTTCGTGGATTACCAGATCGATTACACGGCGGGCGTCGTGCTCTTCAAGCAGCCCATTCCGGCGACGGACGCAAATGGAAATCCGGTGTTCATCGTCGCGGGCTTCGAGGCGGCGTCCGGGGGCGAGCAGAAGCTGGTGGCCGGCGGTCGGGCGGCGCTCGATGTGCGGCGCCTGGGGGCCGGCCTCGGCGTGGACTCGCTGCGGCTCGGCATCACGGCGGTGAATGCGAATCAAACGGTCAACCGGTACCGCCTGGTGGGCGGCGATGTGCGCGCCCTGCGGGTCGGCACGCTCGACCTCGGCGCAGAGGTGGCCTATGCGGAGCAGGGCGACTCGACCGGCATCGCGGCCGCGGCGAAGGGGAGCTATCGGGCGTTCGGTGGCGCACTGACGCTCGGTGCGGCGTACATGCGAGTTGGGCGTGAGTTCACGAATCCCGCGAACGTGGCGCTCCAGCCCGGCGTGACCGAGCTGAACCTGAAAGGCGGGCTCAAGGTGGGCGCGACCGAGCTGCAGGCGGAGCACGCCGAGCAGCGGTTCGAGCTGCAGGGCGTCGATCGGGAGCGCAACCGGGTAGGACTGCTGCAGTCGGTGGTGCCAGGCCTGCAGGTCGAGGCCGGGGTCGTGAACGACCGGCTGGACGGGGGGACGGCCCCGAGCGAAGCCACGGCCGCTGAGGTCAAGACGAAGTGGGGTCCGTCGCCGCGCGTGCAGGTCTGGACGGAGGCGCGGCGTCACCTCAGCCTGTACGGTCCCGAGCCGTCGCCCGACGTGTGGGGGGTCGGAGGCAGCTATCGCCTCACGCCGGCGTTGGCCGTGGAGGCGAGCCAGCGCTATGTGTCGCGCCCCGACTCCCAGCGTACCTACGCGCTGTCGAGTCTCGGCGTGCGCGCCGACGTGGCGCCGGGGACGCAGGCTTACGGAACCTATCAGCTCACCGGCGGCGTCGGCGGCCCGAGCAACGCGGCGATCGTCGGCCTGCGGAATCGGCTGGAGTTCGCGCCGGGGTTCGTGGTCAATGTTCTGTTCGAGCGTCGCGTCGGCGTCAACAGCGCGGCCGTGAGCGATCCGGTGCGGGCGCTGCCGTTCCTGCAGACCGAAGAGGACTACTGGTCGGCGGGAGCCGGCCTGGAACTCGTGCCGCACGCCGCGCCCTACCGGCTGAGCGCCCGGGCCGAGTATAAGGACGGCAGCCTGCAGTCGAGCCGCCTCGCCACCGTCGCAGGCGACGTGGCGTTCGATGCCTCGCTCGCGCTGCTGTCACGGCAGGAGTTCTCGCAGCAGATGCGCCCCGGCGCGCCGTTGGCGCGCCACCTCTCGAGCCTCTGGGGCCTGGCCTTTCGGCCGGCGCACAGCGATCGCGTGAACATGCTCGCGAAGGTCCAGTGGGCCGACGACCGCAATCCGATCGGCGGCGGGGTGCTGGTGCCGCAGGGGGCCGAGCGGAAGTTGATTGGCGCCGCGGAGATGATTTGGACGCCGGCGCCGTCGGTCGAACTCGGCACCCGCTACGCCATGCGTCGTGCCCAGGCCGACCGGGTGTACGCCGACGGGACGCCCCAAACGCTGACGACGTGGGCCGATTACATCGGCAGCCGGTTGAGCGTGGACCTGAATCACTGGGTGAGCGTGCGCGGCGACGGACGCTTGCTGGTGGAACGGACGACCGGCACTACTAGCTGGGATGGAGCGCCCACGGTGGCGCTGCGGCCGGTGGACGGGCTGGAGGTGGCGACCGGCTACCGCTTCGGAAATCTGAACGATCCCGACTTCTCGGTGCGCGGCGGGCACGGCCTGTTCGTAACCCTCTCAGCGGCGCTGACCGAGAAGGTGTTCCCGACCGCAGCCGCGTTCTGGCGCCCGCGGTTCTAGGGCCGCGGGCGCGCGGCGGTGGCTGCCTGGCCGGCGACGTGTCGAATCACCTGCTCGAGCTCGGCGAAATTGAACGGCTTCGTCACCGTGGGCACACCCGACGCCCTCAGCACGGCGGCGGTCTCCGCGTTGAGGGCATCGCCCGTGCTGAAGACCAGGCGTGCCACCAGCTCGGGCCGGTCGCGGTGCAGCCGCTCCAGGAACTCTTGGCCGCTCACGCCGGGCATTCGCAGGTCGGAGATGATCACGTCGAAGTCGCGGTGCCCCAGGAGCTGGAGTGCTTCGGCCCCGTCGCCCACGCCTTCCCCCCGGATGTCGTGGCGGCGCAGGAACCGTAACAGGGCATTGCGCAGCGCCACCTCGTCGTCCACGACGAGCACGCTGAGCTGTCCGGCGGCGGCCGGAGGCGGCGGCGCC